>JAJZZB010000081.1 GCA_021797795.1 Actinomycetes bacterium | reverse complement strand
CGCGGTCAGCGCGATCAGGGGGTGCTTGCGCATCGTGCTCCTCAAGATGACCCGGAACCCCAGTTCCAGGAGGGGGGTGCTCTGATGCGGGCAGCCCGTCTTCGTCGCATGCTGCTCGTGGCACGCAGCCGGTAGGGCTCGGTGTGCCGGGATGCGAGGCATCCTTTCGAGGTGCAGACGGGTATGGCCCTGGTGTGCTGGTGGGTAGATGCAGCTCCTTTTGTCCGGCGTTGGACGGATTGGGACGAACGTGACGCGTCGGGCGCCGCTACAGCCGGTTCCTCGACTGACGAGCAGGGGCACGAGGCCCGCGTCCTCCCCGGTCTCCCAGGTGCCGGGGGAGCTGCTCTGCCGTTCGTCGTATGACTAGTTGCGCTCGCTCACTGTAAGGCGGCGCCTGCTGGCGAGCAAGATCATACCACCGAGAGTGGCGGAGCCGGCCCGCCGTGTGTCGACCGAGGTGACAGTTGGCTGCCTGCTAGAAGAGGCAGATGACGTCATCACGGCCCTTCTGGGGCGAGGCCGCCCGCCCGGCTCCTGCAATTGGCACTCTTGATGACTGGATCGAGACACAGGTGTGCGTCGTGGGGCTTGGTGGCAGTGGGCTGGCAGCTTTGAGCGAGCTCGTGCGGCGTGGCGTGCCCGCCGTCGGGATCGACGAGACGGGTGTGGCCGCAGGAGCGGCCGGCAGCAACGGTGGCTTCCTCCTGGCCGGTCTGGCCGCCTTCCACCACGAGGCCGTCGGTCGCTTCGGCAGGAGCCGGGCGCTCGCCTGCTACCGGGCGACCGTTGCGGCACTCACCGAGATGGCGACCGAGACGCCGGCTGCCGTCCGCCGCACCGGCAGCCTCAGGATCGCGGTGGACGCCGCCGAGCTCGATGACTGCGACCGGCAGGCGGATGCCATGATCTCCGACGGTCTCGCGGTCGAGCGCTACTCCGGGCCCGAGGGAGACGGCCTGCTTGTGCCTGACGATGCCTCCCTGCAGCCCGTGGAGCGCTGCAGGGAGTTGGCACAGCGGTGCCTCGAAGCGGGAGCGCGGCTGTTCGGGGCTGCCCAGGTCCTCGAGATCTCGCCGGGCCGTGTGAGATGTGGCAGCGGAGGTGTCGAGTGCCGGTCGGTTCTCGTCTGCGTCGACGGCCAGCTTGAGCAGCTGCTGCCGAGCCTGGAGGGCGTCGTGAGGAGCGCTCGACTGCAGATGCTCGCCACCGAGCCGCTCGGGCGCATCGTGGCCGAGCGTCCCGTCTACCGACGCTACGGATACGACTACTACCAGCAACTTCCGACCGGCGAGCTGCTGCTCGGCGGCGCTCGCGACCTCGGCGGAGAGGGAGAGTGGACGACGAAGGCGCATCCCGGTCCGGTCGTCCAGTCGGTGCTCGAACGGCTGGCGGAACAGCTCGGCGGACCTGCCCGGGTCTCGCACCGCTGGGCCGGGGTTGTCGGCTTCACCGCCTCCGGGCTTCCAGTGGTGAGGGAGGTGGACGACGGCGTCTTCGCCGCCGGTGGCTACTGCGGGACGGGCAACCTCATCGGCCGCATCGCCGGCCGGGCGCTCGTCGAGCTGGCACTCGACGGGTCGAGTGAAATGGCGGAGCTGTTCGACGCTCCGGAGGCACGCTGAGCGATCAGGCCGCCGGCCCGTTCGCCTCGCTGGCCGCCCCCGTGGCGATCCCGAGCGTGGACTCGGTCTCTTCCATCGCCGCCGCCACGGCGCTGCGCACGTCCGGGCGGCTCTCCTCGGCGACGCTCGCAAGGGGGGTGAGGGTGGCATACCCCTCTGCCGTGAGCGCCTCGTCGCTCTCCTCGCCGGCGGGGGCGTCTCCGAAGCCGAGCTCGAGCTGCATGCGCGAGCTGCCCGTTGCGTCGACGAGCGCCGAGCGGATCAGCCCGGAGCGGGCGAGCTGGGCGAGGCGGATGCCGCGCAGCTGCGACAGGGGGAGGTTGGGGACGTTGCAGCTGACGACGGTTCGGGGCGGCGCGGCCGCCACCCGGGGCGCGAGCTCGGCCGCGAGCGCGGCGGCCGTCTCGAAATGGATGGTGTCGCCGGTGTCGGACTCGTAGGCGGAGAACGGACCCGACTGGATGCTCATGGCGAGCCCGCGCTTGTTGAAGTGGACCGCCGTGAGCGCAGCCCCGATGGTGCCCGAGTGCAGCACCGCCCGGCCGACGTTTCGACCGGGGTTGATGCCGGCGACGACGAGGTCTGGCGGCGCTCCGTAGGCGCCGAGGCAGCCGGCGATGACGATGAGGGCCGGGAGGGCCTCGACGGCCAGCGTCTCGATGCCCTCGAGGCCGTCGGGCTCGACCACCGCCACCTCGATGCCGTCGTTCATGGTGTGGAGGGGCCCGACGCCGGCGCCGGCTCCGCTCGCCTCGGTGGCCGGCGCCGCCACGAGGACGTCGAACCCGGCGTCGTCGAGGGCCCGGGCGAGGACGGCGATACCCGGCGCGTCGACGCCGTCGTCGTTGGTGACGAGGACTCGCACGCGCTCTACGTTACCGATGCCGCCCGGGCGGTCGAGGCGGCTACTCGATCGTGACGAGCGTGCCGATCGGCGTGTAGGGCCAGACCACGGCTGCCGAGCTGAAGGGCATCTCGACGCAGCCGAGGCTCTGGGGGAAGCCGTAGGCCGCCCGGATGAACCCGTGCAGGGCGTCGCCGCCGTTGAAGTAGCTGACCCAGGGGATGCCGGGGTCGTTGTAGGGCGTGCCGTTCGGGTTCGTCCCGCTCATGGTGGTGACGCGGTAGCGAAGGTAGACCGGCCAGGTCCCGACCGCCGTCGGCGACTGCGGGATGCCGGTATTGGCGAGGGTCGTGAAGACGTTCACGCCGTCACGCCAGACGGTCACGAACTCGGGGCTCGCCTGGGAGACGTAGACGTAGTCGTAGGGCGCCGTCGTCACCTGCTGTTCGGCTGCTGCCTTGAGGAGGGTCTTCCAGACGAGCGGACCGGCCACGCCGTCGGTGCTGAGGCCGTGGGCCGCTTCGAACTCCATGACGGCGCCCGTCGTGATGACGTTCGCCTGCCCCGGCGTCCACAGCCCCGCCAGCATCGGCGGGATGTTGGGGAAGCGCCAGCTGAACGAGCCGGCGAGCGCCTCCCGGGGGACGTCGCCCGGGCTGGAGGGCTCGAAGTCCTTCGGCGCGGCGGCGCTCGGGGCAGTCGCCACGGTGGTGCCGGTCATCGACGGCGGCGAGGGGGGCGTCTTGAAGCCGGGGGTGGCCGAGGTCGGCACGCCCGAGGCGGGCGCCGGCTGGCTCCCACCAGCAGGCGTGAAGGCGACCGGCAGGTAGCCGAGCTCGGCGAGGAGCTCCTGGAGCCGGAGGACCGAGGCACCCTTCACCTTGAATGCGGAGCGGACGTCGTGGCCGAGCGTCATGCCGCCGGTGCTCACCGACGCCGCCGGGACGGTGACGATCTCGTGCTGGTACGGGGTGAACTGCGACACGGGGCGGAACTGCACGGTCTCCGGCCCGACCCGGTACCAGCTGCCTGCCGGCGAAGGGCTGAGAGTCGGGAGCGGGCTCGAGGGGGCGAGCGGCTCGGTGTAGCGCACCGTCACGTCCGACTGCCACGGCACCGAGGCGCTGGAAGAGGACGGGGAGATCGCGGCGACCCCGAGCGGCCCCTTGGGCGGCGGTGCGGCATGGTGGTGGTGGGAGTGGGCGGACCGTGCCCGCGTCGAGATCAGGGTGGCGCGGGTGCGAGCACCGGAGCGGTGGGTGGCGACGAGGAAGCCGGCCGTGCCGACGCCGGCGACGACGACCAAGGCGCCCGCGACGAGGGGGATCCCGAACGAGCCGGTGCTCGATCTCCCGTGGACTCTGGCCTTGCTCATCGATCCGACCCCTCTGCTCCCTCCCGGCTCGCCCCGCCGGGTGTGGCGAGATCGTACCCCCGACCTCGACCATTTCTAACGCGGGAAACCTTCGGGGAGCGGATCGCTCTCCCGGTCAGAGCGGACAGCCCGCCCCGCCGGCCGGGTCCCCCAAGGCCGCAGCATCGCTGTGCTGGTGCCGGGGTGTCCCGACCCGGCGGCGAGCCAGGGTCTCCGGTGCAGGTCGTCGCGGGGAGCTTTCGGCGCTCCTCCGAGACGCCCCGGGTCTGCGGGAGGCGGAGGGTTCCGCATCGCTGTCCGGCCGGGCCCGGTGCGAGCGGTCGGCAGGGAGCCGAGCCCGTCGTTCCTCGCCCGGCCGCCGACCGGCGCCGTCAGGTGCGACCTAGACTGGCGTCCGCAGGGAGGTGTCATGATCGAGCCGAAGTCGGGGGGCGTGGAGCCCCGCAGGAGGGGCGGGGTCATGAAGGGGGGCCATTACCTTGTTGTGGCCGCGGTGGCGATCCTGGCGGTCGTGCTCGCCTTCGCGGTCTTCTCCTTCGTGGTCGGCCTGCTCGTCGAGATCGTGAAGGTGGCGCTCGTGGCGGCCGTCGTCGCCGCCGCCTTCCTCATCGTTGCCCGGATCGCCCGCCGAGCCCGCTGACCAACCGGTCAATTGTCGACTGCCAGGGGTGACGGCGCCTAGGCTGTCGCGAGCGGCTTGGGATGTGGTCGCCTCCAACACTTTTGGAAGGTGTGTGAGGCATGCAGCGGCCGGCGGCGAGCGAGGGCAGGATTCTCGAGCTGCTCGACCACGCGGTGGTGGTCGGCGACCTCTCCGGTGCCATCGTCTCCTGGAGCCCGGGTGCGGAGCGGCTCTACGGCTGGGAGCGGCACGAGGTGCTCGGGAGGCCGATTCACGAGTTGATGGCGCCGTGGCTGGCTGAGACGATCGACCGCTCCGAGCGCCTCGTCCGGTCGACCTCAGGCCCGGTCACCGAGGTGGTCTCTCAGCGGCGCAGGGACGGGTCGTCGTTCGTCGCCCGGATCGTCTCGCGCTCGCTGCACGGCGACGGCGGCGAGCTGAGCGGCCTTGTCGCCGTCCTCTCCGACGTGGGCGAGGAGGTCTCGTCGGCGGTGGCGCTCGAGCGGTCGGAGCGCCCGTTGCGCGCCCTCCTCGAGCACGCGTCCGACGTCGCCCTCGTCGTCGGACGCGACGGCATGCTGAGCTACGCCAGCCCGGCCACCAAGCGCGTGCTCGGCTACGAGCCCGACGAGCTGATCGGGACGGCCGCGTCGAAGCTCATCCATCCCGAGGACCTCGAGATCGGCCGGGGAGCCGTCCTCGCCGCCATCGAGACCGGTGAGACGCCGACCGTCGAGTGGCGGGTCCGTCACGTCGACGCCAGCTGGCGCCTCGTGCGGGGGACGATCGCCGACCACCGCGGCGAGCCCGGTGTCGAGGGGTTCGTCGTCAACCTGCGGGACGTCACCGAGCGCCGGAGGTTCGAGGCCTCGCTCACCCGCCAGGCGCTCCAGGACCCCCTCACGGCGCTGCCCAACCGGGCGCTGCTCAGCGACCGGCTGGACGGCGCCATCACCCGGACGCGGCGGAGCGGTCTCCTCCTTGCCGTCGTCTACCTCGACCTCGACCGCTTCAGGGCCGTCAACGACAGTCTCGGGCACGAGGCCGGCGACCGGTTCTTGAGGATCGTCGCCAAACGGATGCGGACGGCGATCGGCGCCGACCCCACCCTTGCCCGCTTCAGCGCCGACGCCTTCGTCGCCGTCATCGAGAGCGTGGCGGACATTGCCTGGGCGATCGAGCTGGCAGAGAGGGTGGCACGTGCCGTCACCGCCCCCCTCCGGCTGCTCGGCAGCGAGCTCGTCCCGAGCGCCAGCATCGGCGTCGTCGTGACCGCCGCCGAGAGGGGGACGACGGCGGCGTCGTTGATCCGCGACGCCGACGTCGCCACCCGCCATGCGAAGCGGAGGGGCGGCGGCCGGGTGGAGGTGTTCGACGAGGAGATGCGGTTCGCGCTGCTCGGGCGGCTCAGCCTCGAGGCAGACCTCCGCCGTGCGATCGGGCACGAGGAGCTCGTGGTGCACTACCAGCCCGTCGTCTCCCTCGACGGCGACATCCGTGGCGCCGAGGCCCTCGTCCGCTGGGAGCACCCGGTGCGCGGGATGCTCCCGCCTGCGGACTTCATCGAGATGGCGGAGGAGACCGGGCTGATCGGCCCTCTCGGCGAGTCCGTCCTCCGGGCGGCGTGCCGGCAGGCGGCGCTGTGGCGATCTGCGATCGCTCCGAGCCTCACCATGGCGGTGAACGTCTCCGCCCGCCAGCTGGCGGTCCCCGAGTTCGGCTCGCTCGTCTTGAAGGTGCTCGCCGACGAGCAGCTCGAGCCCTCCGCCTTGTGCCTCGAGATCACCGAGACAGCCCTCGAGGCCGACCCGGAGGTCGCCCTGTCCTCTCTCGCCCGCCTGGCAGGCCTCGGGGTGCGGCTGGCGGTCGACGACTTCGGCACCGGCTACTCCTCGCTCGTCCAGCTGCGCAGGTTCCCTGTGCACCTGTTGAAGCTCGACCGCCTCTTCGTCGCCGGCCTCGGACGCAACAAGGAGGACTCGACCATCGTCGGCGCCGTCGTCGAGCTCGCCCACTCCCTCGGGCTGAGGGCCGTGGCCGAGGGAGTCGAGACCGAGGCGCAGCGCCGGGAGCTCCAGCGCTTCGGCTGCGATCTCGCTCAGGGATTCCTCTGGGCCAAGCCGGTCGATGCGGCTGGCTTCGAGATGGCGCTCAGCCACTCCCGCCCGTTGCGCGCCTCAGGAGCCGGCCAGGCCGGCTGACTCGACCGCCGCCTGGCTCACCCAGGTCGCGTACATGGCTGCGTACCGCCCACCTGCCTGCACCAGTTCCCCGTGGCTGCCGACCTCGACGATCCCGCCGCGCTCGACCACGACTATCCTGTCCGCCTTCATCGCCGTCGAGAGACGGTGGGCGATGAGCACGGCCGTGCGCGCCTCCAGCAGGACGTCGAGGGCCGCTTCGATCTTGCTCTCGGACTGAAGGTCGAGATTCGAGGTCGCCTCGTCGAGCACCAGGACGCGCGGGTGGGCGAGGAAGGCTCTGGCCAGTGCGATCAGCTGGCGCTCGCCGGACGAGAGCGACTGACCACGCTCGTGCACCGGCGTCTCGAGACCCTGTGGAAGGCGTTCGACGACCTCGCCGAGGCCGACGGCGGCGACGGCACGCGCCACCTCGGCGTCGTCTGCGTCGGGGCGCCCGAAGGCGATGTTGTCGCGGATCGTGCCGGCGAACAGGAAGGGCTCCTGGGGGACCACGCCGAGCTGGCGTCGCAGGGAGGCGAAGGTGACCCGGCGGAGGTCGTGGCCGTCGATGCGGACGCTGCCCTCGGTCGGGTCGTAGAACCGCGTGATCAGCTTCGCGAGCGTGGACTTGCCGGCGCCGGTCGGGCCGACGAAGGTGACCGTCTCGCCGGGCTCGATGGCGAGGTCGACCCGGCGGATCACGGGCACGGCAGGGTCGTAGCCGAAGCTGACCCGGTCGAAGACGATCCGGCCCTCGACAGCGGGAAGCTCCTCGGCGTCGGCGGCCTCCTCGACGCTCGGCGGCGTGGCGAGCAGGCCGTTCAGCTTCACGATGGAGGCCTGGCCCTGCTGGTAGGTGTTGTACTGCTGGACGAGGAGCTGGATCGGCTGCAGGAAGCGGTTCAGGTAGAGGAAGAACGCGATGAGGGCGCCGATGGCGAGGGAGTGGTGCAGGACCATGTCACCCCCGATCGCGAGCAGGGCGCCCTGGCCGAGCACGCTCAGCATCTGCGTGCCCGGGCCGTAGATGGCGCTCACCTGGGCGGTGTAGAAGTTGGCGTCCCGGTAGCGGCCGACCACGTTGCGGTGGTGGATGACGTTGTGCCGCTGGCGGTTGTGGGACGTCACCACCCTCACGCCCTGGAGGCTCTCGGACAGGTCCGCCAGCACGTTGGCGATGCCGTCGCGGACGCGCAGGTAGCCACGGGCGGAGGCGGCCCGGAACCAGACAGAGGCCGCCGTGAGGGCCGGGACGATGAGCCCGAGGGTGATGAGCGCCAGACGGACGTTCATGACGAAGAGGAAGGCCGTGATGACGAGCATCGTCAGCCCCTGGACGGCGAACTGAGCCAGCCCGTCCTGGAGGAGCTGCTGGAGGTTCTCGATGTCGCTCGTCATCCGGCTCATCAGCACGCCGGCCTTCTCCTCGGTGAAGAAGTCCAGCGAGAGGCGTTGCAGGTGGGAGAAGACCTTCACCCGGAGGTGGTTCACGATCCCAGCCGCAAGCCGTCCGGTCGTGCGGACCTGCGAACGCTGGGCGAGCGCGGTCGTCAGCGCGCAGAGCAGGTAGGCGGCGGCGGCGATCACGACCACGGCGAGGTCGTGGTGGCGGGGAAGCATGCCGTCGTTGATGGCCAGCCCGGTCAGGTAGGGGCCTGCCTGCATCGTCACGCTCATGACGACGATGAGCCCGAGGGCGCGCACCAGCAGGCGGGGCTCACGCCTGACGAGGCGCCAGAGGCTCAGGCGTCGGAGCTCCTCGGCGCCGGGACGCTGGCGGAAGGTCGCAGTCGCCCGGGGGTGATCTGGCTCGCTTTCGAGCAGCCGGTCCACCCCCGCCTGCAGCTCGCTCGGGATGCCCCCGAAGGGCAGGCCGGTCGCCGAGACGCTCCCGGAGTGGCCGCCAGCGCCGAAAGCGCCGCCGCCGCCCCAGGCCATCAGAGGCCCCTTGACGGTGAGCTGGCTGCCGCGCTCTCGTCGCCCGCGGTCCTCGCCAGCACATCGGCGTAGAGAGGGGAGCGTTCCATGAGCTCAACATGGCGGCCGTCGGCGACGATCCTGCCGGCGTCGAGGAGCACGACCCGCTCGGCGAGGGCGATGGTCGAGAGCCGGTGGGCGATGATGAGGGTGGTGCGACCGGCCATGAGGTGACTCAGCGCCTCGTGGATCTCCTGTTCGACTTGGACGTCGATCGCGCTCGTGGCGTCGTCGAGGATGAGGATCGGGGGGTTGACAAGGAGCGTGCGGGCGATGGCGATGCGCTGGCGTTGGCCGCCCGACAGCGTGTACCCACGCTCGCCGACGACGGTGTCGTAGCTCTCGGGAAGCTGTTCGATGAACTCGTGCGCCTGGGCGGCTCGGGCGGCCGCCTCGACCTCCTCGAGGGTGGCTCTCGGACGGCCGTAGGCGATGTTGTCCCGGATCGATACCGAGAACAGGAAGGGCTCGTCGAGGACGAGCCCGATGTTGGCCCGCAGGCTGGCGACCGTGAGGTCCCGCACATCATGGCCGTCGACCCGCACCGAGCCCCGGTCGACGTCGTAGAAGCGGGTGACGAGCCTCGCGATGGTCGACTTCCCGGACCCGGTGCGCCCGACGAGCGCCACGGTCTCGCCGGGCGCGACCCTCAGGTCGAAGTCCTCGAGCACGCGGGGTCGGTCTCCGCCCGGATAGCTGAAGCCCACGTGCTCGAAGCGGATCTCCCCCCTGCAGTCGAGGAGGTCCACCGCACCGGGGCGATCGACGATCTCGGAGCGCTCGTCGAGGATCTCGTAGATCCGGTCGGCCGAGGCGGCGGCGCGCTGGCCCATCATGATGAGCATCCCGAGCATGGTGAAGGGGACCTGCATCATCAGCAGGTAGGCGTTGAAGGCGAGGATGGCGCCGACCTTGAGCTCGCCCTGGATGACCATGGCACCGCCGAAGGCCAGCACGAGGACGAGCCCGATCTGGGAGAAGTTCTGTACCGCCGGCGTGAACCGGGCGCGAAGGTCGGCGTCCTTCACGTAGCTCCACTGAACCCTCGTGGCCGCGCCGGCGAGGGACTTGAGCTGCTGGTCCTCGGCGGCGAAGGACCTCACGACCCTTACGCCACTGACGTTCTCGTCGACGATCGTCGCGACTTCGGCGAGGCGCGCCTGGATGAGCCAGGAGACCGGGAAGAGCGACTTTCGCATCTTCACGCTCACGACGTAGACGAGCGGCATCGTCGCCATGGCGAGCAGGGCGAGCGGGACGTTGATCGACAGCATGAAGGCGAAGGCGACGAGCGCGATCGAGCACTGGATGAGGATGAGGGGGGCGAAGGTCATGTACATCTGGACCGACCGGATGTCCGAGTTCGCCCGGGAGATCAGCTGGCCGGACTGCACCCGGTCGTAGAAGGAGAACGACATCTGCGTCAGGTGCTCGTAGATGATGTTCCGCAGGTCGAATTCGATGTTGAAGGCCGTCCGGTTGATGGCCAGCCTCGCGAGGTAACCCGTCACGCCGGCGGCGACTCCGAGGCCGACGATCCAGGTGACGTAGTAGCCGAGGGGCACCCTTCGCGTCGCGATCGAATCGTTGATCGCCTTGTTCAGCAGATTGGGGATCTGCACCTGCAGGACGAGGCCGACGAAGGAGAGGGAGAGGGCGGCGGCGAACGAGAGCCGGTGGGCCCTCACGATCGGCAGGGCCCGCCGCAGCCACGACTTCTCCCGGTCCGGGTCGATGCCGGCCCGTGGGCGCTGGTAGTGCGCCTCGACCGCGACCGGGACGAACCCGTCGTCGACGGGCTCGGCCGACCTCCCGATGACCGGCGCCGCTGTCACCGCCGATGATCCGCCAGGCGGCTGGCGCGCCAGGCGACCAGTGCGGGCCCGAAGCGCTCGAGGCCGGCGAGCGCACGTGCGGCTTCGCCCTCGTCGCCGAGGCTGGCAGCGATGGCCCGGAGCCGCTCCTCCACGGCCTCGTCCGACTTCGACACGAGCAGGCGTCCCTCCTCGGTGATGCGGTGGGCGACGCGGCGGCGGTCGAGCGGATCGGTCTCGCGCACGACGAGCCCGCGGGCGACCAGCCCGTCGACGACTGCGGTGATGCTCGGCCGCCGGACGTCGAGGCTGTCCGCCATGGAGGAGGGGAGGGCCATGCCCTCGGCGAGCAGCGAGAGCACCCGGTACTGGGGCAGGGAGAGGTCGCTCGCCGCCAGCGCACGTTCGGCCTGGCGGGCGAGCCATGCGGTCACGCGGGCGATCGAGAGCACGGGCCTGCCGGTCTCGGCGAGTGGTTCGGTGGTCACATACTTAGGCTATCTAACCACTGGGCGCGCGACGAGCGCGGATAGAGCAGACTGGCACATGGCACTGTGGAGGATCAGGGATTTCCACGACGACGATCTCGACGCCGTCATCCGGTTGTGGGACGACCCGGCGTCGGGTGACAGCGAGCCGGTCTTCTCCCTGAGCGAGCTGGTAGCGGCGGTGCGGGCCGATCAGCCGACGGTGGTGGCGACCGTGGCGGAGGAGGTCGTCGGGTGTGCCGTGGCGGAGGTGGACCGGGACCGGGCCTGGCTGCTCCGCCTGAGCCTCTCGCCGCACTGGCGCCATCGCGGAATGGGAAGTGCGCTGTTGTCCGGTCTCGAGGGACGACTCCTCGAGGCGGGCGTCCACCGGATCAGCTGCCTGCTCTCCTCGAGCGCCGAGATCGGAGCGGCTGCGCTCGAGCACCAGGGCTACCGGTCCCGAGCCGGCGTCGTCTTCTACGAGAAGCTCGAAGCGGTGACCTTCGCCGACCGCGGCCTGCTCGGCCAGCTCGGCGGGCGCATCCTGCGGCCCGACCTCTGGGACTCCCTGAAGGGCATGGCGAAAGAGAAGGAGCTCATCGAGCAGCGGGTGGTCCTTCCGCTCGCGCATGTCGAGCTTGCCGAGCGCGCCGGCCTCCTGCCGCCCCGCGCCGTCGTGCTGTTCGGGCCGCCCGGCACCGGCAAGACGACGTTCGCCAAGGCGGTCGCGTCCCGTCTCGGGTGGCCCTTTGTCGAGCTCTTCCCCTCCCGGCTGGCCGGTGAGTCTCCCGCAGGCCTGGCGGCAGCGCTTCGAGAGGCGTTCGCTCAGGTGTCCGAGCTCGACACGGTCGTGCTGTTCATCGACGAGGTCGAGGAGATCGCCTCGCTGCGCGGTCAGCAGTCGCTGTCGGCCGCCCAGGGGGTGACGAACGAGATGCTGAAGCTCATCCCGGCCTTCCGGGAGAGGGAGGGCCGCCTGCTCGTCTGCGCGACGAACTCCGTCCGGGCGCTCGACGCAGCCTTCCTGCGGCACGGCCGCTTCGACTACGTCATCCCGGTCGGTCCGCCCGACGCCGAGGCGCGGCGGGCCATCTGGGACCGGTACCTGAGCGAGGTGCCGCACGGGTCACTCGACTTCGACGAGATCGTGGGGCGCTCGGAGATGCTGACGCCTGCCGACATCGAGTTCGCCGCTCGCCGGGCCGCCCAGATCGTCTTCGAGCGCTCGGTCGCCGGCGAGGTCGGTGCCTCCGCCACGACCGAGGAGGTGCTCGAGTCGATCCGGGCGACGCGTCCGACACTCACCTCGAGGATGATCGAGGAGTTCGAGGCCGACATCGAGCAGTACGCCCGACTCTGAACGGCCACCGCTGGCGGTCACGCGCGTGAGCCCGTCGGTGGATCGAACCAGGTAGTCGGGTCGTCCGGGTAGAGCCCGCACGCGCAGTCGAGCGCCTCCTCGGGCTCCCCGCCGTCAGGCCGCTCGGGAGAAGCGAGTCCTCGTAGTCGTCATGGCTCGCCCGGTAGATCGCAAAGCCCCAGGTGTGTGCCATGCCGCCGTAGCGGAGACGGCAGAGCCTCTGGACGGTGCCGTCGGCAAGGTGGCCATCGACGTAGGCGAAGTTCGAGCGGAAGCGCACCTCCACGCCGGCGAGGCCCGGCCAGTGCTGTCGGGCGTGTCTCGCGAGCCGGGAGCTGATGCTGGCCTTGGTCGACTCCGGGGGCGCCTTCACGCCCCCATTGTGGCGGGCCGCTCGTCTCAGGCGGCGGGCGGGGCGTGGGCCTCGGTGCGCTCGAGAGGGGGGCGGGGTCCTTCGTGGTGCACCGCCAGTCCAAGGGCGACGTGGTCGCGTTGCAGCGGTCCTCGGGGGCCGCGGGGCGGCGGGCGAGCACCCCGCGGTCGGCGAAGTCACCCGAGCGGAGCGACCTTGCGCTGGGCGATCGAGAAGACGACCACGATCTGGTTCGGCCAGGAGGCATGGACCGGCAGGTGGATCGACGAGACGTTCGGAAAGGCTTGCTCCACCGCTCGATCGAGCGCTTGCCGTTGTGCGAGGAGCCGTTGTCGACGACGAAGTGGACGCGCCGGGCGCTCTTGCAGGGCTCGGTCGACATCACCTTGTCGACAAGGCCCATGAATGGCTCGATTCCGGTCTGCTCGGCCCCTCGCCGAAGAGCACGGCCGATGCACGCCTACCTGGGCGCCGAGGTGGGCAGCGTGCCGCCCGGGCGATGCTCGAACTCGACGCGCCGCAGGCGTCCGGGTGCGGCCTCGAATCACGGTGACGCCGTGACAGCGCCTGCAGCTGGGACTTCTCATCGGCCGAGATGACGAACTCGTCCTCCTCGACTGGGTGGCCCTCGACAGGCGCTCGCAGGGGTCGAGGACATGGGCGGCCTTCTCGGCGGAGTGCGGGTCGCGAGCCAAGATCCAGGCTCGGCAGCGCCAGGGCTTGATCGCCGCTGCATGCAGCCAGCGCCCAATCGCCGAGGACGGATCGCCTCGACGAGGCCCTCGGTGATCGCCCGGGCGGCGAGCTCGTGTGAGCTCCTGCGCGTGAGGGGCAGCTGGCGGCAATCGGGCGGCTCGCAGGCCAGCCCCGATGCTGGCGACGACCTCGCCGGAGAAGCGCCGTGGGCGGCCCGAGCGCTTGCGATCCGACAGACCGCGCGCCCTTCTTCGCACAGGCGCTTGCGCCACTTCGAGGCGACGTCAACCAGACGCCCACGCGTCGTGCGATCTCGACGTCGGCGACGCCATCTGCGCCAAGGAGGCGCGATGCGCGCCCGGAGGACCTCACGGGGGCGCTGGCCGTCGAGGAGGCGCGCCGCTCGGGGGCTCTCGATCACCGCCAGAGAGCACCACCGTGAACGGTGAGGGACGAGGCACCAGCAGCACCGGTGTACTTGTCGGCGGGGCCACTGGCCGGCGGCGAGCAGCACGCCGGGCGGCGGCCTCGAACCTCCGCAAGCTCGTCGTGCTCGGGCTTGCGAGGCACGACGGGAACTGGGTGCTCGCCCCGACGCAGTGGGCCCTCGGGAGCGTCCTAAGGAGGGCACGACACCTGTTGGCCCGAGGCCAAATCCAGCGCGACCGGATCTTCCCCCTCAACTCCGGCTCTTCGGTGCAGGCTCACCCCCGAGGACCCGACCGAAACGCTATGCGTTGCTGCCCTCAGAGGAAAGGGGGTTGTTCACACAGCGCCCAGGCTCTTGCCTGGCTATGGCGCGATCTGGTTCTCGGACGAGGGTCCCGCAGGGAATGTGAACGAAGCCCCCACGGGCGGAAGGTGCGGAATCGGGATGTTCACCGCGGTCACGGTGACGATCAGCCCCGAGGAGTGCCCGAGGGCACTGGCCGCGGTGCTACCTGACGGGAGCGGGACCTCGATCGTCGTGGTCAGCGCGTTGGCGATGATGTTGACACCGGTAATGGTCAGGTATCCCGGGTTGATCACAGTCGACCAGCCCGCGCTGCCCGCGTCGTGTGCGGCCGCGTCGGTCGCATGGCCACCACCGAGGTGGATGCAGTCCGTCTCCTGGTAGGTGAGCGTGCCGCTCGTGTCGCCGGGAGACCCGTCGAGCGCTCCCCAGAACCAGAACGAACCCATGGTTGCGTTCGCCGAACTGTCGACTTGGTAGAGCGTGCCCTGTCCGTACCCCGTCGGTGAGGCGCTGGCGCTACCCGCACCGATG
>JAJZZB010000080.1 GCA_021797795.1 Actinomycetes bacterium | reverse complement strand
GCGGCGCGCACCTGCTCGGCATAGGCGGCGTGGTCGTCGCGCACCGGGAGGACGCTCGCCTGGACGGGGGACAGCCAGGTGGGGAACGCCCCGGCGTAGTGCTCGAGGAGGACGGCGAAGAAGCGCTCGACCGATCCGAACAGAGCCCGGTGGATCATGATCGGCCGGTGGCGGGCGTTGTCGGCCCCGGCGTACTCGAGCCCGAAGCGCCGGGGCAGCTGGAAGTCGAGCTGGATCGTCGACAGCTGCCAGCTGCGACCGATGGCGTCCCGGGCCTGGACGGAGATCTTCGGGCCGTAGAAGGCGCCCCCGCCCTCGTCGAGGACGAGGTCGAGGTCCATCTGGAGGGCCACCTGGCGAAGGGTCTCGGTCGCCTCCTCCCACTCGGCGTCGCTCCCGACGACCTTCTCCGTCGGCTTGGTCGACAGCTCGAGGTAGAACTCGTCGAGGCCGTAGTCCTCGAGGAGGCCGAGCACGAAGACGAGGAGCGAGGAGAGCTCGTCGTGCATCTGCTCTCTCGTGACGAAGATGTGGGCGTCGTCCTGGGTCATCCCCCGCACGCGGGTGAGGCCGTGCACCACCCCCGACTTCTCGTAGCGGTAGACCGAGCCGAACTCGAACAGCCTGAGCGGCAGCTCGCGGTAGCTGCGCTGGCGACTCTTGTACACGAGGACGTGGAACGGGCAGTTCATCGGCTTCAGGTAGTACCGCTGCCCCTCGTCGAGCTCCATCGGCGGGAACATGCCGTCCGCGTACCAGTCGAGGTGCCCGGAGGTCTCGAACAGCTCCGACTTGGTGATGTGGGGGCTGTAGACGAACTCGTAGCCCGCCTCCTCGTGGCGGAGCCGCGAGTAGTCCTCCATGAGCTTTCGGACGAGGCCGCCCCTCGGGTGGAACACGGCGAGGCCGGAGCCGATCTCGCTCGGGAACGAGAAGAGGTCGAGCTCCGCTCCGAGCTTGCGGTGGTCCCGCCGCTCGGCCTCCTCGAGCCTCCTCAGGTGCTCGGCGAGCGCCTTGTCGGACTCAAAGGCGGTCCCGTAGATCCTCTGCAGCTGCTGGCGGTGCTCGTCCCCCCGCCAGTAGGCGCCCGCCACGCGCATCAGCTTGAAGTGGCCGAGCCGGTCTGTCGAGGGGACGTGCGGCCCGCGGCAGAGGTCGACGAACTGCTCGCTGTTGCGGTAGGCGGTGACGACCCCGGCGGAGGCCTCGACCTCGTTGGCGGTCTCGGCGTCCCTGCCTCCGACGCCCTCGATGATCTCGACCTTGTAGGGCTGGTCGGCGAAGAGCTCGAGACCCTCGGCGACGGTGTGCTCCTCGCGCACGAAGGGCTGGCCCTCGGCGATGATCTCCGCCATGCGCGCCTCGATGCGCTCGAGGTCGGAGTCGCTGAAGTGGGCGCCGCCGGGCAGCTCGAAGTCGTAGTAGAACCCGTCGGTGATGGCCGGGCCGATGGCGAACCGGGCTCCCGGCCACAGGCCCGTCACCGCCTGGGCCATGACGTGGGCGGTCGAGTGGCGCAGCACCGCCCGCCCCTCCTCGCTGTCGCCGGTCACGATGCGCACCTTGGCGCCCTCGTGGAGGGGACGGTCCAGATCGCGTAGCTGCCCGTCCACCTCGATCGCCACGGCTGCCGCGCCGAGGCGCCGCCCGATCGACTCGGCGAGCTGGCGGCCCGTCGTCGACGCGCCGACTCGTCGCTCGCTTCCGTCGGGCAGGATGACGTTCATCTCGGCGCTCATCGGACCAGCGTACCGAGGCCGCCGCCGGGTGCCCGAACGGCTCTGGCCCGCTCTCGGTCAGAGGCTCACGCCGAGCAGGGCGGACGCACGGCTGACCCCGGCTCCCGACCGGGCCGCCTCGTCGATGGCGGCGAGGGCGCCGGGGGTGTCGAGGTCGTCGTCGAGACGGGCGCGCACCTCGTCGAGCGCCCCCTCACCCTCGCCGGCCGACCGCCAGCGCTCGAGGCGGGCAGCCGCGATCTCGAGCAGCGTGCCGTCGAACTCCCAGGACTGCCGGTAGTGCTGGGAGATGAGGGCGAGGCGGATGACCGCCGGCTCGAAAGACTCGAGCAAGCTATGGACGAAGACCAGGTTGCCGAGCGACTTCGACATCTTCTCGCCCCCGAGCCGGACCATCCCGACGTGCATCCAGTGGCGGACGAAGAGCTGGCCGCTCGCGGCCTCGGACTGGGCAGCCTCGCACTCGTGATGGGGGAAGATCAGGTCCGAGCCGCCGCCGTGCAGGTCGATGGTGGAGCCGAGCTCGCGAAGCGCCAGCGCCGAGCACTCGACGTGCCAGCCGGGCCTCCCCTTGCCCCACATCGAGTCCCAAGCCGGCTCGCCGTCGGCCGACGGCTGCCACAGGACGAAGTCGAGCGGGTCGTCCTTGAACGGGTCGTCGGGATTGCCGCCGTGCTCGGCGGCGAGCGCCAGCATCCGCGGCCGCTCGTAGTGGCTGACCTGACCGAAGTGCTCGAAGCTCGAGACGTCGAAGTAGACCGCCCCCCCGGCCCGGTAGGCGTGGCCCGAGTCGAGCACCATGCCGATGAAGCCGAGGATGTCGGGAATGGCCGAGGTGGCCCGCGGGCTCGAGTGGACCGGGAGGATGTTGAGCGCCCGCATGTCGTGGTCGAAACGGGCGATCTCACCGGCGGCCAGGTCGAGGTAGTGGACCCCGAGCTCCCTCGCCTTTCTCAAGATGTCGTCGTCGACGTCGGTGATGTTCCGGACGCACTCGGTGCGGTGCCCGAGGTCCCGCAGCCGGCGCTGGAGGACGTCGTAGGTCACATAGACGGCAGCGTGGCCGAGGTGGGCGGCGTCGTAGGGGGTGATGCCGCAGGTGTACATCTTCACGACCGGTCCGGGCTCGAAGGGGACCACCTCCCGCTGGGAGGTCTCGTAGAGACGCAGCGTCACGGCCTTGCCCCGAGACCGGTGAGGCGGATGCTCGAGTGCACGCGGTGCCTCACGTTGATCCCGACGAGCACGGCGGTGAAGGCCTCGATGGCCGAGGCGGCCGACAGGCTGCCTGCGTCGACGCCTCGCAGGCCCGGGATGGCATCGACGAGCTCGATCGTGGCGGAGGTCGCCTCGGCGTGGTCGGAGCAGACGAGGACGTCCCCGTCGAGCGGCTCGTCGAGGTGGGCGAGGCCACGGGCGGGGACGTGGTGGAAGGCGCCGGCGACGAGGGCGCCGGGTGCGGCCTGCTGCACCGCGACCGTGATCGACCCCCGGGCGGGCACGAGCGCCTGCAGCTCGTCGCCGACCTTCTCGAGGGCGTTCGCCATCGAGACCACCACCTTGCCCTCGAGCGCGCTGGCAAGGCGAGCGGTCGTCGGGGCGGCACCGTTCCACGGCGTGGCGACGACGACGAGCTCGGCCCCGCACGCCTCCTCGTTCGTGACGCCCCGGAGACCGGGCAGCCGGCCCGGCCACCTCTCGCGCAACGAGGCGGCCACCCCTTCGGCGCGGGTGCGCTCGCGCGACCCTACGTGGACCTCCAGGCCCGAGGCGGCCAGGCGGGCGGCGAGTGCGGTGCCGGCGGGACCCGTCCCGCCGAGGATGCCGATGCTCATGCCCTCACATTCCCATAGATGCATCCGAGGCGACGACTCCCCACTGCGCCGCGGCCCGCCGGCACGAGAGCAGCCGAAGGGTTGCTCGGAGCGGCCGGCGAGCGGCACCGGCGGCCGGCGGGGCGACCCGCCGGCCCGGATCACGGCCCGACGGGAGTCGGCTGCGGGATGTTCCCGGGCGCCTGCGATGTTGGAAGGTCCATGCGTGTCGACATCTGGTCCGACCTCGTCTGCCCGTGGTGCTATCTCGGCAAGCGCCGCCTCGAGCTCGCGCTGGCAGCCCACGAGCGCGCCGGAGAGGTCGAGGTGCTCTTCCACAGCTTCGAGCTCGACACCGAGGCGGCGCCGAGCGACCACCGCCCGATGCGGGAGCTGATCGCACAGAAGTACGGCCTCACCCCCGGGGAGGTGGCTCGGAGCCAGGCGCACCTCACCTCGCTGGCCGCCTCCGCCGGCCTCGAGTACCACCTCGAGGCGACGAGGCGGGTGAACACCTTCGACGCCCACCGCCTGCTCCACCTCGCCCGCGACCTCGCAGCCCAGGGCGAGCTCGCCGAGGCGCTGTTCGCCTCCTACTTCACCGAGGGCCGGGTGATCGACGAGCACGAGGAGCTGGTGGCGATCGCCGCTGGTGCCGGGCTCGGCGAGCCGGAGGTCCGGCGGGTGCTCGGCTCCGACGCCTACGCCGAGCACGTCCGGCGCGACGAGCAGGCCGCCGTCGAGCTCGGGGCCAGCGGAGTCCCGTTCTTCGTCTTCGGCGGCCGCTACCCCGTGGCCGGAGCCCAGCCGCCCGAGGTCCTCGCAAAGGTGCTCGACCGCGTCTTCGAGGAGGGCGCGTAGCTCAGCGGCGGGGAAGGCGCTGGGCCTCTCTCGCCAGCCGGCGACGGCGGGACGCCCGCTCGGCCTGCAGCCGCTTGTCGTCCATCGCTTCGAGTCGCGCCTGCTCGCGCCGCAATCGCTGGTAGCCCTGCAGGCGATCGGCCGCCAGCACCCCGCTCGAGATCGCCTCGAGGACGGCACACCCAGGCTCGTGGCCGTGCGAGCAGTTCCGGAAGCGGCAGGCGGCAGACAGCTCCTCGATCTCGGAGAAGGCCTGCTCGATCGCCTCACCGGCATCGACGAGCCCGAGCGCCCGGAGCCCCGGGGTGTCGATCATGAGAGCGCCGTTCGCCAGCATCACGAGCTCGCGGGCGACGGTCGTGTGCCTCCCCTTCCCGTCCGGGCGGACCTCGCCGGTCGAGAGCCCGGCCGCCCCGCCCGAGAGCACGTTCGCCAGGGTGGACTTCCCGGCGCCCGAGCGGCCGATCACGACGGTGGTGCTGCCAGGTGCGAGCTCGCCCGAGAGGGCGCCCAACCCTTGCCCGGTGAGCGCGCTGACGGCGAGGACGGCGGCACCCGGGGCGACGGCCATGGCCGCCGAGACGGCGGCTGGCACGTCGCCGGTCTCGTCGGCCTTGGTCAGCACCACGATCGGCAGCGCCCCGGACTGCCAAGCGGCGACGAGCAGGCGCTCGAGGCGGCGAGGCCGCCATCGCTCGCCGAGCGGCTCGGCGACGAGCACCGTGTCGACGTTGGCGGCAAGGGTCTGCGGACCCCGTCCCGCGTCGGGGGAGGCCCGCGCGATGGCGCTGCGCCGCTCGAGCACGACGGCGAGCTCACCGGCGCGGACGAGGACGAAATCACCCGTCGTCGGTCGCTCGTCGGCCAGCAGACGTCGCGTGACGGGGACCTGGCGCTCCTCGCCCTCCAGCCGGACGAGGCAGTGCCTCGCGCCGGCGCGGGTGACGCGGCCAGGAAGGTCGCCCGGGCCCGCGCTCGCCCTGGCGAGGGCGAGGAGCTTCGCGTCGAAGCCCCATCTGGACAGTTCTCGGGTCGGCCAGGCGGGGACGGCCGGGTCGTCCCGGGAGAAGGGATCGGTCACGTCGGATTCTCCTTGTCGGAGCACCCGGTGACCCTCGGACGAGGACGGTGGGTCTCTCAGCCGGGCAAATGGAGGTCACCGAGGGCGGGGTCGTCTCGGGTCATCGGGAAGCAGTGCATCCTCATTCGATCGACCTCCCTTCTCGGTGAGATGTTGCGCCAGCGATGATAGGCGACGTCAGCGGGTGTCGACGACCTGGAAGGCCTCAGCGAGGCGGCCAGGGGGGAGCCCGAAGCGCCGCGCCGTCTCGGCCGCCCACTCGCGCACGAACGAGGCGACCGAGGTGATGTCGGTGATCTGACTGGCGTGTGCCGCCAAGGCGGCCAGCTTGTCCTCGAAGTGCCCGGTGATGTCCACCACCCGGTCCGCCTCGGCGGAGGCCATCAACCAGACCTCGGGCACCTCGAATGGCTCCAGCCCCGCCGCCAGGAGCTCGGGATGGGCGTACGGGTTGCGGGAGTCCGGGTAGACGGCTCGGAGAGTCGCCTCTCCGGCTGCCAGGTGGTCCGGGTGGCTCGCCCTGATCCGCCGGTAGTCGCGCACGGGCGACTGAGCGACGATGCGGTCAGGGCGCACCTGGCGGATCACGCGGCTCAGGTCCCGGCGCACGTCCTGAGAGGGCTCGAGGCGACCGTCGGAGTACCCGAGGAAGACCACGTCGTCCACCCCGAGGACCCCTGCGGCCCGCCGCTGCTCCTCCTGGCGGATGCTCGCCAGGCTGGCGAGGTCGATCTCCGGGTCGGCGGCACCGGCGGCACCGTCGGTGACGATGCAGTAGGTCACCCTCGCGCCCTGCGCGGTCCAGCTGGCGACGGTGCCCGAGGCGCCGAATTCGGCGTCGTCGGGATGGGCGGCGACGACGAGCACGCGCTCTGGGACGGGGTCCAGATCGCCGGCCGAGAGCGCCGAGGAGGAAGGATCGAGGGGCACCACGACTGCCTCGTTCTCTCCGGCGGTACCGTCATCGTCCTCGACTGCGGTCGCTTCCGTCATCGGCCGGACGGTACCCGCTCTGTCGCCCCCGCGAGCGCGTGAGGGCCGGCGGCGGGGTTGAGCCGCCCCCGGGGCATGCTCAGGACAGCGGGCCTGTCATCGCTCGTCGGCCTCCAGAGCCTCGTCGACCGATGGGTAGAGCGGGAACAGCTCGTCGAGGGCGGCGATCTCGAAGGCCCGGCGGACGCGGGGCTGGGCAGCGGCCAAGCGCAGGGCGCCGCGAGACTCCCCGGCCTCGCGCAGGGCCGCGATCAGCACGCCGAGGCAGGTCGAGTCGATGAAGGGCACCTCGCCGAGGTCGAGCACGATCGGAGGTCCGGCGAGCCCCACCTCGTCGAGGAGCAGGGCCCTCAGGGCTGAGCTGGCGCTCAAGTCGAGGTCACCTCGGATGCGCAGGATCGAGGCCCGTTCCTCCTGCTCCCAGTAGGCAGAGAAACCTTCGATCTCCTCGCCCGTCTCGCTCACCATCGGCCAACTGCCCTCCAACCCCACCTCGTCACGTCCGCACCGGCCCCCGGGTGGAACGTCCTCTGTGGACGGGGCCGCTGTCGCTCCTGTGTACCCGCTCTCGGCGGTGGCTCCGGCCGATCACGACCCCCCGTAGCATGTCCGTCCTGCTGACGGGCGTGCGCGCTGACAAGTGACGCTCGACCTTGGAGAGGGTCCGGCAATACTGGCGGCGTGGCGGTCACCTCGATCCGGGTCTCGACGAGGATCGCCGCTCGCGCCGAGGAGCTCTTCCCCCTGGTCTCCCGCCACGAGCATGCCGTCCGGGTCATCGAGGGGCTCCAACAGCTCCGCCCCCTGGGCCTCGACGGTGATGTGGTGGGGGCGCGCTATGAGGCGGTGCTGCATCTCGGTCCGCGCACGCTCAGGACTGAGATCACCCTCGCCGAGCTCGTCCCGCTGCAACGGGTCCGGTGGGTGGGGACCGGAGGCGACCAACGCTCCCTGCTGTTCGAACTCCGCCGGGTCGAGGAGGCGACGGCCGTCCGT
The DNA here is from genome assembly GCA_021797795.1 of Actinomycetes bacterium. Taxonomy (GTDB): domain Bacteria; phylum Actinomycetota; class Acidimicrobiia; order Acidimicrobiales; family Bog-793; genus JAKACF01. Next base: position 7,589 of record JAJZZB010000080.1, on the reverse strand, counting down.
CTCACGATCTCCTACGAGCGCCCTGGTGGTCCTGGTCTCCTCGTCGCACCCATCGTGGAGGAGACGGTGCGCGCCCGGGCGAGGGCGACCCTCGCCCGCCTGCGGGAGCTCGCCGCACCGCCGTCCCGGTGAGCGGCCCGACGGGGCGGGCACAGGGGGGAGGACCGGCCGTCACGGATGGACGTAGCGCTCCTCGGCGATCAGGTTGCCGCCGTCGACCACGATCAGCTGCCCGGTGACGTAGCCCGCCCCTGGTGAGGCGAGCCAGGCCACGACCGAGGCCACCTCCTCGGGCCGCCCGCAGCGACCGACCGGCGTGCCCTTGCCGAGCTCGAGCTCCTTTGGGAGCGACGAGCCGGTTTCGATCCAACCGGGCCCGACGGCGTTGACGGTGATACCCGATCGGGCGAGGTCGAGCCCGAGCGCTCGGGTGAGTCCCACCATCGCTGCCTTGCCCGAGGCGTATGCCACGTCGTCGGCCATGGCGGCAACCGGACCGGTGACCGAGGAGACGTTGACGATGCGCCCCCAGCCCTCGTCGAGCATGAAGGGGATGGCGGCCTTCGCGCAGAGGAACGCCGTGGTCACCTCACGGTCGAGCTCGGCACGCCACCGCTCGAGCGGCAGCGAGAGCACGCTGCCCGAGGCTGCCGGTGTCGTGACCGACACCATGCCGGCGTTGTTGACGAGGATGGTCACCGGACGACGGGCCGCCGCCACCTCGACGACGTGCTCGGCGTCAGCCGCCACGGTGAGGTCGCCGAGCACGGAGTCCGCCTCGATGCCTTCGGAGAGGAGCTCGTCCCGGCGGGCATGCACCCTCTCGGTCGTGGCGGTCACCGTGACCGAGGCCCCGAGGCGCCCGAGGAGGCGGGCGCAGGCGATGCCGATGCCGGTCGGGCTGCCCGCACCGGTCACGAGCGCGTGCCGACCGTGCAGCGTGAGGGCGGAAGGGAGGGCGTCCATGGAGCCATTGTGGCCGAATGGGCGAGAGCCCTCCAGGTCCCGGCACCGACGCAGGTGCACCGTCCGGCGGTATCGGGGCCGCCGGATGAAGCTGGGGGAGGCTGGGTACACCCACGGTGACGGCCGTCCGGTCGTCTCACTCCCGATGGCGCGCGAGATCCACATCCTGCCCTCTGCAGACGACGCGACACCGAGACAGGTCCGCGCCGTCAGCGTCGGCGCCGCCCTCTCGCTCGTCGTGTGGATCGGCCTCGCCGTCTGGGTGGCCGTCGACGTCGGGCGGCTCGAGCAGCTCTCGACCATGGCCGGGCTCGCCTCGCACTCCCTCGGCTCACTCGCCCGGTTGCTGGGCGGCCTCAGCCACCTGCCGCTCGTCGGCTCTGGTCTCGCTGACGCCTCGACGAGGCTCTCGAAAACAGGCGCCTCGCTCGCTCTGAGCGGGAGAGAGTCCAGGGCCGGCCTGCAGCAGCTGAGCATCCTCCTCGGCGTCGCCATCGCCGGTCTGCCGATCCTGCCGCTGATCGTCGTCTTCGCCCGCCTGCGGACCGAGCGGCGGCGGGAGGCGAACGCCTTGACCTCGGCGCTGGCGGACCCCGAGAGCCGGCCCCGAGCCGTCCGCTACCTGGCCCATCGGGCGATGACGAACCTCCCCTATCGGGCGCTGTTCAGCAGGGGGCGCAAGGGGCCGTTGGAGCACGAGCAGCTGGCGCGGGCCGAGCTCGAGCGTCTCGGCCTCGGCCATCGCTGGAGTCAGCCGGGCACCGTCTCGGATGCGCCAGAGCCTGGGTCGTCCGCCGCCGGGCGGCGCAGCTGAGGAGGGTCCCGAGCCGAGCCTGACCGCCCCGGCGAGTGTCGGGACGGCCAGGACCCGAATCAGAGACAGGCGCGGATGTTCGCCTTGGCGCCGTCGGCCTTGGCTGCCCTCACATCCCTCAGGATCAGGTTGAAGTCGCCGTGCGCGATGCCGAGATTCCCCTTGGCCAGCTGAGCCGCCGCCAGCTGTGCCTCGTTCACCGCAGCATGAGCCTCCGAGAACATGCTGCCGAGGGCTCCGCTCGTCTTCTGCCCGGCGGCAGAGATGTCGTGCAGCGTCGCCCGAAGGCGCTGCAGGTCCTTGTTGATGGTCGTGGAGGCATCGGAGACGCTCGAGGGCGATGAGAGGTTGATGTGGTGGAAGTCCCTCACCGCCGTCGAGATCTCCGAGCAGAGGCGGTTCGCGCCCCGGCCGAGCCCGTTCGAGGTCGCCGGCGCCTTGGAGGTCGCCGGAGCCGAGCTCGTCGTAGCTGCGCTCGAGGCGGTCGAACTGCACGCCCCGAGACCGAGCGCCGCCGGGGCACCGATGGCGACCAGTCCGAGCAGCGACCGCACGCTGCGACGTGAGCCGCCGATCATTCGCAGAAGATCGGACGCTGGATTACCTGGCATAGCTGGCTTCCTTTCGTGGTCAGACTGCCCACAGTCGGCTAGGCCGGGCGCCTGGAGCCGTCCCCACCATCGGCTCCGCCGCGAGGCACCTCGGTCGGTTGGCTCGAACGAGGAGACACCTTGATCCGGTGCCCGGGCCACCCGGCCCGCGAGCCCAAGACACTCAATACCCCGGGAACGACGAAGAATCGCACGATGAAGGTGTCGATCAGCAGTCCCGCCAGCATCGCCACACCGAGCTCGACGAACGAGCTCAGCGGGACCACGATGAGCACGGCAAAGGTGAGGCCGAGTGTGGCGCCTGCGACGTTGATGCCCCTCGAGGCCACGGCGCCGCCGTGCGCGATCGCCTCACGGAACTTGCGCTCCCGGGCAGAGCGCCAGATCTCACCGGTGAGGAAGAGGTTGTAGTCCGCCCCGAAGGACAACAGCAGCACTTCGGCCGCGAACGGCACGTAGAACGTGAACCCGGTCACTGTCGCGGTCGAAGGGAACAGGCGCATGACGAGACCGAGAGAGGCCGCGACGACGAGCACGGAAGCCCCCACGAGCACGAGGGGGGCGATGAGCGACCGGAGGAACAGGGCGAGCAGCAGGAAGTCCACGATGATCACCGCCAACGCCACCGTGACGAGGTCCGAGCGCGCGGGATGCGCCACCTCCGCGCTGATCGCGGTGTCGCCGGCGTAGCGGACCGTCGCCCCGGATATCCCGCTCGTGGCGAGGAGGCGATGCATCGAGCCCTCGAGGCGGTCCAGGTCCTCGATGGCAGCGCTCCCGAAGGGGTCGGACTTGAAGACCACCAGGTAGCGCGCGCTCGGCCCGATCGAGCTCACGAAGACCCCGGCCGGCATCCCGCTGACCTTGTCGGCGGGCCCGACGACGCCGGCCACGCCGGGCTGTCGCCCGAGCAGGCTCTGCAACCGCGAGAGCTTCACCGCGTCGTTCGTCCCTGGGCCGCTCACGAGCACCTCGCTCGGAGCGACGACGCCAGGAGCGAAGCCTTTCCCGGCCGCCTGCATGGCGCGGTGGGTCTGGCTGCTCGAGGAGAGATCGGCGATCAGGTTCACCCCGAGAGAGAGGCGCCCGATCGGAAGGCTCACCCAGACGAGCGCTGCCACGGCGACGAGCACGAGAACACTGCCGATCCAGCGGTTGGCCGCGATCCGCTGCATGCGCAACCGACCGCGACCGCCCTCGGGGGAACCCTTCTTCGGCCAGAGCACGAACCTGCCGAGCAGCCCGAGGGCGGCAGGGAGGAAGGTGACAGCCACGAGCACGGTGACAGACACGGTGATCGTGAGGCCCGCCGCCAGCGACCTGAACAAGTGGAGATGGGCGAGCTCGATGAGAGCGACGCCGGCCGCCACCGTGAAGCCTGCGACGAAGACGATCGGCGTCACCTCCGAGAAGGCGAGCGGGGCTGCCACGGCGCGCCCGCCTCCGGCTGCGAGATGGCGACGGAAGGCGGTCAGGTAGAACACCGTGTAGTCGGTCATGAGCCCGAGCAGGAGCACGACGATGATCGGGTCCAGCTCCGCCGGCACCGTGACGCCGAGGTGGATGGTCGCGAGGGAGAGCAGCCGCTCGGAGACCTCGTACGCGACGGCCGACGCCACCAGCGCGAGCAGTGGGGCGACCACGGAGCGGAAGGTGAGGCCGACGACGAGGAGGAGGATGCCGACGGCGAGCCATTCCACGAGCGAGAGGGAGGAGGAGAGGGCACGGTTCTGTGCCGTCTCCGCTGCATAGGCGCCGGTCACCCCCACGAGGCCATCGGCAGGTTTGCCCAGGTAGCGATGGCCATACTCCTCTGCGAGCACGGTCGCCCGGGCGAAGTTCACCCGCGGCGGGTAGAGAAGGAACGTGAGGGCGGTGTTGGCGCGCCCTCGTAACCCCGAGACGACGCCGCTGTCGTTTGCGACCGGCACGGCACCGCCGATGCCACGCAATCCCGGCAGTGCGTGGCGGTCGAGATCGATCGCGCGCCTGAGCGTGTTGAGCTGCGCACCGGCAGAGAGGCCCTGTGAACGATGCTGGACCACCACCTCCTGGGCGCCGAGAGGGAAGGCGAAGCGCTTCGCGTCGAGGATCTGCGCCTTGATCGCCGGCGAGGAGCGAGAGATGGTGGACCCGATAACGTTGCGCGACCCGATCGGAGCGAGCGGAGGGATGTAGATCAGCGCGGCGCCGGTGGCGACGAGCCAACCGACGATCACGACGGGCGCGAGCCATCGCAGCAGGCGGCTGTAGCGCGGCCGGGCGTGGCGGCCGCCCGGCGCAGCGACGTCGTGGGTCATGGTCAGGGCGTCGGTCTCAGTGACTTCGCGTGGAGTCCGAGCCGATCGAGCTCGGCCTCTGCCAGAGCGTCGTAGCGCTCCGCCTCGAGATCCGCCCAGGGGTCACCGGTCACCGCTTCGAGACGGTGGAACGACAGCGTGGTCACCGCACGATGGGCGAGGAACCTCCGCAGGTCGCCCGCCTCCGATTGCCGGAGAACCTGCATCACACTGCGCGACTCGCGTAGGCGCTGCACGCGAAAGGGCAGGTAGACCGCCAGAACGGGTACCAGCGGGAGGAGCCCCACCACGACGGGCAGCAGCACGCTCAGCTGGTCGATGCTGTTCCCGGTCGAGGCCGCCGTCAGCTCGGTGCTCCGCCCGGTGCGGGAGACACGATGGCCGATGCCGGCGAGACTGCGGCCGATGAAGGGCAGGTGACCGAGGGCCGAGAGCCCGCTGCCGGTCGTCTCCACCGCCCGCCCGGCCGACCGCAGCGTGCCCGGCAGGTGACCGAGGCTGCGCACGTCGAACGCGATCCTCACCGCAACGAAGATCCACCCGGCGACCCAGAGCACCGTGAGGAGGTCGGCCAGCAGCAACGACCGGCGGACGCGCACTCTCACCACGGGTCCCGCCTCGTCAGCCGCCGTCATCTGTCCTCCCGACGTGTCGCTGCCGTGCACCCTTTGCACCTCTCCGGTACCCGGGTGCGCCTCCGGGGCAACTCGGACGCCATGGCAGTGGTCGGGTGACCGCCAGAGGTGGCCACAGGCCGGCCGAGAAGGAAGGGTCGGACGGCCCTACCGTCCGGGCGGGCCGACGAGCACGATCTTGCTGTCACCACCACTCATGAGGAGGAGACCGATGGGTGTGTTCGTGGTCGTGGCTGCCCTCGGGGTGCTCGCCGTCGTCCTGCTCGCTCCGCTCATGCTGCCCGGGGCCATCGTCGTCCTTCTGGTCCTCGCCATGGCCTCCTTCCTGCAGCACCACCACCCGCACCGAGGCGTCCACCCGCGCTGAGGTGAGAGGCTGCAGAGGTTCGGCGTCGCTGAGCTGGCTCGGATTCCCGCTCTCTGTCGAGAGCAGCGGAGGCGCCCCTCGGGTGCTTCGCCCCGGGCGATCGGACCCGTCCGTCGCGGCGACCGACGCAGGCCGGCACCCTGGTGTGTCGGAGAGCCGATCGGCTCGGGGGCGCTGCGGAGCCGAGTCTCGCTCATCGACGAAGAGGCGGCCGAGGAGACGCCGCCGACTGCTGCCGGCTCGAGTATCCCGACCAAGCGGTGCGGACGCTCTTGGCACGACCTCCGAGGCGAGCCCGGCGAGACAGCCCCGGCGCCGCCGAGGTCCGGCCCTCGCCCGACGAGCAGCGCATAGCGTGCCAGCGGACTTTCGTAGGGCCGTTCGGCCCTAGCTGAGCGATCGACGCTCGGACAGGCTGGGAGATCGAGATGACGATTTCAGGAACAGCGGCGCCGACCCGGACCCGCCGGTGGTCGGCGAGCCGGCCGATCGAATGGGTGACCGCACCCTCTCACCGGAGGCTGCTCACAGCCGTCTCCGGCGTGATGTTCGCTGCCGTCACCGTGCTTCGCTGGTACCTCGAGCACAGCGGCCAGGACGCCGCGCTGCTGTACGTCCTACCGGTGAGCCTCGTCGCCTTGACAGTCGGGCGCCAGGCCGGTCTCGCGGCCGCAACCATCGGTTCGGCTCTGTTCGCCGCCTTCGCCATCCTCCACGGCATCGGGGATCTCGACTTCACCGGCTGGGCAGCTCCCATCTTCACGATGTACCTCGTCGGCGTCGTGCTCGGCGACGTCTGCGAGCGCGCTCGGGAGCGCGAGGAGACAGCAGTGATCCTGGAGGAGCGGCGGAGGCTCCTCGAGGAGCTCTGCGACCGGCAGGATCACGCGCTCCGGATCAGCGACCAGATGGTGCAGGCGGTCGCCGCAGCCCGCTGGCTGATCGACGCGGGTCGCACGGGAGAGGCCCTCGAGGCGCTGACCGCCGCCGTGAGCGACGGCATCGCCGAGCTGACCAAGGCGATGCCTGCCTCCGCCTGCCTGCCGATGTCGAGCGTCAGCTCGTTGCAGGAGGCGCCAGGGAGCTGAGCGAAGGCCGGCGAGCGAGTTGGCCGTGCCCGAACGAGGCTGACGGTCATCCGACTCGGCGCTGCTGGAGCCCCATCGTGATCGGCATGCTCGGCCGAGCCCGGCGCCGGGGCTGCAGCCGGTGGTCGGCGACCTCGACATCGTCACTTCCGCACCGCGCGGCGGGCGGCGGCGCTCCTCGAGCAGGCGGCGCGTGACTTCCTCGGCGGGCTACTGGCCTACGCGGACGTCGATCCGCTCGCGCAGCAAGTCGACGTGACCCATGTGACGGGCGTGCTCCTCGATCATGCCGACCGACACCTCGCGCAGCGACGTGAGCCCTCCCCCGCTGCCGTGCTGGTTGAGGGGGTCGTCGCCGGTGATGTCGAGACTGGGCGCTTCGGACACGAGTCGCTCCGCGAAGCCGACCTCCGCCTGCCACGCCTCCTCCACCACGCGGAGATCGGCCACGGCCCCGTCGAAGTCGCCGTCTCGGTCCGTGTCGGAGCAGTAGAGGCGCGAGACCTCCTGGCCGGCCATCAGCTTGCGGAACGTCGCCCGTTCCACCTCGGCCAGGTGCCGTACCACTCCGAGCAGTGACATCGTCGACGGCTGCACGGCACGGCGAGCCATTGCCTCGGCCTCGAGGTCCGCGCACTTGAGCCGCAGGGTGAGGCGCTCACACCGCAGCGCCTCGACCAGCGTGGCGCGCTCGTCGCCCAACCTGCGCCGATGCTCCCGCGGGTCGTCTTCCGAGGGCTCGCCATCTTCGGTGAACATGTCCGCCCGTCGTCTCGTGGCCACGGCCTCGTCATGGCCCACAGCCGAG
>JAJZZB010000079.1 GCA_021797795.1 Actinomycetes bacterium | reverse complement strand
GACGCCGTCGAGAGCTTGAGCCCCGTCGCCACGGCCAACGCCACCACGCTGCGCTCCGCCTGGCAGAGCAGGTCGAGCAGCTCGATGCGCTTGGGGTGCACGACCACCTTGCCGATCCGAGCGAGCTGCTCGTAGAGGTCGGCACGCCCGCCGGCTGGAGTCTCATATTCCACAGATCTATGGATATCAGCGCATCGTGGTCGGCGCAAGCCCTGTGCTTTGCGCCCGCACGGGGGCGGGGCCTGGGGTGCCCGACCCCTGCCATCCCTTGCGGCTTCGTTCCAGGCATACTCTGTCTATTACAGACAGAGTTGCCGGGCGGTGGGAGGTGCGGGTTGGGCGATAGGGAAGGTACATCGACGTCTGGCGGGTTCGAGCGTCGGGTGCGGTGGCGTACCGGGCGTTTGACGAAGGTGGCCGTGGCGGTTGTGGTCGTGGCTGTCTTGGCCGGCGCCGGCACCGCCTACGCGGCGGGGCGTGGGCACCGCCACAAGGCCCACGGCGCTCGCGGCGCGCTGACCGCGGTGCAGGTGGCGACGGCCGCCTCGGGTGTCGCCGTGTCCGAGCTGTCCCTGTCGGGCACGGTGAGCTCTGCGCAGAGCATCACGGTGGTCCCGGGTGTCGCCGGCCAGGTGGCGTCGGTGTCGGTCACGGTCGGCCAAGCGGTGCAGGCGGGCCAGGTGTTGGTGCGTGTGGTCAACCCCGTCTTGGAAGCCCAGCTCACCGAGGCGCAGGCGGCGGTGGCGACCGCGCAGGCCAAGCTGGCCGCCGCCGCGGCAGGACCGAGCCCTCAAGCCGTAGCGGTCGCCCAGGCGGAGGTGGCGAAGGCCCAGGTGGCGCTCCAGGTTGCCGAGCAGGCACAGGCGCCGGGGGGAGGCAGCGGGTCCGGCTCGGCGTCGGGTGGGTCGTCGCAGGCGGCAGCGGTCGCCGAAGCCCAGGCGGCGCTCGCGCTGGCGCAGGCCCAGGCGGCGCAGGCCGAGGCGTCACCGGCGGTGTCGACCCTCGCACCGCTGCAGGCGGCGGTCACCCAGGCGTCCGACGCCGAGGCGGTAGTGGACGCCCAGGTCGCCCAGGAGGCCGTCACCGCACCGTTCGCCGGCACGGTGGGCTCGCTCAGCGCGGTGGTAGGTGAGCAGGTCACCCCGGCCAGCCCCCTGCTCAGCTTGGACGGCGCGGCGGTGTCGGTGCAGGCTCCGGTGGCTGAGCAGAACCTGGGGCTCGTCCACCCCGGTGAGACGGCCACGATCTCGTCGCCAGGCGGCACGGGCTCGGTGCCGGCGAGCGTGAGCAGCGTGGCGCCGGCGGCGGACCCCTCGTCGCTCACCTTCGCCATCAGCCTGATCCCGACGTCCGATCCGCCGTGGCTCGTCCCCGGCGAGGCAGTCACCGCGGCGGTGGTGACCGGCCGGACCGCAGGGGCGGTGCTGGTCCCGTCGAGCGCGGTGCTGTCGATCAAAGGCCACCCGCAGGTCTTCGTCGTCCACGCCGATCACACGGTGAGCCTGGTCGACGTGACGCCGGGGATCTCCGACGGGACGACCACGGCGGTCACCGGCCTCGGAGCGGGCAGCGAGGTGGTCACCCTGGGCCAGACCTACCTGGCGCCCGGTGACCGGGTGCGAGTCACCGAGCGGGCAGCGGCACCGGCGACGGTGAGCGGATCGAGCATCGGCGGGCTGTTGACCGCCCCGGTCGCCTCGACGACGACCGGTGCCAAGGGTGCCAGGACGGCGGGTGCGTCGGGGACCGCTGCCGGTGCCGGCGTCGCCTCCGGGACATCGACCGGCGTGGGTGGCGGGCGGCGAGGCGGCAAGAAAGGATGAGCGAAGAGAACCCGGCCACGTCGCCCGACGGCCCTTCGGTGCCGGCCGGCCGGTCGCGTTTCAACGTCACCGTGCTGTCGATCCGCCGGCCGGTGACCGTGTTGATGGTGCTCGGGTTCTTGGTGGTGGCCGGCGTGGTGGCCTTCACCAAGCTGCCGGTGCGCCGCCTCCCCAACGTCAACTTCCCCTACGTCCGGGTGGTGATCGGCGACGCCGGCGCCTCGGCGTCGACGGTGTCGGAGACGATCACCACCCCGGTGGAGAAGGCGCTCAGCTCGGAGTCGGGGGTGGTGTCGATGGTCGGCACCTCGGCGCCGGGGCGTTCGACGGTGGCCCTCCAGTTCGCCGGGGGGACCAACGTCGACCAGGCGGCGGCGAGCATCTCGCTCGCCCTGGCCCGGGTGGCCAAGGGCCTGCCGCCGACGGCCACCCCCCCGTCGATCATCAAGGCCAATCCCTCCGCGCTGCCGATGATGGACGTCGCCATCTCGGGCCCGCTGGCCTCCTCGCAGCTCTACACCCTGGTGACGGGCGTGGTGGCCCCCGCCCTCGAAGAGCAGCCCGGGGTGGCCCAGGTGACGGTGGTGGGCGGCCGGGCCCCGGTGGTGACGGTCGCCCTGTCGCCGTCGGAGCTGGCCGCCTACGGCCTGTCGGTGCCCCAGGTGACCGCGGCCATGAAGGCCCAGAACGTGGCGGTGAGCGGCGGGGTGACGGTGGTGGGCAGCCAGGAGCTCCTGGCCCGCACCAGCGGCGGCTACCCGTCGGTCGCCGCCCTCCTGGCGTTGCCGGTCGCCTCCCGGCCCGGCGGGGCAGTACTCCTCGGCCAGGTGGCCACCATCACCCAGGGCCTGGCCCAGGCCCAGTCGGCGGCCACCCTGAACGGCACCCCGGCGGTCGGGCTGGTCGTGACCGCCTCGTCGACGGCGAACTCCCTGGCCGTCGACGGCGCGGTGCGCGCCGAGCTGGCCAAGCTCGCCCCCGGGCTGCCCGCCGGGGTGCACGCCACCATCACCGGCGACGTCACCAACTACGTGCGGGCCGCGCTGTCCAACGTCGAGCTCGACCTGTTCTTGGGGATCCTCTTCGCCGCCCTGGTGCTGGCGGTGTTCCTGCACCGGCTGGCCAACACGATGATCGTGATGTTCGCCATCCCCGTCTCTTTGGTAGCGACGTTCGCGGTGATGTACTTCTTGCGCTTCAGCCTGGACCTGATCTCGCTGATGGCGCTGTCGCTTCTGATCGGGATCTTGGTCGACGACTCGATCGTGGTGCTCGAGAACATCCACCGCCACCGGGCCATGGGCAAGGACCCGGCCGCCGCCGCGGTGGACGGGCGGATGGAGATCGGGGCGGCGGCGGTGGCGATCACCCTCACCGACGTCGTCGTCTACGCCCCGGTCGCCTTCGTGTCGGGCAACGTCGGCCAGCTGTTCAGGGAGTTCGGGCTCACGATCGTGGCCGCCACGCTGTTCTCGCTGCTCGTCTCCTACACGTTGACCCCGATGCTGGCGGCGCGCTGGGGCGCCCTGCCCCGACCGACCTCGGCCGGAGCGCGCTTCGGCCGGCGCTTCGACGCCGGCTTCGACGGCCTGCGAGCCCGCTACCGAAAAGTGATCGCCTGGAGCCTCCGCCACCGCCTGGCGGTGGTCGGGGTGGCGCTCGCCGCCCTGGCCGGGTCGGTGGGCATCGTGCGCTCGGGCGTGCTGCCGACCACGTTCGTGCCCCCCGAGGACAACGGCGTCGTCACGGTCAACGCCCGCCTGCCCGTCGGCACGCCCCTCCCCACCGCCCAGGCAACCCTCGCCGGCTACGCCCGCAGGGTGCAGCACCTCCCCGGGGTGACCGAGGTGTTCGTCTCCTCCGGCTACGGCGCCGGGGTCGGCGCAGCACACAACCTGGGCCAGCTCACCGTCGACCTCGGCCCCCGCGGATCGCGGCCGCCGATCCGCAGCTACGTGAAGAGGCTCGGGAACCTCGCCCGGCGCTTCCCGGGGCTCGTCGCCCACGGGCACGTCCAAAGCCCCTTCATCGCCGGTGGCGCCCGCGCCGCCTCGATCGACATCGTGGGTCCCGATCTCGCCACGTTGGACCGCCTCGCCACCCAGGTCGCCGCCCACCTTAACGGCAACCCGGCGGTCTCCCAGGTGTCCACCTCGGTGCCCACCCCCACCCCCGAGCTGTCGATCACCGTCAACCGGGCCACCGCCACCTACCTCGGGGTGTCGCCCGCCACCGTCGGCGCCACCGTGGCCGCCGCCCTCGGCAGCGCGGCCGTCCCCCCGCTGGTCACCTCCCAGGCGGCGCCCGCCGAACCGATCCAGGTGACCTTCGGGAGCGGCGCTCGTCTCACCCCCGCCCAGCTCGCCGCCATCCCTATCCCGACCGCCCACGGGAGCGTGCCCCTCTCCACCGTCGCCCATCTCACCGAGGCCCCAGGGCCGGGACAGATCACCCAGATCAACGGCCAGTACGCGGTGGCCGTCTCCGCGTCGAGCCCGACCGGCAACTCCGGGCCGGCCACCGCCGCCCTCCTCGCCGCCGCCCACAGCGTCGGGCTCCCGACCGGCTACGCCCTCCAGGTCGGCGGCCAGTCCGCCCAGCAGTCCCGAGCGTTCGGGCCGCTGCTCCAAGCCCTCGCCCTGTCGATCCTGCTCGTCTACATGCTCATGGCCGCCCTCTACGAGTCGCTGCTCGACCCCTTGGCGGTCCTGTTCGCCGTGCCGCTCGCCACCATCGGGGCGCTGGCCGGCCTGTGGGCCGCCGGGCTTCCGATCTCGATCTTCGCCCTGATCGCCATGATCATGCTGATGGGCCTGGTGTCGAAGAACTCGATCCTGCTCGTCGACTACACCAAGACCCTGCGCCGCCGCGGGGTCGCGCGCGACCAGGCGGTCGTCGAGGCCGGCGCCACCCGGATCCGCCCGATCCTGATGACGACCGCCACCATGGTCTGCGCCATGGCGCCGCTCGCCTTCGGGCACGGCTCCGGCGCGTCCGAGCGCATGCCCGTCGGGGTGGTGCTCATCGGGGGCCTGCTCTCCTCCACCGTGCTCAGCCTGCTCGTCGTGCCCGTGCTCTACACCCTCCTCGACGACGCCCGCCTCCGCCTCCGCCCCCGGCGCCGGCAAGTAGCGGCGGCGCCTCCCACCGAGCCGGCTGTCACTACCGCCGAGCTGCCACTCGTCACCCGACCGGCGACCCCCGGCGCATGAGCGAGCAGCCACGACCTCGGGCCCGGCGCGCCACGCCCCGGCTCCACGGCGACGCCCACGACGCCGCCACCGGGCTGGCCGACCAGGCAGAAGCCCTGTTCCGGGCGTTCCGGGTGGTGCGCCGCCGGGTGATCGCCCGCCCGATCGGCATGGTCGGGCTCCCCGGGGCTCATGTGGAGCTGCTCAACCTGGTGCGCCGCTACCCGGGCCTGCGGACCAGGGACGCCGCCCAGCACCTGCGCCTCGCCTCCAACACGGTGAGCACCCTGGCCGGCCACCTCGAAGGCGCCGGACTGCTGGAGCGCCGCCGCGACGCCGCCGACCGGCGCGGCGTGCGCTTCTACCTCACCACGGCTGCCGCAGGCGAGCTCGCCGACTGGCGCGACCAGCGCCTCGGCCTGCTCGCCCAGGCGCTCGCCGAGCTCGAACCGGCCGACCAGGCACAGATCACCGCCACCCTGCCCGCCCTCGAGCGGCTGGTCGGTGCCGTGTGTGCCCACGCGTCCCTCCCCGAACCACTAGGACCCCCCCGGCAACAAGACGCCCCACGGCAGACGACCACCAACCAGCCCGACCGAAGCGAACAACAGGAGCCCATGTGACCACCGACCCACCCCCCCCTCACGCCGCTGCGGACCCGCAAGGCCCGGGCGCCGGCAGGCCGCGGGGATCCGGTGACCGCCGGAGGCGACGTCACGCCGGTCGCCTGTATGTGGTCCCCGCCCTGGCCGTGCTCGCCCTGGTCGCCGCCGCCTGCTCGTCGCACACCACGACTTCGACCCCGAGCAGCGCTCCAGCCGCTGCCCACCACGGCACCAGCGGTCACCGGAGCTCCGGCATCGTCGGCACGATCGCGACCGTGTCCGCCTCGTCCCTCGTCGTCGACGTCCACGGCACCACGCGCACCCTCGCCCTCACGCCCACCACCACCTACCGCGAAGGCCACCAGCGCGTCGCCGCCTCCGCCCTCGCCCCCGGCGAGCGCGTGCGCGTCCGGACCACCGCCAACACCACGGCCAAGGTCGTCCTCCTCCTCCCCGCCACCGCCACGGGGACCGTCACCGCCCTCGAAGCCCAAGGCTTCACCCTGCACACCCCCAAGGGCGCCACCCTCACCGTCACCACCACGTCCTCGACCACCTACCGGCAAGGGACCCACACCGTGACAGCCCCGGCGCTCCAACCCGGCGACACGGTCCGCATCCACGGGCAGCCCGGGCCCAACACAACGTTCACCGCCACCAAAGTCACGATCGCCCCCGCCGCCGCGGGCTCGTCCGGCTGACAAGACCCTCTCTTGTCCGGGGCGGACCACCAGCCGTTCCACGGGGATCCGGCCGAAGAGTCGGTCGCCCCCGGCGCCCATGGCGCACCCGGTGAAACCTCTTGGCCTCCCAGAAGGCCGGATGGACCGCATCGTGCCTCGGTGGCCGTGAGTGCACCTGCCCCGCGACGCCGCTGCCACGACCTCAGGATCTAGCCTGCGGCGTGGCGCCCTTGGTGCTGTCCGTGCTGTCGACGAAGGGAGCGTTCATGATCGGCGAGAAGGTACAGCACTTCCAGAACAAGCGTACGGATCTCGGCGAGCTCGAATCGAAGATCGAGAGCTATCTCAAGTCCGAGGGCTTCTCGACCCAGACCTCTTCGTCCAGCAAGCAAGGCCTCGTCCTCCAGGCGAAGAAGGGAGGGTTCCTCCGCGGCGTGGTCGACGCGGATCGCGCGCTCTCGATCGTCCTCTCAGGGGATCCGAGCGACTTCACGGTCCGCATCGGGATCGGCAAATGGCTGCAGGACCTCGGAGTCGCCGTACTCGAGACGCTGCTCCTGTCGGATCTCTTCCTCGTCGTCGACGTGGCCGAGTCCGCATGGAACATCGAGATCGAAAACAAGCTTGCCAAGAAGATCGAGTCCTTCGTCGAGTAGTGGATGAGTAGTGGAGAACAGATTCGGGGCTTTGCCGAGCGGTGTCAGGCGCCCCCTCAATCATCGCCCAGGGCCCGACCCGCAAGCGCCAGTGACGGCGTCGGGGCGTCACCTCGTGCGGATACCGTCCGGTCCGGCCGGTCGTCGCGTGCCACATCAGTCGGCGATGGACGTAGGGTCGACCCCGGCACCGTCGGCGCGGACGCTGACGTAGGCGGCAAGCGCGAAACGCAGCACGTCGACCGCCTCTGGGCCCTCCACCACGGCAGGCCCTCGCCGGTGCGCAGCCAACGCAACCAGTGCCGCCCCGACGCCTCGAAGCTGCTCGCCCAGTGGTCGTCGAGGGCGTGGTAGGAGAGCAGCTCGCCGTCGGCGAAGACCTCGAGGCTCGGCTGCTGGATCCCCCGGCGGTGCACCGGTTGACCCGGGCGAAGCCGCGGGTGCCGGTCACCTCCCACCGCTCGTCTTTCGTGTCGTAGTCCGACCGCCGGCACATGTCGGCGGCGACGGTGACGTCCCAGACCCCCGCACACCGTTGGCGTGCTCCCAGACGATCGTGGTGGGGGCATCGGCCTCGACGCCAGGCACCAGCTCGGTTCGGTGCTGCCGATCCAGGCGCGGACCGCGGCCACCCGGCCGAAGAGCCACCGGGCGCTGCCCAGCTTGTGCCAGCCGTCGAAGACGAGGATGCCGCGCCCACGCTGCGTCTGCTCGAACTGCCACCGATAGGCGCTTCCCAGCACGGGACACCCGCCCCGCTCGCTCGCCACCATCTTCAGGTGGTAACCGGATCTCCTCGATCACCGCCTTCAGCTGCTGGAGCGGCTCGTAGAAGAGGTAGTTCTCCATGACCCGCAGCTGGCGGTCGTTCGCTTCCGCCAGCTCGCTGTACAGGACAGCACAGGGGCTTGTGCAGATTGACGTGCCAGCCATAGCCAAGCAGCTCCACGACCCCCTCGGCGTGGAGCGCAACGGGCAGCATTGCCTCGACGGCATCCACCTCGAGGTCGCTCTTGGCGAGCTCGCCGACGGCGGCGAAGGCGGCGGCGTCCCGCCAGTCGGCCTGGCGTTGCTCCCGGCGTCGGCCGTCGGGGTCGACCAAGGCCATGACCTCGACGTCGGGGTTGTCGCGGTGGGCGAGGACGTTGAGGTCGTAGATGGGCCCGAAGCCGACAAGGGCGATCCGGAGCGGGGACGCAAGGGGCGTGAAGGTCACCGGGCCCGCTCGCCGTCACCGGCACGGCGGGTGCGCGGCCCGAACGCGCCCAACGCGGGGGCCGGTGCACGACTCTTGCACTCTGCCCCCCTTCTACACGGCCCGCCGGTGCCCGATCCGTCAGGGAGGGCGCTCTCGGCTACCAACGCCGGGCGGGTCGCCACGACGGACACCCTTCGGCCGTCGAGCTCGACATGACGTCCTTGATATAACTCAGCGCGCCGTCGGCTCCGAGAGATCTGCCAGCATCATCGTGCGCTCGGGCGCTTCTCGTAACTCGATGACGCCTCGCGAGGGTGCGCTTCCCATATGCTTCGGGGCCATGAACATTCGGGTACCGTATCTTCGGCGGGTGAGCAAGCTCCGCGGGTGCTGGTCATGACCCGACGGAGCACCGACGGGCGGAGCGAGCGCGGCGGTGGTGCACCGCTGTCTCGTCAGGAGCTGGTCGGCCGGTTCTTGGAGCTGCGCCCGGCGCTGGCGCGCCGCTTCGCCGCGGCGAGGTCGCCGGAGCTGCGAGGTGAGCTCGGATCGGTGACGGTGCACCAGCTCGAGGTGCTCCACGGTCTCGTCGCCGGAGACGTCACCATGTCACAGCTCGCTCGACGGCTCGACATCAGCGAGAGCGCGGCCACCGATGTCGCAGACCGTCTCGTCCGCCAGGGTCTGGCCGAGCGCCGGTCAGACCTCCGGGACCGGCGGGTGGTGGTCCTCGCCTTGTCGGAGGAAGGTCGCCGGATCATCGGGCGGATCGAGCGCCAGCGGCGGAAGATGGCGGAGTCGATCCTCGGGGCGCTGAGCGACGCCCAGCTGCGGGATCTCCTGGGGCTCATAGAGGTGATGGTCGCCGGCTCGCCGCCCGCCGCCGCGGTCGATCCTCCCCCGGCCGTGAACCCCGGCCCGCAACGCTCGGAGCAGGTGGAGATGCCAGAGGTCCGCCACGAGCCGGGGAGGGAGCCGATCCCGCGATGAGCCGCCTGTTCGCCCAGCTCGGCCGCTTCACTGTCCGGTTCCGATGGGCGGTCCTCGCCGTGTGGCTGGTGGGGACCGTCGCCGCGGTGGCGCTGTTGCCGTCGCTCGGATCCCAGGTGCAAGAGCAGAACTCGTCGTTCCTGCCCGCCAGCGCGCCGAGCGAACAGGCAGCCGCGCTGGCTACCCCGCTCGAACGCAAAGGCGTGACGCCGGTCCTGGTGGTGGCGACGGCGGCTTCAGGTCGGTTCACCGCCGCCGACCAGCAGGCCCTCGCGCGCATCGCCGCCTCGGCGAGGACGGTCCCCACGGTCGTGAAGGTCTTCGACGCCGGCCTCGCACCCGACGGCAAGGCCGCCGAGCTGATTGTGCAGTCCGACGTCTCCCCGAAGGGCACACCGGCGACGCACCTGGTCGACAACCTCCAACAGGTTGTCGACACCACGCCGGCACCTGCGGGGTTCGCCGCCCACCTCACCGGCAACCTGGCGATCAACGTCGCCAACCAACACGCCTCGGGCCACCAGACCAAGCAGGCCCAAGCCCTGTCGATCGTCTTCATCTTGGTGCTGCTGTTCTTGATCTTCCGTTCCGTGCTGGCGCCGTTCGTGACGCTGCTTCCCGCCGCGCTCGTGGTCACCTTGGCCAGCTCGGTCATCGCCTCGACCGGCGTGCCGATCTCGAGCTTCGCCCAGATCCTCCTCGTCGTCCTCGTCCTCGGCGCGGGCACCGACTACGGCCTCTTCCTCGTCTTCAGGGTCCGCGAGGAGCTGCGACGGGGGCTCGATCCCCACGATGCGGTCGCCCGCGCCGTCACCAAGGTCGGCGAGTCGATCACCTTCTCGGCGGGCACGGTCATCGTCGCGCTGCTGTCGTTGCTGCTCGCGAGCTTCGGCATCTACCACGACCTCGGCGTGCCGCTCGCCATCGCCATCGCGTTGATGCTCGCCGCCGGGCTGACCCTGTTGCCGGCGCTGCTGGCCATTTTGGGAAGGGCGGTCTTCTGGCCATCGAAGGTCACCGCCCGACCCGACCGTGAAGGCATCTGGCACCGGGTCGCCACCCGCCTGCTCCGGCGACCGGCGGTGACCCTCGGGGTAGGGCTGGTCTTCTTTGGGCTTCTCGCCATCGGCGTCGCCGCCAACAAACCGTCGGGCTTCGGCGGTAACACCGCCGCCCCGCCAGGGACCAACGCCGCGCTCGGCCAGGCTGCCCTCGCCGCGAACTTCCCCAAGGCTTCTGCCAACCCGACGAACCTGGTCTTCGAGCTGGCGAAGCCCGTCTGGGCTGATCCCAGGGTACTCTCGTTGCTGCAGGCGCACCTGAGCGCCTCCGGCCAGTTCACCCGGCTGCTCGGACCGCTCGACCCCAACGGCACCGCTCTCAGCCCGAGCGAGCTCATAGCCCTCCACCGCCGACTCGGGCCGCCTGGGTCGCTCCCGGTCGCCCCACCCGCAGCGACAGGCGTGCCGCTCGACGCCTATGAGGCCTACCGTTCGACGTCGCAGCTCGTGAGCGCCAACGGCCGCACCGTCCAGTTCGAGGCGACCCTCGCCGCCGGCCCGCCGACCACCACGAGAGCCATGCTGGCCGTTCCCGCGATCCGCTCGGCGGTGACCGACGCCGCGCACGCGGCCGGGGCCCGGGCGAGCGGCGTGGCCGGCGAGGCGGCCGGAATCTACGACGTCAACCAGATCTCCTCCAGCGACCTGCTACGCATCGTGCCGGTGGCGATCCTCCTGATCGGCCTGCTGCTGGTCCTGGTGCTGCGCAGTCTCGTCGCGCCGCTCTACCTGATTGCCAGCGTCGCCATCTCCTACCTGGCCGCGCTCGGTCTCACCGTGCTGCTCTTCGTCGAGGTCGGCGGCCAGAGCGGCCTGGTGTTCATCCTGCCGTTCCTGATGTTCGTCTTCCTCCTCGCGCTCGGCGAGGACTACAACATCTTGGTCATGGCCCGGATCAGGGAAGAGGCCCATCACCTCCCGCTCCGCCAAGCGATCGCCAAGGCCATCGGCGCCACCGGGCCCACGGTGACCTCTGCCGGCCTCGTCCTGGCGGGAACCTTCGGGGTACTGCTGATCGTCTCAGGCGGTGGCGCCAACGCCGGCCAGTTCCAAGCGATCGGTGCCGGGCTGGCCCTCGGCATCTTGATGGACACCTTCCTCGTCCGGACCGTCATGGTCCCCTCGATGGTGGCGATCCTCGGCCGCTACAACTGGTGGCCCTCAGGCCTTTCCTCGAACGGCTCGAGCGTGCCGGGAGCGGCCGTTGTCGGGACCAACGTCAAACCTGACGGCGCTGACCGTGTCGTCACATGAACGCGACCTGCGTCCTCGGCTCGATCGCGCCGTTGGCGACCGAAACGGCCGAGCGCCGATTCGTGGCGACGGTGGAGGCCGTGTGGCGGCGGCGAGCAGCGCACGGCGTCCTGCGGGCGACAGCGGCCGCCCTCGGGCCTCAGCCGAGTCCGGATGGTCGGTGGGCTGGAGCGGCGTCGTTGGGGTGGCCGGCGCGCCACCATCCGGCGGCGGTGTAGAGCGACGCGGGGACGAGGGCCCGTGAGACGGCGGTTGCGCCGGCGGCGGCGAGGGCGATCGGCACGAGGAGGGCGAGGCCGCTGTGGGTGAGCTCGACCACGAGGGCGACCGAGGCGATCGGGCTCTGCATCGCCCCGGCGAGGAGCGCCGCCGCGCCGATGAGCGCGAACCCGGCCACCGGTCCGGCCGGCAGGAGCGTCCCCCAGGCCCGCCCGGCGAGGGTCCCCACCAGGGCGCCGACGGCGAGGGTCGGGGTGAACAGCCCGCCGACCGCCCCGGCGCGCAGGCAGGCGGCGGTGGCGAGGGGCCGAGCCACCACGATGACGGCGACGAGGGGGAGGCTGAGGGCGCCGGAGAAGGCCAGCTGGGCGACGTCCTTGCCGTTGCCGAGCACCTCGGGGAGAGCGATCGCCACCGCGCCGACGGCACCGAAGGCGACCGCGATCGTCGCAGCGGTGGGCGTCCCTTTGGTCGCCCGGGCCTTTGCCCACCCCACGGCCACGACGAGGCCCGCCCCGATCAGCCCGGCGGCCAGGCCGAGGAGCACGGCCCACAAGGTGAGCGAGGCGCTGACCGGGAGGTGGCCGACGTCGTAGGTGGGGCGGTCGGGGAGCAGCAGCCAGGAGACGCCGGTCGCCACCCCGGCGGTGGCGAGGGCGGGGAGGACTGCCGGCAGCGCCAGGGTCCCGAGCAGCACCTCGGCGGCGAACAGGGCGCCGCCGAAGGGGACGTTGTAGACGGCGGCCATGCCGGCCCCGGCCCCGCAGGCGACGAGGACTTGGCGCTCGGTGGCGCTGAGGCCGGCCCGATCGCACAGGCTGGCGGCCAGCCCGGCGCCGAGCTCTTTGGGGGCGCCCTCCCGGCCGAGCGTCGCTCCGGCGCCGACCGCCACGATCTGCAAGAGGGCGTTGGCCGCGGTGTCGAGGGGCCGGAGCCGTCCCTGGTGCTCCCAGACCGCCTCGTCGAGCCCCCGCACCGGGCCGCCGAACTTGCGCAGCAGGACCCACGCCGCGCCGAGGACGATCCCGGCGCCCGCCAGCACCACGAGAGGGCGCCAGGGTGGCGCGTGGCGGACGCCGGTCTGGAAGTCGCCGTGGCGGTAGCCGTAGGCGAGGTGCTGGACGGCGTGGAGGATCGCCATGAGCACCCCGGCACCGAGCCCCGCGCCGACGCCGGCGAGGACGACGACCAGCCAGAACCGCCACGAGCGCAGGGAGAGGTCCGCCTCGTCGCCATCGAGCGGCAGGTTGGGCTGGTGCGGCCCCCGCCCGCTTGCGGCGGCCGCCACGACGCTAGCGGGGCAGCTTGCGCCGGGAGAGGTGGCGTTGCCCGTGCAGCGCGGTGACGATCACCGCCGAGCCGGCGACGGCGATGGCGAAGCGGACCAAGAACCCCGCACCGACGGCGAGACCGACGGCGCCGCCGATGAAGGACCCCACGACGCCGACCAGCATCGTCGCTGCGAGGCCCATCTTGGCGTGGCCGGGCGACACGAGGCGTCCGAGGGCGCCGATGACGAGACCGCCCAAGACCCAGGAGACCAGCAGGCCGAGCACCATGGACCAAGCGTAGGCCCGATGCCTCCCCTCCGGGGGGTCAGCGGTCACCCGGGGCCGTTCGCGTCGATGACATCGACACCGGGGACGGGCACACCCCGAGAGCACCCGTCGCCCGCGTCCGGCGGCACGCGGTGCCGGCCTCTGGCGTCGAGCACGGCTGCACTCCTGGACCCGTTGGAGCCTCCAGCTCGCTGGGCTATCGGGTGGCCGTCACGAGGTCGGTTGCTCCGCGAGCAGGCGTCGGAGCACGTCGTCTTGGGCGCCGAGGTGCTCTTGGAGCTTCACCACTTCGTGCAGGAGCGCGTCGGCGTCGTTGTAGGTGGCCTCGGCTCGCTTGTCGGCCGCGGTGGCGAGCACGTTCTGGCCGACGATGATGACCGACAGCAAGACGAGCTGGAGGAAGGTCTGGGAGACCCAGGAGACGAGCGTGACCGCGCTGTGGGAGGTGATGGCCTGGGGGAGGCTCACCAAGGCCAGCGCGGCGAAGGCGTAGGCGCACCACATGGTGCCCACCCCGCTGGTCACCTTCACGGCGAACCACGAGTTGAACCGGGCGGGAGCGCTGCCGCACGGTAGCTGCTCGCTCACCTTCACGGGTCGGGACGTGTGGTCGAGCTTCTCTTTGGTGCGGTGGTGCGGGACGTAGTCGTAGATGGAGTGAACGGTCATCGAATGGTCCTCCCGGTGGGCTGGCGGTGGGGCCAAGTCTTGCCCGGTCCGGACTCGGCCACGCCACCGCAGGGGCGGCCACGACCGGGCAGCGACCCGCCACATCGAGGTTGACGGGATCGGGGCTGGTGACATGACCCCGAGCATCCCTCCGATGCTGCCAAGATCGACGGCGACCCCCGACCTGGCCGTTGCCGACCGCGAGGAGCCCGCCGATGGACCACACCGACTCGACGAGCGACACGAGCGTGTCGGCCCGAAGCGCCGAGGGCGGATCCGAGGCCGACGGCGAGTCCGCCGAGGAGATCACGAGCCTCGAAGGGATCCCGGCCCTCTCCCTCGATGCGATCAGCTCGGTGGCCTATGGGCCCGAGGCGATGCTGGTGGTGCTGGCGAGCGCCGGGGCGGGGGCGCTGGCCAAGATCGAGCCGATCACGGTCGCCATCGTGGTGCTGCTCGTGATCCTGGTGTTCTCCTACCGCCAGGTGATCCGGGCCTATCCCGACGGGGGAGGCTGCTACGCCGTGTCCAAGGCCAACCTCGGTCACCGGGCCAGCCTGCTGGCGGGGGCGTCGCTCGTCGTCGACTACGTGCTCACCGTGGCGGTGTCGATCGCGGCGGGGGTCGCCGCCTTGGTGTCGGCCTTCCCGGGCCTCGCCCCCGACAGCCTCCCCATCTCCCTCGGCGTGCTGGCTGTGCTGACCGCGCTCAACCTGCGGGGGTTGGCGACGAGCGCCCGGGCGCTGCTGTTGCCGACCGCGGTGTTCATCGTTGGGATCTACCTGGTCATCGTGGCCGGGCTGTTCCGCTCCCACCCGATGCCCGGGGCGGGGATCCACGTGGCGGTCCCCACCGCCGCAGCGGCGGTCGGGGTGCTGCTCCTCTTGAAGGCGTTCGCGGCGGGCTGCAGCGCGCTGACCGGGGTGGAGGCCATCGCCAACGACGTGCCCATCTTCCGGGCGCCCAAGGTGCGCCGGGCGATGCGCACCGAGGTGCTCTTGGGCGGGATCCTCGGCACCATGCTGCTCGGCCTGTCGGTGCTCACCGTCCGCTTCCACATCGCCCCGGAGGCCTCCCAGACGGTGCTCAGCCAGATCACCGGCGCGTCGGTCGGGAGGGGGGCGATCTACTACGTGGTCGACCTGTCGACCACCGCCATCCTGGCCATCGCCGCCAACACCTCCTTCGGAGGCCTGC
>JAJZZB010000324.1 GCA_021797795.1 Actinomycetes bacterium | reverse complement strand
TGTGGCGAGATCGGAGAAGTTGCCGTCCTCGGCGGCCCACCTCCACGAGAGCGCTGATGCCGAGCGCGATGCCGAGCGCGAGGAGAAAGCCGATCCAGGGCCGCTGCTCGAAGGCCTTGCCGCCCAGCCGGCCGACCATGAAGGCGTAGCTCGCCCACAACAGCGCGGCGATTGCCACGGCGGTGACAAAGCTGCGTCGGCGGTAGCTGACGATTCCGCACGTCAGCGTCACGGCGGTGCGGCCGCCGGGGATGAATCGGCAGACGAGGATCAGTCGACCACCGAAGCCGGTGAGCGCGTGCTCGGCCCAAGCGCGGCGGTACGCGCCCTTCGGGCTCGAGAAAAAGCGCCGCGTGACGGCCGGGGCGAAGCGCTTGCCGAGCAGGTAGGAGAGATTGTCACCGAGGAACGCGCCGAGCGCGGCGAGCCCGACGATCAGCGCGATCCGCGGGTCCGCGCTGCCGGCGGTCGCCACGCCGAGCGCGATGATTGCTGTCTCACTCGGCACGATAGGCAAGATCGCATCGAGTAGTGGCATGGCGAAGGCCAAGAAGTACGAGAGCGGCGAACCGAGCTGAAGCGCGGTGAGCTGGCTCATGGTTCTGTTCCAGCGCGCTCGGAGCGGCGGCGCCGCGAGCTCGCGAGGAGCGTGATCGCCAACACCGCCGCGATGCCACCGAGCGTCGCCGTCGTCGGCACTTCAAGGAGGGGGCGCACCAGCATCTTGAGGCCGATCAGGACGAGCAGCACAGCGAGCCCCTTGGTGAGCGCGCTGATGCGCTCCATCGCGTCCGCGAGGACGAAGTACAGCGATCGCAATCCGAGGACTGCGAACGCGTTCGACGTGAAGACGATGAAGACGTTGCTCGTGACGCCGAAGATCGCTGGAATAGAGTCCGCAGCGAAGACGAGGTCGGTGGTCTCGACTGCGAGGAGCGCCAACAACAGCGGCGTGGCAAGGCGACGGCCACTCTCGCGCACCACAAAGCGCCCTTCGCTGGGCTGCGCGGTGATCGGCACCAAGCGCCGGATAGCCCGAATGAGCCGGCCATGCTCGATGTCGAACTGGCCGCCGCGTGCCATGCGGAGCCCAGCGAGCACGACGATCGCGCCGAAGGGGTAGAAGGCCCAATCGACATTGCGTACGAAGGCGGCGCCTGCGGCGATGAATCCGCCTCGTGCCAAGAGTGCTCCGAGGACACCCCAGTACAGCACGAGCCGCTGGGAGGACATCGGCACGCAAAAGCCTCGGAACAACAGCGCGAACGCGACGACGTTGTCCACGCTGAGCGACTTCTCCAGCAGGTAGCCCGAAAAGTACTGCCCCGATGCCCCCCAACCCCAGGTGACTCCGACGACGACGCCGACGACGACCGAGAGGGCGATCCACGCGGCGGTCTCGATGAGGGCTGGCCGACTCCCCGCGAGGTCGCGCAGGCGGTGGAGGGCGATGTCGCCGACGAGCAGTGCCGCGATTCCGATGAGGGTCGCGGCCCAGCCCCACGCCGGGACGTTCATCGGGTCCCTCGTACGTGCTCGATCCGGCAAGTCTCCCTCAACGGCGTCACGCGCCCGCGCCGGGGCAACGCGCGCTGCGGTGGCTGGGACAAACCTCGAAGGCCCTGGTCAGGACTTCGTCACCGGATCGCCCCAGAACGCGGAAGCCGGGATCTCAGAACGCCGGGTGGCATCTTCGAGAACGCCCCTTGCGGGCAAGCAGTCTCCTCCCAGCCCAACGGCATCGCGGTCCGCCGCCAACACACGCCGCGGATCCGTCCTCCCTCGCACGCAGGACCGGCCGGCCCTATGTCTCGGTCGTCCGGGCCGGCGCGCCGTGCGGAACGGCAAGTTGGCGTCCCACCGGGGAACGGGCGACCATCTCGAGCCCGAGCCGGCCGAGCTTGCGGCTCTCCGGGGTGTGCCGCCCTCGCTTCATCAGCAACGCGGCGAGCTCGCGCGTCAGGAACCGCAGCTCGCCGTCGCTCAGGTCGACAAGCGCATCGCCGGCCAGCTCGCGAGAGCGCAGCTCTCGAAGCCGCTCCAGCACACGCGCCTGCTCCTCGCCCCTGGCGGCGGCTTCCCTGAAGTGCGCGTACGACGATGCCCCGAGGGCCGCGAGAACACCCGCGTATGCGTCGCCGTCAAGCATGAGCGTCGCGACGTCGACGATGGCCTCGCCGTCGTCGGACTTGTCCCTGTCGGACCCTCCAACCGCGGCCAGGGCAGTACTACAACCTCGGGAAGTTCAGTCAGGTGATCTCGGACTTCGAGCAGATCCACCTCCAGTCCGAGGCGAACCAGAAGTATCGCTCCTTCGCCGATCACCTGACCTACCAGGCCGAGAGCATCTACCCCGAGGGATGGCTCGAGACCCGCTACGTCATGCCGAACGCCGTGCAGATCATGACGATCCACCAGGCGAAGGCCTCGAGTGGCCAGTTGTCTTTGTGCCCGGTCTCGTGCGCGGCCGCTTTCCTGCACAGGGCGCAGGCGGCGTGCAGCCCTGGAGCGTGATCCCCGACGGCGCC
>JAJZZB010000323.1 GCA_021797795.1 Actinomycetes bacterium | reverse complement strand
CGACGAGGACGCGCACGACCGCCCCCGCCTTCGCTCCCCGAATGGCTGCCCGCGGCTTGGTGGAGCGGGGGTCGTGCGTCGCGCCCCGGACCTCGACGAAGACCCCGGGATAGTCGCTGCTGATTCGAGCGTTGCCGGTGAGGTCGAGGTAGCTAATGCCCTCCTCGATGAGGAGCTCGCGAACTCTCGGGCCGATGTAGGGGGCGACGAGGAGGATCGGTTGGTTTCCCATCCGCCGCCGCCACGACTTCCGCCAAGGGCCGTCAATGAGCGCCTCGACATCTCGAGGGGAGACGCCCGTCTCGACCTCGACCAGGAACAGTGCCTGGCCCTGATCACTGGGCGTCTTGATGACCAGGTCGGCGATGTCGGAATCCCCCTGGGCAGCCTGTTCAGCGACCCAGTTGGGGGGCAGGCGCCGGCCTGGGGTGCGTATGTGCCCGATCTTCCTGGCTGCGTGGCGGCTGGCCGCTCCCGCGACGAGGTCGAGGAGCTCATCGCCGAAGCGATCCCTCTGCACGTCCAGCGCCTTCGTCCGGCTTCGGCGGGCAGGAATTGCCGGCCCCTCGACCAGGGGCTCGAGGTTCGCATTCCGGGAGGCCACGTGCGCGAGCCAGTGAGGCGTCCGAGGACGTCGAGCGCAGACGCGCCGCCCCGCCGAGGAGGAGAAGGAGTGGGGCCATTTGCCGTCGGCACCATCGCCATCTGCCGAGTGGCTGCGCTCAAGGCGGGCCGTGTGATTGCCGAAGAGAGGGAGCACGACGCCAAGACGCGGCAAACGCGCGCCCCGCTGCCGCGTACACGGGGGAACCAGTGATCGAAGTGGCTGAAGCGCAGAGCTTCGCGAGCGACGCCGGAGCGACGGATGCTCTCAGGTCCGATGCCGCGGTCGTGGGTGGTCACGTCGGCCCAGCGACACCCCTCGCCTTCGGCGCCCAGCTGAGGTTCGGCGCTCCCTGCGCGCTTCACGGCAAGAACGCGCCGGCGACGCTGCGCTCGATGCTGGCCAACCTCGCCCATCCCCCGCTCCGCGACCGCCGCTTCTGGTACGCGCAGGCTCTCGTGCTCGCCGTGATCGCCCTTCAGGCGCTGGCCGACCTTGCTCAGAACGCGCGGCTCATTCCCGTTCCGGGCTTCATCTGGTTCCTCCTCATCTTCTTGCCCGTGATCTATTCTGGAACCGCGTTCGGACTGGTCGGCGCGCTCGCGACGTCGCTCGAAGCCTCGGCCGCCGCCATGCCGAACGAGCTTCTCGTCACCCACGCCTCGCTCGCTCGATGGGCTGGGCTCGGCACGCTGGTGATGGTCAACGTGTGCGCGCTGCTCCTCGGGGACCGCTACGAGGGCAACCGCCGCGAGACCGAGCACAAGCTGGCCGAGGAGCGTTCGCGTATCGCAGCCTACGTGGATGGCCACCCGCTGTCGTGGCGCGGGCTGGTTGGCATGATCACCGACGGGATCGCTCTCGCGGACTCGGCTGGAGTGATCCGCTTCGTCAACGACCGGCTCGAGATGCTGGCCGGCTGCAACCGCGGCGACCTGACGGGGAAGCACGTCTGGACACTCCTTTCGGGCACGGAAGCCTCCGGGGTCGCGCCTGTGTCGCCGGCCGCCGGGGAGCCGGCGTCATGGAGGGGAACGCTGCTGCGTGGCGACGGAGGGGAGGTCTACGTGGACGTGCTCCTACGCCCGATCCAGCTCGACGGCTCGCGGTGGCTCTTACTCGACGTCCGCGACGACCGTGTCCGAAGGGAGGCGGAAAAGGCTCTTGCCGCGAGCGAGCAACGCTTCCGTGCCGTCTACGAGAGCACCATGTCGGGCATCGCCCTGGTCGACGTCGACGACCGGATCCTCGGGGCGAACGCGGCATTCTGCGAGCTCGTCGGCTACAGCGAGGAAGAGCTCGTAGGGAGCACCACCGCCTCCTTCACCACACCCGAAGACCGTCGCAACGGCGAGGACGTCCATGCACGGTTGGTCGCTGGCGAGGCGCCTCGGGCGATCTACACCAAGCGCTATCGCCACAAGCAGGGCCATCTGGTCTGGGTCACCGTCCAGAAGTCGGTCGCGAGAGACGAGCGCGGGGCGATCGCGTACTTCGTCTGCTCGGTCCACGACGTGACCAGTCAGCACCGCCTGACGTCCGAGCTCAACCATCAGGCGCGCCACGACCCGCTGACCGGCCTCGCGAACCGGCGCCTCTTCGAAGAGGAGCTCGCCGGCCTCCTCGACGCGCCGCGCAGGGGAGCGTTCCTCGCCGCCCTGCTCCTCGACCTCGACAACTTCAAGCACCTCAACGACAGCCTCGGGCACCGAGCCGGCGACGAGCTCCTCGTGGCTGTCGCAGGCAGGCTCCAAGGGGTGGTTCGCCCGACCGACACCCTGTCGCGCTTCGGCGGGGACGAGTTCCTCTGCCTGGCGTCGGGCCTCGATTCGCCAACAGCTGCCGAGAGGCTTGCACACCGCCTCCTCGCAGCCTTCGACGAACCCTTCAGCGTCGCAGGGTACGCCCTCGAACAGCGCGCCAGCGTCGGGGTCGCAGTC
>JAJZZB010000078.1 GCA_021797795.1 Actinomycetes bacterium | reverse complement strand
CCGTGGCGGCCCCGGCGCCCCCGCCGGCGGCCTTCGCGGCGGCCCGGCCGGACGCGGCCGCCCACCCCAGCGGCGCCGCACCCGCCGCCGCCGGAACATGGAGGAGCTCGAGCCGATCCAGGTGGCGACCTACGTCCCCTCGAACGCCCCGGTGCCGGAGAGCGAGGTCATCGTCGAGCGGGGGTCGACCCCCCAGCAGCTCGGGCCGAAGCTCAACCGCTCGGCGGGTGACGTCGTCCGGTTCCTCCTCCTCCAGGGAGAGATGGTGACCGCCACCCAGGCGCTCACCGACGACATGATCGAGCTGTTCGCCGCCGAGATCGGCGCCCGGATCCGCCTCGTCGATCCCGGGGAGGAGCAAGAGGCCGCTCTCCGGGCTCGCTACTTCGGCGACGAGGGCGAGGAGGAGGACGAGGGAGATCTCCGCACCCGCCCGCCCGTCATCACCGTGATGGGTCACGTCGACCACGGCAAGACCCTGCTGCTCGACCGCATCCGGTCGGCGAACGTCGTCGCAGGCGAGGCCGGAGGCATCACCCAGCACATCGGTGCCTACCAGACGGACTGGAACGGCCACCTGCTCACCTTCATCGACACGCCCGGCCACGAGGCGTTCACGGCGATGCGCGCCCGGGGCGCGAGCCTCACCGACATCGTCGTCCTCGTCGTGGCGGCGGACGACGGCGTGATGCCGCAGACGGTCGAGGCCATCAACCACGCCCGCGCCGCCGAGGCGCCGATCGTCGTCGCCATCAACAAGATCGACCGGGAGGACGCCGACCCGAACCGGGTCATGCAGCAGCTGTCCGAGCGCGGCCTCGTTCCCGAGGCCTGGGGCGGCGACACCATCACGGTCGAGATCTCCGCCCTGCAGTCGCTCGGCATCGACGACCTCCTCGAGCAGCTGGTCGTCCTGGCCGAGGTGCTCGAACTGCGCGCTAACCCGGAGGGGGAGGCCCGTGGCGTCGTCCTCGAGGCCAACCTCGACGTCGGCCGGGGGCCGGTCGCCACCGCCATCGTCGAGCGGGGCACGCTGCGCGTCGGCGACCCGATCGTCGCCGGTCCCGCCTGGGGACGGGTGAAGGCGATGATCAACGACCGCGGGGACCAGGTGAAAGAAGCGCCACCCTCCACTCCGGTGCAGGTGCTCGGCCTGTCCGAGCCGCCGATCGCCGGCGACGAGCTGCGCGTGACGAACGACCTGTCCATCGCCCGCAACGTCGGCGAGGCCCGGGAGCAGCGGCTGCGCTTTGCCTCCTTCGCCCAGTCCTCCGCCTCCTCGGCGGCCCCGGGGGCGCGGCTCGAGGACCTGTTCGAGCAGATCAGCCGGGGGGAGAGCGCAACCCTCAACCTCGTGCTGAAGGCCGACGTCCAGGGGTCTCTCGAGGCGGTCACCGAGAGCCTGAGAAAGCTCGAGCGCGACGAGGTGAAGATCGCCTTCGTCCACCGAGCCGTCGGCGGGATCACCGAGAGCGACGTCGACCTCGCGGCCGCCTCCGGCGCCACCATCATCGGCTTCAACGTCCGCCCCGACCGGCGCGGCCGGGAGCTCGCCGAGGCCCGGAGCGTCGAGATCCGGACCTACGAGATCATCTACAAGCTCATCGAGGACATCCAGGCCGCCATGGTGGGCATGCTGGCGCCCGAGTTCGAAGAGGTCATCACCGGCGACGCAGAGGTGCGGGCGGTCTTCCGGGTCCCCCGCGTCGGTGCCGTGGCCGGCTGCTACGTGCGCAACGGTGTCATCACGCGTGGGTCCAAGGTCCGGTTCCTGCGGGATGGCACGGTCATCTGGAAGGGCGCCATCTCCTCGCTCCGGCGCTTCAAGGACGACGTCCGGGAGGTCCAGTCCGGCTTCGAGTGCGGCATCGGCCTCACGGACTTCCAGGACCTGAAGGAGGGGGACGTCATCGAGACCTACGAGGAGCGCGAGATCCCGAGGACCTGATGGCCGGGCGACACGACCGGCGCTCGGGACGGGGCGTCGGCCGCCCCGTCCATCCCTACCCGAGGACCGCCAGGGTGAACGCGCTCCTCGTCGAGATAGTCGCGACCTCGATCGAGCGCCTGAGCGACCAGGACCCCCGGCTGTCGCTGCTGACGGTGACGGCGGTCGAGACCGAGCCGGACCTTCGCCAGGCCAGAGTGCTCTTCGCCTCGCTTCCCGGCCCGGCCGCCGAGGCGCTCGCCCAGCACCGCCCGGAGCTCCAGCGGGCGATCGGCGATGGCGGAAGGATGAAGCGGACCCCGACGCTGAGCTTCGCCGCCGATCCCGCGGTCGCGGCCGGGGAGCGGGTCGAAGAGGCGCTCCGGCGCATCCACCGACATGAGCCCTGACGGCTACCTCGTCGTCGACAAGCCCGCCGGCTGGACCTCGCACGACGTCGTCGCCCGCTGCCGCAAGCTGATCGGGACCCGCCGGGTCGGTCATGCGGGCACCCTGGACCCGGACGCCACCGGCGTCCTCGTCGTCGGGGTCGGACGGGCGACGAGGCTCCTTCGCTTCGCGACACTCCTCACAAAGTCCTATGTCGGCGAGATCGCGCTCGGGACGGCGACGTCGACCCTCGATGCCGCCGGCGAGGTGACGGCGCGAGCCGACATGTCCGACGTGGGGATCGAGGACGCCCGGCGGGCGGCGGTCTCCCTCACCGGCCGCATCGAACAGGTTCCCCCGATGGTGTCGGCGCTGAGGCACGAGGGCCGGCGCCTCCACGAGCTCGCCCGGCAGGGGATGGAGGTGGAGCGCGCCCCCCGGTCGGTCGAGGTCACGCGCTTCGACCTGTTCGAGACCGGCGAGCCCGATGTGCTGCGGGCCCTCGTCGACTGCTCGTCGGGGACCTATGTCCGGGTGCTGGCGGCCGATCTCGGCGAGCGCCTCGGCGGGGTGGCCCACCTGCGGGCGCTTCGCCGGGTGGCGGTCGGCTCCTTCCGCGACGCCGAGGCGCTCGGGCTCGACGAGGTCGGCCCGGAGTCGGTGCGCCCCCCGGCTGGTCTCGTGCGGGATCTCGCCTCGGCGGTGCTCTCGGCGGACGCGGTGACAGACGTCTCGCAGGGCAAGGCGCTCGAGCGTGCCAGCCTCGGTCTGGCGGGGGACGGTCCCTTCGCGCTGCTCGGCCCCGACGGCGCCCTCGTGGCGGTGGCAGAGGCGAGAGGTCACGACCGGATCCAGCCAGCAGTCGTGCTGCTGGCGGCCGGGTAGCGTCGCGCCGGTGTCCCCGCGGAGCAACAGCGCCGTAACGATCGGCGCCTACGACGGCCTCCACCTCGGGCACCGCAGCGTGATCCGGCAGCTCTGCAGCCTCGCCCGGGAGGAGGGGCTCGAGAGCGTCGTCGTGACCTTCGACCCCCACCCCGCCTCGGTCGTCCGGCCCGGGAGCGCCCCGCTCCAGCTGACCGACCTCCCCCAGCGGCTCGAGCTGCTGCACGCCACCGGCGTCGACAAGGTCCTCGTCCTCGACTTCACCCCTGAGCGGGCGGCCGAGTCGGCCGAGGACTTCGTCGACGAGGTGATCGTCGGCGATCTCGGGGCCCGGCTCGTCCTCGTCGGCCGCGACTTCCACTTCGGTCGCAACAGGGGCGGCAACGTCGAGCTCCTCGAGAAGATGGGCGAGACGAGGGGCTTCGAGGTGATCCCCTTCGACCTCGTGGCCGACGCCTCGGGTGAGGTCGTCTCCTCGACCCGGATCCGCCGGCTCGTCGCCGAGGGGGCGCTCGTGCGCGCCGCCGCGCTCCTCGGCCGCACCTACGAGGTCCGCGGCCTCGTGGTCTCCGAGGCCGCCGCCCACGCCGGCGCCGGCGAGGGGCGGGCCGCGGTGAGCGTCGAGATCCCTCCCGGCATCCTCCTCCCGCCCCCGGGCGGCTACCTCGGGCGGGCCGGCCTCGTCGGCGCCGGCAGCCTGCCGCTCGCCCGCTGCCAGGTGGTGGTCCCGCCGGAGCACCGCGCCGTCGCCGTCCTCGGCGTCAACACAGCCTGGCCGGCGGGGAGCCCGGTCCGGGTTCTGGTCGAGAGGGCGCGGGCGAACCCCGGCTGAGCTCCCGAGGCGCCGTCGCCGGCAGCCTCAGTACACTGCTTCGGTGTCCACGTACCCCATCCGGATCTTCGGCGACCCCGTCCTGCGCCAGCGCGCGAGCGAGGTCGAGGACGTCGACTCCCGGCTCGTGAGGCTGGTCGAGGACATGGTGGAGACGATGTACGCCGCCCCGGGAGTCGGCCTCGCCGCACCCCAGGTCGGGGTCGAGCGCCGGCTGTTCGTCTACGACATCGGCGAGGGCGAGGGGCCGAAGGCGCTCGTCAACCCGGTGATCACCGAGTCGCGGGGCGAGTGGGAGTTCGAGGAGGGCTGCCTCTCGGTTCCCGGTCTGCACTGGAGCATCGTCCGCCCGAGGGAGGTCCACCTCACCGGGTTCGACCTCGACGGCAACGAGGTCTCGATCGAGGCGGACGAGTACCTCGCCCGCGTGCTGCAGCACGAGCTCGACCACTTGGACGGCGTCCTCCTGCTCGAGCATCTCGACCCCGACACCCGCAAGGAGGCCATGCGGACCCTCCGCCAGCGTGCGCTCGAGGACGGGCCCGCCGCCTCGGCCGGTCGCCGGGAACGGTCCTCTCGCTCCCTCTGACGGCCGGCACGTGACCCGGCTCGCCTTCCTCGGCAGCCCGGCTGTCTCGGCCGCCTGCCTTCGCGCCCTGCACGGGGCCGGACACGACATCCGCCTCGTCGTGACCGAGGCCGACAAGCGCCGGAGCCGGGGGGGAGCCCCCGTTCCGACCCCGGTGAAGGCCGCCGCTCTCGAGCTCGGCCTTCCGACGAGCGACAGGCTGTCGGCGATCCTCGAGGTGGACGCCGAGCTCGGGGTGGTCGTCGCCTTCGGGCGGCTCATCAAGCCACCCGTCCTCGGCCACCTTCCCCTCGTCAACGTCCACTTCTCGCTCCTTCCCCGCTGGAGGGGCGCCGCGCCCGTCGAGTGGGCGATCCTCGCCGGGGACGAGAAGACGGGGGTCTGCCTGATGGAGGTGGAGGCGGGACTCGATACCGGCGGCGTCTACGCCCGGCGGGCGATCCCGATCGGCGAGGGGGAGCGCGCCGAGGAGCTGCGCGAGCGGCTCGGCTCCCTCGGCGCCTCCCTTCTCGTCGACCGGCTGGGGGAGGGGGCCGGCGGGCTCGGCGTCCCCGTGCCCCAGAGCGAGCTCGGCGGCGAGGTGAGCTACGCGCCGAAGCTCAGCTCCAAGGACCTGCGGCTCGACTTCTCCCGCCCGGCCGCCTCGCTCGCCCGGGTGGCGCGGGTCGGGCGCGCCTGGACGACCTTCTCAGGTGCCCGCCTGCTCGTCCACGAGGCGAGGGCCGAACCGGGAGCCGTCGCCGGCGAGCCGGGGACCCTCGTCGAGGACGGCGGGGCCCTCAAGGTGGCGACAGGAGAGGGTCTGCTCCTTCTCGGTGAGGTGCAGCAGGAGGGCCGGCGCCGGCAGCGCTTCGAGGACTGGGCGCGAGGGGCCCGCCTCCGGGCCGGTGAGCGGCTCGGCGGCAGGGCTACCGTGGAGTGATGACCACCGCCGAGCATGACCGGGTGGCGCTGCCCTTCCTGGCACCCGGGGAGGTGCGGGTGGCACCCTCGATCCTGGCGGCGGACTTCGGGCGGCTCGCCGAGGAGGTGGCCGCCATCGCGCCGGCGACCGACTGGTTGCACGTCGACGTCATGGACGGCCACTTCGTGCCGAACATCTCGCTCGGCGTGCCGGTGGTGGCCTCCCTGCGGCGGCACACGCCGCTGTGGCTCGACTGTCACCTCATGGTCTCGGATCCCGCCAGGTACCTCGAGGCGTTCGCCGAAGCGGGGGCGGACGGCTGCTCGGTCCACCTCGAGGTGGGCGGCACCCCGGAGCTGTGCGCCCTCATGCGCCGGCTCGGCCTCGGCGTCGGGCTCGTCGTGAACCCCGAGACGCCGATGGAGCAGGCCTGGCCCTTCCTCGAGCTCATCGACTACCTCGTGGTCATGTCGGTCCACCCCGGCTTCGGCGGCCAGTCGTTCATCTGGGACGCCGTCGCCAAGGTGGAGCTGGCCCGCGGGCGCGTCGACCGTCTCGGCCTGGCGGTCACCATCCAGGTCGACGGCGGCATCGACGAGGGCCCGGCGGCGGCGGTCGCCCGCGCCGGTGCACGCTGCCTCGTCGCCGGCTCGTCGGTCTTCGGAAGGCCGGACCACCTGGCGTCCCTGCGCCTCATCGAGCGGGCGGCTGCCGGCGCCGCCGGGATGGCAGGGCCGGCCCATGGGTGAGCTGCGGGCCAAGGTGCTCACCGTCTCCGACGGGGTGGCGGCCGGGACACGGGAGGACGAGGGCGGGACGGCCCTGGTCGACCTGCTCGAGACGAGCGGCTACCGGGTCGAGGAGCGCCGGGTCGTTCCCGACGGCGCCCGGGAGGTGGCCGCCGCCCTCGAGGTGATGGCCTTCGGTTACTGCGGGCTCATCGTGACGACCGGGGGCACGGGCTTCGGGCCCCGCGACGAGACACCGGAGGGCACGAGGATGGTGCTCGAGCGGGACGCTCCTGGCCTCGCCGAGGCCATGCGGCTCGCCAGCCCGCTCGGCCGTCTCTCCCGGGCCATCGCCGGGTCGAAGGGGGAGGCCCTCATCTGCAACCTGCCAGGCTCCCCGAGGGGAGCCGTCGAGTGCCTCGCAGCGGTGCTCGAGGTCCTCCCGCACGCTCTCGAGCTGCTCGGCGGAGGGCGGCCCCACTGAGCGAGGAGCCACCGCCCCCGAGCGGCTCGGACGCGGTCGACGAGCGCTTCATGGCCGAGGCAATCGAGGCATCGAGGGCGGCCCGCCGCAGGAGCGCCCCGAACCCGTGGGTCGGCTGCGTGATCGTCGCAGCGGACGGGACGGTGGTCGGTCGGGGCGCCACCGAGCCGCCGGGCGGTCGCCACGCGGAGGCGGTCGCCCTCGCCGAGGCCGGCGAGCGGGCGGGTGGGGCGACGGCGTACGTCACGCTCGAGCCCTGCTCGCACGAAGGCCGGACGCCCCCGTGCGCCGACGCCCTCTCTGCCGCAGGGGTGGTGCGCGTCGTCGCCGCCCTCGCCGATCCCGACCCTCTGGTCGCCGGGGCCGGCCTCGCCGGGCTCGAGCGGGCGGGGGTCGAGACGAGCCTCGGGGTGGGAGGAGAGGCGGCGGAGGCGCTGCTCGAGCCGTACCTCGTCCACCGCCGCTCCGGCAGGCCGTACGTCGTGCTGAAGCTCGCCGCCACGCTGGACGGCAGGATCGCCGCCCCCGACGGCTCGAGCAGGTGGGTGACCGGTGAGCAGGCACGCCGGGACGTCCACGAGCTGCGGGCGGACTCCGACGCGGTGCTCGTCGGAGCCGGGACCGTGCGGGCCGACGACCCGGAGCTCACCGTGCGCCTCGCAACGGCTCCGGAGCGCCAGCCGCTGCGGGTCGTCCTCGGCAGGAGCAGCCCGGAGGCCCGCGTCCAGCCGGCGCTCGAGCTCTCCGGCGACCTGAGGGGCGTGCTCGACCTCCTCGGCCGCCGCGGCGTCCTCCAGCTGCTCGTCGAAGGCGGCTCGAAGGTTGCGGGCGACTTCCACCGCCTCGGGCTGGTCGACCGCTACGTCGTCTACCTCGCCCCGGCCCTGCTCGGGGGCGACGACGGGGTCGCTCTGTTCGCCGGCCCGGGAGCGCCGACGATGGAGGCCGCCTTCAGGGGCCGGCTGTCCGGCGTGCGCCGCCTCGGCGACGACGTCAGGATCGATCTCGTCCCGGCCCGCGGGGCTGCGAGCTCCCGGCGCATCGCCGCACCGCCCTCGGTGGCCGACGGGAGTAGGCTCGGCTAGAAGGAGGCGCTGGTCACGTGGCGTTGTCGACAATCGAAGAGGCGATCGAGGCCATCGGTCGGGGCGAGATGGTCGTCGTGGTCGACGACGAGGACCGGGAGAACGAGGGCGACCTCGTCATGGCGGCGCAATTCGCGACGCCTGAGGCGATCGCCTTCTTCCTCGCCCACACCTCGGGGGTGATCTGCGTCCCGCTCATGCCCGAGCGCATCGACGAGCTCGAGCTGCCCCTCATGGTGACCGAGAACACCGAGTCGCAGCGGACGGCCTTCACCGTGACGGTCGACTACCGGCCCGCCACGACGACCGGGATCTCGGCCGGCGACCGGTCTGCGACGATCCGGGCCCTCATCGACCCGGGGACCAAGCCCGGCGACCTCGCCCGTCCCGGCCACATCTTCCCGCTCCGCTACCGCACCGGCGGCGTTCTGAAGCGTGCCGGCCACACCGAGGCGACCGTCGACCTCGCCCGGATGGCCGGCTGCGACCCGGCCGGTGTCCTGTGCGAGATCGTCACCGAGGACAAGCGGGCGATGGCCCGCCTGCCCGAGCTCGAGCGCTTCGCCGCCGACCACGGCCTCGCCATCATCACGATCGCCGATCTCGTCCGGTACCGGCGCCGCAACGAGAAGCTCGTGCAGCGGATCTCCTCGGCCCGCATCCCGACGAAGTTCGGCGACTTCACGGGGCATGCCTACCAGTCCCTCCTCGACGGCGAGCACCACTTCGCCCTCGTGCGCGGAGAGGTCGGCGGGGCAGATGACGTCCTCGTGCGCGTGCACTCCGAGTGCCTCACAGGCGACGTCTTCGGCTCGCTGCGATGCGACTGCGGCCTCCAGCTCGAAGCCGCCATGGAGCAGATCGCCGCCGAGGGCGCCGGGGTCATCGTCTACCTGCGGGGGCACGAGGGCCGGGGGATCGGCCTCGCTCACAAGCTGGCGGCCTACAGCCTGCAGGAGAAGGGGCGCGACACCGTCGACGCCAACATCGAGCTCGGGCTGCCCGTCGACAGCAGGGAGTACGGCATCGGGGCGCAGATCCTCGTCGACCTCGGGATCACGACGATGCGGCTGCTCACCAACAACCCGGCGAAGCGAGGCGGCCTAGCCGGCTTCGGCCTCGAGATCGTCGAGCGGGTGCCGCTTCAGACCGCTGAGAACCCGGAGAACCTCGCCTATCTGCGCACCAAGAGGGAGAGGATGGGTCACCTGCTCGACGGCCTCGACGAGGAGGAGGCGGCCACCGGCCCGAGCGGCGCGGCCGGGGCCTGATGGCCGAGGCCACCCATCGCCTCGCCGAGGAGCCGCACCGCCCGAGACGCCCCGACGAGCTCGTCGGCTCCCACGACGGGTCCTCGGTGCGCGTCGCCGTCGTCTGCTCGCGCTTCAACGAGGAGATCACGCTCCGGCTCCTCGACGGCGCCTACGAGGCTCTCTACCGCCTCGAGGTGACGGGGGACCGTCGGCTCGTGGCCTGGGTGCCGGGCGCCTTCGAGCTGCCCGTGGCGGCCCGGACGCTGGCCGGGAGCGGCCGTTTCGACGCCGTCGTCTGCCTCGGGGCCGTGGTGAGGGGCGAGACCTCCCACTACGAGCTCGTCGCCGGCGAGTGCGCCCGGGGCCTGCAGCAGGTCCAGGTCGACACCGGCCTGCCCGTCGTCTTCGGCGTGCTCACGACCGAGAACGTCGCCCAGGCGCTCGAGCGCTCAGGCGGCAGCCTCGGCAACAAGGGCGAGGAGGCCGTCGTCACCGCCGTCGAGACCGTCAACGTCCTCGCCGCCCTGCGCCGCCCGGCGGCCCGCTGAGCTCGGGCGCTGTCTGGCGCGCCCCGCGGAGAGAGGGCAACCTAGGCGGATGCTGAGGCTCGTTCTCCCGAAGGGCTCGCTCGAGCGCGCCACCCTCGAGCTGTTCGCGGCTGCCGACCTCGCCGTCCATCGCTCCTCAGAGGTCGACTACTCGGCCCACATCGACGATCCCCGCGTGAGCGAGGTGCGCATCCTGCGGCCGCAGGAGATCCCGACCTACCTCGAGGAGGGCCTGTTCGACCTCGGCATCACCGGGCGGGACTGGGTCGAGGAGACGGGCGCCGAGGTGGTCTTCCTCGGGGAGCTCGGCTACTCGAAGGTGAGCGACCGGCCGATCCGGATCGTGCTGGCCGTGGCCGGGGACTCTCCGGTGGAGAGGGTGGAGGACCTCCGCTCGGGCTGCCGTGTGGCGACCGAGTACCCCAACCTGACGAGGCGCTTCCTCGCCGGCCGGGGCATCGAGGCCGACGTCCGCTACTCCCACGGGGCCACCGAGGCCAAGGTGCCGGACATCGCGGATGCCGTGGTCGAGCTGACCGAGACCGGGCGCGCCCTCAGGGCCGCCGGTCTGCGCATCGTCGAGACCCTGTTCGTCTCCCACACCGAGCTCGTCGCCAGCCGGGAGTCCGCCGACGACCCCGAGAAGGCCCGGGCCATGCGCCAGCTCATGGTGCTGCTCGAAGGGGCCCTCGAGGCGCGGGGGAAGGTCCTCGTCAAGCTGAACGTCTCGGCGGCGGATCTCGACAAGGTGATCGGCCTCCTGCCCTCGATGAAGGCGCCGACGGTCTCCAAGCTCTTCGGCGAGGAGGCCTTCGCCGTCGAGACGGTCGTCCCGAAGAGGGAGATCAACATCCTCATCCCGGCGCTGAAGGAGCGGGGGGCGAGTGACATCCTCGAGCTCGACCTCTCGAAGATCGTGCACTGAACGTGGCCCGCGTCCTCATCGGGGTCGTCGGCTCCTACGACGAGCGCCGCGGTCTCGGCCTGGTCGAGCAGGACGGCCGCCAGCACCCCTTCCACTGCACCGCCATCTCCGACGGGAGCCGTCGGGTCGAGGTGGGCGCCGCCGTCTCGTTCGTCCTCGGGCCCTCGCACGGCGGCCGGCACGAGGCCGTGGCGGTGACCAAGCTCGCGCCCGGGAGTCGCCGAACGGCCGTCGCCGTCCGGCCGGTGCGGGCCGACGAGCGCAGTTTCGTGACCGCCACGCTCGAGCAGCGCTGGGGCGGACAGGTGGTCGTGGCGCGGGGGTTCCCGGTCCACGCCGATGCCCTCGATGCCCTCGTCGCCGTCCGCGACTGGGGCGAGCGGGTGGGGCTGCTCACCTACCGGGTCGACCGCAACAGCCTCGAGGTCGTCACTCTCGATGCCTTCGTGCCTGGCGAGGGCGTCGGCTCGGCGCTGCTGGCGGCCGCCGGGGAGGTCGCCCGGAGCGCCGGGCTGTGGCGGCTCTTCCTCGTCACCACGACCGACAACCTCCGGGCGATCGGGCTCTATCTCACGAGGGGGCTTCGAATCGCGACGGTCCACCAGAATGCCGCCACCTTCGCCCGGGAGATCAAGCCCTCCATCCCGGTGCTCGGCCACTTCGGGATCCCGCTGCAGGACGAGGTCGAGTTCGAGCTGGTCCTCGGGGGCGAGGGACCGCCTCCCCGCGCCGGCTGAGACCCTCAGGCGCCGCCGCTCTGGCCCGGCTGGGGCGCGCCCGACGTCTCGGAGATGTTGACGAAGGCGAGGCGAAGCTGGGTCAACCCCTCGGCGAGGGTGCCGTGGTGCTGGCCGAGCCGCTCGCCGAGCCCGTCGACGAGGACTCCCATGGCGTCGATGGCGAGGCGGGCGGAGGCGAGGCTCGGCGGCTGCTGGGAGAGGTGGAGCGCCGCCAGCTCGAACAGGCCGTAGCAGTGGTTGGCGACGACGTCCTCGACGGGCGTGGCGGTCAGCTCGGCGGCCAGGCGCCTCATGTCCTCCTCCGAGATGCCGTCGTGCTCCTCGTCGGCGCCCGCCGGCCCGGGCGGTGCCGCCTCGGCGGCGGGGAAGGGGGGCGTGCGGCCGCGCTCCACGCGGTGCTCGCCGTCGGGCGTCCAGAGGCTGCTCACGACTGCTAGCGTAGAGCGAGACAATCGAGGAGAAGCGGGGCGGCGCCACGGCGTCCTCCCACCTGGCCACCCGCCGGCGTCGGCGGAGCGTGCGCCAGGTCAATCGGACACAGCGGCCTCGGCCCGCCTCTCCGCCATGAGCCATGAGCGACGCTCAGGCAGAGCGAGAGGAACGACCGCCGATCACCAACGCACCGTCCACGAACGAGCCTCGGATCAACGACCGCATCCGGGCCCGCGATGTCCGTCTCGTCGACTCCCAGGGCCAGCAGCTCGGCATCAAGTCCCTGCCGGAGGCGCTCTCGATCGCCCAGGCCCAGGATCTGGACCTCGTCGAGGTCGCTCCGCTCGCCAACCCGCCGGTCTGCCGGATCATGGACTACGGCAAGTTCAAGTTCGACACCGCCCAGAAGGCCAAGGAGTCCCGCCGCAAGGCGAACAACGTCGGGATCAAGGAGATGAAGTACCGGCCGAAGATCGGCCAGGGGGACTTCGACACCAAGACCCGTCAGGTCCTTCGCTTCCTGCAGGAGGGGCACAAGGTCAAGGTGACCGTCATGTTCAGGGGACGGGAGGTGTACCACTCCGACCTCGGGCGGCGCATCCTCGACCGGATCGCCGAGCAGGTCGAGGGTGTGGGGCGGGTCGAGTCCGACGCCCGGCTCGACGGCAGGAACATGGTGATGGTCATCGCCCCGGACAAGCGGGCCAAGCAGTCCGCTGCCGACCGGGGCCAGGAGCACCACGACGGCGCGGCAGAAGCCGGGCCGACCACGCCGGCTGCGGCGCCGACGCCGCCGCCGGCCGAGACAGGGGAGTAGCCATGCCGAAGATGAAGACCCACCGCGGTGCCGCCGCCCGGTTCAAGGTGACCGGCACCGGCAGGCTCCGCCGGCGCCAGCAGATGCGGCGCCACATCCTCGAGAAGAAGAACTCGGTGCGAAAGCGCCGCCTCGCCCACGAGGTCGAGGTCTCGCCGGGCGACCGCAGGAACGTCCGCCGCATGCTCGGGATCTGATCCCGCCCGCGCGCCCGGACCGGGGCGCGCTGAGAGTCGCTCATCACCACGAAGGAAAGGAGAACCCCCAATGGCCAGGGTCAAGCGCGCGGTTCACGGTAAGAAGCACCGGCGGGCCGTGCTCGAGCGCGCCCAGGGGTTCTACGGCAACCGGTCCCGGAGCTACCGGGCCGCCAACGAGCAGGTCATGCACTCCCTGCAGTACGCCTATCGGGACCGGCGGGCGCGTAAAGGCGACTTCCGCCAGCTGTGGATCCAGCGGATCAACGCGGCGGCACGCCTGAACGGGACGTCCTACAGCCGCCTCATCGCCGGCCTGCACCGAGAGGGGGTCGAGGTGGACCGGAAGATCCTCGCCGACCTCGCCGTCCGGGACCCGAACGCCTTCTCGGCGCTCGTCAAGGTCGCCGTCGGCGACGCCGCCTCCGGGCCGGCGCCGGAGAGCGAGGCCAGCTCCTGAACCGCCAGGCGCTCGGCGCGCGCCACCAGCGTGTCCAGCGCCTGCGGCGGCTGCTCCGCCGCCCGAGCGCCCGGGAGACCGAACGCGCCTTCGTCGCCGAGGGGCTGAATGTCGTCTCGGCCGCCCTCGACGCCGGGGTGAGCATCGAGAGCCTCTTCGTCGCCGCCGAGGGCAGGGAGCTCCCCGCCGTCCAGGCGCTCGCGACCCGCGTCCTCGCTTCGGGCTCGAGGGTCTACGACCTCGGACCCGGGATCATGGAGCGGGTGGCCGACACCGTCACCCCGCAGCCCGTCTGCGCCGTGCTCGCCCTGCTCGACCGCCCGCTCGGGGAGGTGGCGTCCGCCCGGAAGGGCGAGCGGCTGGTCGTCGTGTGCGCGGACGTCCGCGACCCGGGGAATCTGGGCGCCGTCATCCGCTCGGCCGCCGCAGCCGGGGCCACCGGGGTCGTCTGCTGCGAGGGGACCGTCGACCCGTTCAACCCGAAGGCCGTCCGGGCGAGCGCCGGGACCCTCTTCCAGCTCCCCCTCGCCCTCGGGGGCCCCGCCGCCGCCGCCCTCGACGAGCTGCGGGCTGCCGGCTGCCGGCTCGTCGCCACGACGGCGAGGGGCGGGACCGACTACGACCGGGCCGAGCTCACCGGCGATGTCGCCCTCGTGTTCGGCAACGAGGCGTCGGGCCTCGGAGAGGACCTCCTCGAGCTCGTCGACGAGCGCGTCACGATCCCGATGCGCGAGGGGGCCGAGTCGCTCAACGTCGCCATGTCGGCTGCCGTCCTCTGCTTCGAGATCGCCCGCCGCCGCCGGCTCTCCTGACCGTCCCGCCGAGCCCCTACCATGAGCAGATGGCGCCGGAGTCGAACCTGAGCGAGTCGAGCCCGTCCCCGGCGTCCGAGGCGGCCTTGGACCCCCGCCAGCTCGGCGAGATCGAGGCCGAGGCTCGCGGCGGCATCGAGGACGCCACCGACCTCGCTGCCCTCGAGGAGGCCGAGCGCGAGGCTCTCGGGCGCCGCTCGCGCTTCTCCTCGCTCCACCGGACGCTCGGCACCCTCGACGCCGCTGCCCGAAAGG
Organism: Actinomycetes bacterium; assembly: GCA_021797795.1. Taxonomy (GTDB): domain Bacteria; phylum Actinomycetota; class Acidimicrobiia; order Acidimicrobiales; family Bog-793; genus JAKACF01. The sequence continues at coordinate 980 of JAJZZB010000078.1, read as the reverse complement.
ACGCCGGACGTGCCCTGAACGAGCTCCGGCGCCGGATCGAGGCGGCGGCCGACGAGCGCCGGGCGATCCTCGAGCAGGCCGAGCGCGAGGCGCGCCTGTCGCTGGACCGCCTGGATCTCACCGAGGTGCTGCCGGGTCCCCTGCCCGGGCACCTCCATCTCGTCACCCAGGTCCGGGAGGAGCTCGAGGACGTCTTCGTCGGCATGGGCTACGAGATCGCCGAAGGCCCCGAGGTGGAGACCGACTGGTACAGCTTCCAGGCGCTCAACATCCCGCCCGACCATCCTGCCCGCAGCTCCTTCGACACCTTCTTCCTCGAGCTCGGGGAGCCGGGTGCGGAGAACTACCTCCTCCGCCCGCACACCTCCCCGGTCCAGATCCACCTCCTCGAGCGGGGACGGCTCCCGATCTATGCGGCCGTCCCCGGGCGCGCCTACCGCCGGGACACCCCCGATGCCACCCATCTGCCCGTCTTCCACCAGGTGGAGGGCCTCGTCGTCGACCGGGGGATCTCCTTCGGTGATCTCGCCGGCACGATCGACACCTTCGTGCACGCCATCTTCGGCGAGGAGGTCTCGACGAGGCTGCGGCCGGCGTACTTCCCCTTCACCGAGCCCTCTGCCGAGTTCGAGATCACCTGCCGGATATGTCACGGCTCCGGCTGTCGCACCTGCTCGATGACCGGCTGGATCGAGCTCGGCGGCTGCGGCATGGTGCACCCGGCCGTCTTCGAGGCGACCGGGGTCGACCCCGAGGAGTGGTCCGGCTTCGCCTTCGGCTTCGGCATCGACCGTCTGGCGATGATGCGGCACGGGATCTCGGATCTGCGGTCCTTTGTCGAGAACGACGTCCGCTTCCTGCGCCAGTTCTGAGCGCACCCCGCCGCCGAAAGGACCGACTGACCGATGAGAGCGCCACTTTCCTGGCTTTCGGAGCTGACGCCGCTCGCCGCCGACGCACGCGACCGGGCTTCGGTGGTG
>JAJZZB010000322.1 GCA_021797795.1 Actinomycetes bacterium | reverse complement strand
CCCTGGGCGGCGCACTGACCGGGGTGCTGCTGTTAGGATCCTGCTGCACCCATTCGGGGGTGGTGTAATCGGCAACACAACAGGTTCTGGCCCTGTCATTGGGGGTTCGAGTCCTCCCCCCCGAGCTGCTTCCACAACCTGCCCCGCAGCCGGCGGTCGCCCGGGCTCCTTTCGAGCGGGGCGCGTGCTGTCCGGGCGCCGCGTGCCCCGACGGCGCGCCGATGGCGGAGTTGCGGTCGCGCTCCGGTACTATCCAGGGCCGTCCCCCGGACGGGACTCAGCTCGGCCCCATCGTCTAGAGGCCTAGGACACCACCCTCTCAAGGTGGAGACACGGGTTCGAACCCCGTTGGGGCTGCTTCTTTCTTCGCAGGTCAGAGGCACTGTTTTCCGGCGCTGACGTGCGAGGAGTTGGGCGCTTGTCCATCCCCTGTCCATCCTTTCCCGCGCAGCGCGGCGCTAGCGTGACCCCCAGGCAACTCGCCGGAGAGGGGAGGCCACGGATGGCCGGATCGCTGCGCCAGCGCGGGGAGGACACCTGGCAGCTGCGCGTCCACGTCGGCACGGACCCGATCTCGAAGCGCAAGCGGTACGTGTCGAAGACGTTCCACGGGACGAAGCGCCAGGCGGGCCGGGCGCTCGCCGAGCTCGTCGCCGAGACGGGCGGGTTCGTGCCCCGCCAGGACCGGGAGTCCACCTTCGCCCGGCTCCTCGAGGAGTGGCTCGAGCACGCGACGCCGAGCCTGTCGCCGAAGACGGTCGTCGTCGACGGCGGCTACGTCCGGACGGTGATCGTCCCCGCCCTCGGCGCCGTGCCGGTCGCGAAGCTGACGCCGGTCGACCTCGACCGCTTCTACCGGCACCTGCTCGAGGTGGGCGGGCCGAAGGGTCCCTACTCGCCAGCGACGGTGAAGCGGGTCCACGGCATCGTCCGCCGGGCGCTCGCCCAGGGGGTCCGGTGGGGGTAGCTGCGGCACAACCCCGCCCTCGACGCCTCGCCGCCGCGGGTGCCGCTGCGGGCGATGCACCCGCCGACGCCCGACGAGGTGGCCCGCCTGTTCCGCCTGGCCGGCGAGTCCAACCCGATGCTGGCGGTGTTCGTGCTCGTGGCCGCTTCGACGGGCGCCCGGCGCGGCGAGCTCGTGGCGCTGCGCTGGCGGGACCTCGACCTCGAGCGGCGGACGGCGACGATCGAGCGGGGCCTGATCCTCGCGGGGAACGTGCTCATCGAGCAGGGGACGAAGACGCACCAGTCGCGCCGGGTGAGCCTCGACGAGGCGACGGTCGCCGCCCTCGTCGAGCACCGCGCGCGCCTCGAGAAGATCGCCGCGGCCTGCGGGGTGGCCATGACGGAGGACCCGTACGTGTTCACCGAGGCGGTCGACGCCTCGACGCCGTGGCGGCCCGACTCGACGACCCGGGCGTTCCGGACGCTGTGCGCGAGGGCGGGCGTCGAGGGCGTGCGGCTCCACGACCTGCGCCACCACGTGGCGACCCGGCTGCTTGCCGCCGGCGTCGACGTGCGGACCGTGGCGGGCCGCCTCGGCCACCGGAACCCGGCGGCGACGCTCAACGTCTACGCCCACTTCGTGCCCGAGGCCGACCAGCAGGCCGCCGAGGTGCTCGGTCGGATGTTCGGGGAGGCGATGGGGCGGTAGTGAAGGCACGCGGCCCCGCCGGTCCGGTTGGCCGAGGCGGGCGCCCCTTAGCAGGCGGACCTCACGACGGACCTCCCGATCGGCCTCCCGACGGCAGATCCACCTCCCGAACGGCCTCCCTGTAACGCGATTGGGCTCCCGATGGGCTCCTTTCGTAACACGACCGCGGCCTGGGGGGCACGTACCTCGCCCGGCCGGGGGGTGCCGGCGCCTACCGGGAGGCGTGCGCGAGGTCGACGCTGTCGACGAACGAGCGGACCGAGGCTCGCGGGCCGAGCGCCGAGGCGACGAGCTCGGCACCGCCGACGTGGATGGCGAGCGCGCCGAGGCACGGCCTTACCGACGAGTCAGTATGGCGACCCCCGTTAGCCCATAGAGTGTACCGGACCATTTCGCTGGCCGTCGCCTATGAGGTTGATGATGCAATAGCTTCGCCACATGGACGATTCAGCGATGGCGAGCGCCCAGTTATCTACTTCTCGTAGACTGCGGAGGGTGCAGTCATGGAATATTTACGTCGATTCCCTGAGTTCCTACATCTGCAGGACGCACTTTCGATACGAGTCTTCGAGCTGGAAGTCGCGCCAAGCATGAAAACCTTGGAGGCGAGATCGTCTGATAACTCGGCATTGATGCAGTTTCCCCATGAGCGCTTCTTCTCTTCGGAGCGAGACGAGACTACGCGGTACTCCGAGTGCCGAGCGTTGGCGCAGGACGTACATATCTCGGAGGGTGTCGGTCTAAGTACGCCTTGCGCTGCAGATGCGTCCAATGAGCGGACAAACGTCACCCTTTTCGGAAGAAGGGGCGAGACCTGGTCCACAAACTCCTGCGAGGAGATCCAGCGACCAAGCGTCCAGCCGACGCATGTGCGGCTGATTTCGATGGCGTAGTA
>JAJZZB010000321.1 GCA_021797795.1 Actinomycetes bacterium | reverse complement strand
TGATCGGTCGCGAGAGCAAACCTAGTGACCGGTCACACGACTCCCGTGCCGCCAGCGAGGGGGAAGAGTGACCGGTCGCTCGCTGTCAGCATCCGTGACGTCGCCCGAGCGGCGGGCGTCTCCGACCCGACGGTCTCGCGCGTCATCAATGAGAGTCCGAGTGTGAAGGGCTCGACCCGCGACGGAGTGCTGAAGGCGATCGCCGAGATCGGCTTCTGGCCCAACCGGCGGCGCGCGCGCTCGCCGGCGGGCGGGTGCAGTCGGTCACCGTGCTTGCCTCCAATACGAGTCGGTACGGCCATGCCGCGGGACTCGAGGGCATCGAGGAGGCAGCACGGGAGGCCGGCTTCGCCATGAGCCTGCGGGTGATCGAGTCCGGGGCGCCGGTGGCGGCGATGATCCCCTTCCCCGAGGACGGCGCACCGACGCGACCTTCGGTGTGGATCGACGAGTTCGATGCTGAGGCCACCAGCGATCTGGGCGGACTCCAGCCATCGTCGCAACACGAGACCGACGGGACGCACTGTAGAGCGGTCAACGAAGGCGGTCGAACAGCACGCGTGCGACGCTTTGATCTGACTCGGCCGACCAGGCGCGTGCCACGGCGTTCAGTGCCATGACGCACCCAAAAAGCAGGGTCTTGCCACCGTGCTCGGAGACGAGGTATTCGAGAGTCGCCAATGCCTCTCCTCGGCGTGCGAGCGCGACGATCTGAACTGCGGCCCGTTCGGCGTCGTCGCCGGCGGAGGGAAGACCGTGGGCGTCAGGGAGGTCGGCCGCCGTGCCGGGCATCGTCGAGAGCCAGTCATCGAGAAGCCCGAGGCTGACGCCGATGCATGCGCTGACGGTCGGCTCGGCGCCGTCACCTGCCTCTGCAGGCAGACGTGCGAGAACCCTGCGACCGGCCTCGTTCTCGCCGGCGGCGAACGCGTCGACGGCTTCCCGAAGTCTCGACGCGGCGAGCGACCGCGCTTCTCCGACCGGGGTGAAGCGTGCGAGGTTGATGCGTTCCGCCGCTCGGTTCAGCGCCTCTTGCAGTCTCTGCGGATCGCAGCGCTCGAGGTTGTCGAGGTCGATGCCCTCATCGGCGAGCAGCGGGGCGATCTCGGCAAGGACCGCTGCGCCAAGGCCGGGGCGGAGCTCAAGGTTGGAAGGCACCGAGGTTCGCCGGCGAGCGCGTTTCGCCATTGCTTCATGTTCCCAGCCCCGCCTGTCCGAGCGCGTTCAGTTCCTGAGCGATGCCGACAGCCGCTCGGCGGGGCTCTGCCACGAAAGGACCTTGCGCGGTCGGGTGTTCACCTCGGCGGCAACCGCAGCGAGGTCTTCTGGGCCATAGACGCGAAGGTCGGTGCCCTTTGGGAAATACTGCCGGAGCAGCCCATTGGTGTTCTCGTTCGTCGGCCGCTGCCAGGGCGAATGCGCGTCACAGAAGAAGATCGGCATGGACAGCGCGGCAGCGATCTCCGCGTGCAGTGCCATCTCCTTTCCCTGATCCCAGGTGAGCGAGCGGCGAAGCTCGGGAGGAAGTCGCTCCATCTGGGCGACGAGGGCGTCTCTCAGCACCTCGGCGCTGTGGCGAGGGCCGGGGAGATGGATCAGCAGCGTGAAGCGGCTCGCGCGCTCGACGACCGTCCCGATCGCCGAGCGGTTGTGCGCACCCACGATCAGATCGCCTTCCCAGTGACCCGGAACGCGCCGGTCGTCTGCCTCCTTCGGGCGCTTCGCGATCATGGTCATCCTGACGAGCGAGCCGGCGTTGCGCACCTCGGCACGCCGGCGAGGGCGGCGCCGACGACGTCTCGTGCGCAGCACGGCGGGAAGCTCGCGGCTCAGTCCTCCGAGCTCTGTGCGGTAGACGGCCTGGTAGATCGTCTCGGGGGCGAGGTGATACTCACGCTGGCCGACAAAGTGTTCGCGCAAGGCGCGGGCGATCTGCTCGGGGCTCCAACGCTTCTTCAGTCGCTCCTCGACAAAGGAGCGCAGCTGCGCGTCGTTGCGGAGCTTCCCCCGGCCCGGACGAGCGCGTCGTCTCGTCGCCGCTCGATGTGCGGCAAAGGGACGGTAGGCGGCGGTCCCCTCATCGCGATTACGCCGCAGCTCCCGCGAGATCGTCGACGGACTCCGCCCGAGCTCACGTGCGATCTGGCGAACGCCGGCACCCCGGGCGGCGAGATCGGCGATCCTCACGCGCTCGTCTTCGGACAAGTAGCGCGCCGAGATTGTCTTCTCCCCTTGGGTGAACACGCTCGGATACTGGTGCACGACACCGTGGGAAGTGGTGATTTTCCGACCGTGTCTCCAGCGCATGCCCGTCTTGCGGTTGATGCCGACCCGCCGACTCGCCTCCGAGATCGAGATGCCGTCATTGACCAGGCAGACGAACTCTCTGCGCTTCTCGGCCTGCGGCTCAGATCCGGGCCTTCCGCGTCCTGCCATCGACACCTCTCACGCGCTTGGGTGTTGCGACGATGGCTGGAGTCCGCCCTGCTCGGCGTTGGCCACGCGGCGGTGCACCACCTCTCGATCCCGTGCTGGGCCGAGATCACCCGCCGCATGACGGGGTGGCGGAGCGCGCTCGAGC
>JAJZZB010000320.1 GCA_021797795.1 Actinomycetes bacterium | reverse complement strand
ACGTGTGGACGAACCCCGAGCCGACCCGCTTCGACGACCCCGCGGGACTGGCCGACTTCCTCTCGACGGTCATCCTCCGAGAGCACCTCGCCACCCTTGGCGCCGGCGAGCGGCGACCCTTCGTCGACCGGGTGGTAGCGGCAATGGGAGAGCCGGTCGTCGACTACGTGCGGCTGAACATCGTCGCCAGGCGAGGATCGTGAGCCCTCGGCTCGGTGCGACGACACCGCAGGACCGAGCGCACGAGGATCAGCGCGGCGGGAGCTCACCGGCGAGCAGGTACCCCGCGCCGCTCGGGCTCGCCATGATGGCGAAGAAGTGGGTGGAGCTGCTCACCCCGCCCATGGAGCCGTAGAAGGGCGTGCCGAAGCTGAACACCCCGCCGTCGGCGGCGACGAGCCAGTAGCCCCCACCTGTGGGCGTGGCCGCCATCCCCACGACGGGCCGGGCGAGGGGCTTGCCGCCCATGGAGCCGTAGAACCGAGCATCGCCGAAGCTGAACACCCCGCCGTCCTGGGCCGTCAGCCAGTAACCGGCGGCGGTCCCCGCGGCACCGGAATAGGGAACGTCCGAAACGACAGGGGATGCCGGAGGAGGAGCTTGTCCGAAGCGGTAGACCGCGCTCTGCTCGCGCATCTGGCGGTCGCCGCAGATCGAGACGAACCCGTAGCCTTCAGCCCGCAGATCCGTGATGATCTGCGGGAGGGCGGCCACGGTCTCCGAGCGATTCCCGCCCCCGTCGTGCAGGTCGACGACGGCGCCCGGCGCGGCCGCTGCGACAACCCTGCTGGCGATCGCTGCAACCCCGGGCATGGACCAGTCCCTCGGATCGACCGAATAGCTCATGGCGGTGAGGCCGCGTGCCGCGATCGTGGTGAGGACGGTCGTGTCCCAGGCGTCGTAGGGGGGACGGACGCAGGTCGGGGACTCGCCGGTGACCGAGGCGATCTCTGCCTGGGTCCTGTCGATCTGCGCGCCGACCTCGGCAGGCGGGAGGGTCGTGAGATCCGGGTGGCTCCACGTGTGGTCCTCGACCGGGTAGCCCGCTGCGGCGACCATGCGGGAGTACTGGGGGTACGCGGCGACGTTCTCGCCGATCTCGAAGAAGGTCGCCGGCACGTGGTAGTGCTGGAGGACCGACAGCACCTGCGGAGTGTAGGGACCAGGTCCGTCGTCGAAGGTGAGCGCGATCACCCGCTGGCCCGCCGTCCACCCGTCTCCAGGTGCCTGCCACGTGGAGAAGGCGACCTGCGGGCTCTGCGCCCCGGCGACCTGGGGCGACGCGAGGCCGAGAAGGCTCGCGCACACCGGCAGGACGCCGCCGGCCCACAGCAGCACGGATCGGCTGCGGCGATCAGGCACGGGACCGCACTTGCCCGCTCGGTCGAGTGGCTCGTCGGGAACGGACCATCGGCCCACAGCGATCAGCCGGCTCACGCGGCTGGTACGAGCCCGAGCGCCCGTGCCGCAGCCCTGCGCGCTTCTTCGATGGTCCCGGAGGTGTCGACCAGGGTGGCGGTCGGCCACGGTTCCTCCTCTGCGGCAAGCGTCTCGGCCACCTCTGCGGTCGCCTCCGACTCACTGCCTCCGCGCTGAACGCGCGCCACCACCCGCGCCCTGCGATGAGCCCGCGGAGCGTCACAGCGGAGCTCGACCTGCTCCGCGGAAGTGTCCCTGGCGACCGCTGCGGCCATACGCCTGAGCGTCACCGTCTGCCACGTGGCGTCGAGCACCACGGAGCGTCCCTTGTGCAGATGCGCACGCGCGCGCTCGAGCATCGAGTCGTACACCGCAGCGCGCGCCGCCTCGCTGTAGCGGTCCTCGGGGGAGCCCGCCGGCTCACGCTCGCCCACGCCCTGACCCTCGGCCCAGTCCACGCCCTGATTCTCGGTCCGTCCCTCGGTCCGCAGGTGGTCGGTGGAGAGCACCTCGGCGTCGAGGCGCTGGCCCAGCCACTCGGCAAGCGTCGTCTTCCCGCTTCCTGGGGGGCCGCCGACGAGCACCATGCGCGGCAGCGCCTTGTCCAGGTGGGCGCTGGCCAGACGAACGAGCCTCTCGGGCTCGCTCCGGTCCAGGTCGAGCCCCAGCTCGAGCCGGAGGCACGCGACGAGGAGGCGGACGTGTGCCCTCGTCGCGACGTAGAAGTGCACCAGCGAACGCGGCTGCTCGACGCCCGACTCCCGGCCGTACTCCGTCAAGAAGGCGTCCGCGAGCTCTGCGGCGCCGAGACGCTCGAGGTCGAAGGCGAGGAAGGCCGCATCGGCGAGCACGTCGCCGTAACGGAGCTCGTCGTCGAACTCCAGACAGTCGAGGATCCTCGGTCCGTCCGCGAGGCAGAAGATGTCCGAGGCCTGGAGGTCGCCGTGGCCGTCGCACACCGCGCCTCGCTGGATTCGCTCCTCGAAGAGCTCCCGACGGCCGTCGAGGTAGCGCCGCGCGCGCGCGGTGAGCTCGCGGTAGGCAGTCCCGTCGAAGAAGGAGCCCACGAAACGGCTCAGGCTCTCCTCCGTCGCCTGCCAACGCTGCCAGAGGGCCTCGGCAGTCGCGGACGCGTCGATGCTCGCCGAGCGAGCCGCGTGCT
>JAJZZB010000077.1 GCA_021797795.1 Actinomycetes bacterium | reverse complement strand
ATCCCGGTCCTCGAGCTGAGCCGGCAGTGAGATGACCTACACCCACGGCCACGCGGAGTCCGTCCTCAGGGCGCACCGCTGGCGCAACGTGGGGAACTCCGCCTCGTACCTGCTCGCCGACCTCATACCCGGCCGCTCGCTGCTGGATGTCGGCTGCGGGCCCGGCTCGCTCACCGCCGACCTCGCCGAGCGGCTCGCCCCGGGGCGGGTCGTCGGCATCGACTCGGCGGAGGAGGCGCTCGCCGAGGCGAGCGAGCTCGCCGCCCGCAGCGGTTCCTCGAACCTCGAGTTCCGCCACGCCGACGTCTACGAGCTCCCCTACGACGACAGCTCCTTCGACCTCGTGCATGCCCACCAGCTCCTCCAGCACCTCGAGCATCCCGAGCGGGCGCTCGCCGAGATGGCGAGGGTCTGCCGGGCAGGCGGGGTCGTGGCCGCCCGGGACGGCGACTACGCCGGGTTCACCTGGTACCCGGCCGACCCTCTCCTCGACCGCTGGCTCGAGATCTACGAGGCGGTCGCCCGGGCCAACGGCGGTGAGCCGGATGCCGGGCGCCGGCTCAAGTCGTGGGCGGAGAGGGCCGGGCTCGAGAACCTCACCTGCTCGGCGTCGGTCTGGTGCTTCTCCCGAGACGAGGACCGCCGCTGGTGGGCCGGGCTGTGGGCGGAGCGCATCACCGCCACCCGCCTGGCAGAGCGCGCGCTGGAGCTCCGCCTCGCCGAACGGGCCGAGCTCGACTCCATCGCTGCCGCCTGGCAGCGCTGGAGCACGGCGCGCGACGGCTGGTTCACCGTCCTCCACGGCGAGATCCGCTGCGAGGTCTGAGAGCCGGTCTCGACCGGCCGCTCACGGGCCGCCAGGACCGGCGAAGGCGGAGAGGACCCGAGCAGTCCAGGTGGTGAGGGCATCCGACCGCTCTTCTGGCGTCTTGCCGAGGCGCACGAGCACGAGGTCGAGGCCGGGAGAGACGACGATGGACTGGCCCTCGTAGCCGGCCGCGCAAAAGCTGCCCCACGGATCGTCAAGCACCCACCAGTGGGCGCCGTAGAGCGACCCGTCCTCGTCGAGCGAGCGGGGCGTGCGCCCGTGGTCGACCCAGCCCTCGGGGAGGATTCGGCGGTCCTCCCACCAGCCCCCGCGGAGGTACAGCTCGCCGAAGCGCGCGTAGTCGCGTGCGGTGGCATGCACGAAGGAGGAGGCCACCCAGGTCCCCGAGGCGTCGAAGCCGAGCTCGACCGACGTGGCGCCGATCGGCTCGAGCAGGCGGTCTCGCAGCCACTCCTCGAGCACCGGCCCGGGGCCCACCTGCTCCTTCACGATCCCCGCCACGATGTTGCTCGTCCCACTCGAGTAGGAGAACCGCTCGCCCGGCGGGAAGCGCTGCGGCCGTGCGGCGGCGTAGGCGGCGACGTCGTCCTTGCCCGAGCCGAAGAGCATCTCGATCACGTCGGACGCGCCGGCGTTGACGTAGTCCTCCCGGAACTCGAGGCCGTCGCGCATCTCGAGCAGGTCGCGAAGCGTGATGGCGCGGCGGGTATCCCCGGGCGCAGCCCAGCTGGCCACCGGCGCCGGCTCGTCGAGGGAGACCGCACCGTCGGCGACGAGCAGCCCGACGGCGGAGTGAAGCATCGACTTCGCCATGGACCACGACAACAGCCGGCTGTCCGGGCCGACCGGGTCGGGAGGGCGGTCGTAGTGCTCGAGGACCCCGCCGTAGCGCTCGACGACGAGCTGGCCGCGGTGGACCACGAGGACGGCGAAGGTGCGAGCCAGCGGACCGTTCTCGTCGAATGCCTCCTCGAGCTCGGGCGACAGCTCGGCAGCGGGCGGTGCGGCTGCCCTCGGCCACTCGACGGTCGGCCACGGGATGCCGTCGCCGTGGGGCGGGAGCGCCACGGGCTGGGAGCCGTCTCCGCTCTCGAGGAGGTCCCTGCTCACACCCAGACCCCCTCCTCGTCCTCCGCCAGGTCGTGACAGGTGGGGCAGTAGTAGCGGACCTGCAGCGTCGTACCGCAGAGGGCGTGCACCGGCGGCTCGGCGCCGCCGCTTCGAACGCTCCAGTCGCCGAGCAGGCGCAGCACGCCGCCGAGCTCGGCCGCCCGAGCCGTGGCTCGGTACACGACTCGCAGCGGCCGCGTCGAGTAGGGCTCGGCGACGACGAGACCGTGGCGCTCGAGGTCGCGAAGGCGCGCCGAGAGCACATTCGTCGCCACACCTGGGACGGAGCGCTGGAGCTCACCGAAGCGGCGTGGCTGCTCGAGGAGCGCCTTCACGACGAGCAAGGTCCAGCGGTCGCCGATCCGGCGCAGCGCGCCGGCGAGCGGCGACTCGAGGCTGCCTGGATCCGACATCAGAGGTGGTCTACACCCCACGAGACTCTGGTTGACTTACTTGCAACTTGCAAGTTAGCATCTCCGTCAGGAGGCGCCCCATGGCTCTACTCGACGACCTCTCGGCTGCCCTGCGCTCGGCGACGGACACGGTCGGGCCGTGCGTCGTCGGGGTGAACCGCATCGGCAGCGGCCTCGTCGTCTCCGAGGGCCTCGTGCTCACCAACGCGCACAACCTGCGCGGAGAGCAGCCGTTCGTCTCCGTGGCTGGAGCCGGGGAGCGGCCGGCCAGGCTCCGGGGAGCCAACCCGGACGAGGACCTCGCCGTCCTCGAGGTCGACGCCGGCACGCCAGCGGCCACCTGGTCCGACCAGCCGGTCTCGCTCGGCCAGGTCGTCATCGCCCTCGGCGCCAGGAGCAGCGGAGAGGTCCGGCCGACCGCTGGAACCGTCTCGGCGGTCGACCGCTCGTTCCGCGGGCCGCGGGGGCGCCGGATAGCCGGTGGCTTCGAGCACACGGCGCCCCTCGGCCGAGGCTCCTCGGGCGGCCCGGTGCTCGACCTGGGCGGCGCCGTGGTCGGCCTCAACACCCACCGCCTCGGAGAGGGCTTCTACCTTGCCCTGCCGACCGACGCCGCCCTGCGCCGGCGTGTCGAGTCCCTCGCCGCCGGGCGTGCGCCCCGGCGCCGCAGGCTCGGCGCCGCCGTGGCTCCGCCGCGTGCCGCCCGGCACCTTCGGGCCGCAGCCGGCCTGCCGGAGGTCGACGGAGTGCTCGTCCGGGCCGTCGAGGAGGGTTCGCCTGCCGGGCGTGCCGGGCTCAGACGGGGCGACGTGCTGGTCTCGGCGGACGGCGCCCCTCTCTGCTCGATCGACGACCTCCATGCCGCCCTGACAGCGGACGGCCCCGCCCTCGAGCTGGCGGTGGTGCGGGCAACGGAGGAGTTGACCGTGCGGGTGGAGTTCCCGGGCTGAGCCCGGGCAACCTCAGGAGAGCTCGGGATCGTCGGCGCTGGTGCGGTGCGGCATGAACTGCGGCGGGATCGTGCCGAGCCGGCCGGCCTGGTAGTCCTCGAGCGCCTGCAGGATCTCCTGCCGGGTGTTCATGACGAAGGGCCCGTAGCGGGCGACCGGCTCACTGATCGGCCTCCCGCCGAGGACGAGCACTTCCCAGTTGCCGGTGCCCCGCCCGTCCTGTACCCGGTCGGCGGTGACGCGCAGGGCTCCCCCGTCGCCGAAGACGGCCATCTGACCCTCCGGCAGGCTACGGAGCTCCGAGCCGGCAAAGCCGTTGCCGGCGAGCGAGTAGGCGAGGGCGTTGAAGCCCGGGTCCCACGGCAGGTCGACCTGGGCGCCCGGCGAGACCGAGACGTGGGCGAGCGTGATCGGCGTCCAGGTCTGTCCCGGCCCCTTGTGGCCGCCGAGCTCGCCGGCGATGACACGCACGAGCGCGCCTCCGTCCGGGCTGGAGACAAGAGCGACGTCGGCTGCCTCGATCGGCTGGTAACGCGGTGGCGTCCACTTGAGGTTCGCCGGCAGGTTCACCCACAGCTGGATTCCGTGGAACAGGCCGCCCTTCATGACGAGCTGCTCCGGCGGCATCTCGTCGTGGAGGATGCCGGCCCCGGCGGTCATCCACTGGGTGGCGCCGTCGGTGATGAGACCGCCCCCGCCGGTCGTGTCCCGGTGCTCGAACGCGCCGTCGATGATGTAGGTCACGGTCTCGAAGCCCCGGTGGGGATGCCAGGGGGCTCCCTTCGCCTCACCCGGCGCGTACTCGACGGCGCCCAGGTGGTCGAGGAGCAGGAAGGGGTCTGCAAGCGGAAGCTGCGGGCTCGGGAACGGACGCCGGACCGGAAAGCCCTCCCCTTCGAAGGTGCGGACGGTTCCCACGACGCGCTGCACCGGACGCCGCGATGCGGACTCCGTCAGCTGTATGAGTCGCGGCAAGCTCAGGGTGTCGGCGGTGACGGCGGGCATGGCGGCTCCTCCTCGGTGGGACCGCAAGAGTCAACAATACTTGCCTAAGCAAGTATTCCTGGGCTCACCTCCAGCCGTCGGCCTCGGCGTCGTAGAGACCGCCGTACTGGCGGGGCTCGGACGGTGCCGGTGCGGACGTCGGGTCGGCCGCCTCCATCACCGTCGTCTCCTCGGCCGCCTGTGGCTCGTAGCCGTAGCCATAGCCGAGCGCCTCCATCGGACCCGTCGGGACCTCCGAGACATCGACCGTCCCCGGGGCGGGCTGGTCTGTCTCCCAGGGAGCAGTCGAGTCGGCCGCCTCGTCGTTCGCCGGATCATCGGCGACCTCCGGGTCCGCGATGATCTGGTCGAAGAGGCTGCCACCGTGGCGGGGCGCCTCGCTCGTCTGGGGTCGCGCGGTCGGCGCAGACGTCCCGTCCTCGTCGGCCGTTTCTGTCGGGCGGAGAGCCTCGTCAGCGACGAAGCCGGACGCCTCGGCAACCGGCTCGCCGGGGGCCACCTCGTCGGCCGGACCGCGGCTCGAGGCTGCGTCCACGACGGCGCCGATCGGCTTGCTGAGCGGGCTGTGGACCATCTCCTCGATCGTCGCCTCGACGGTCGCCTGGAGACGGGCGAGCTCGGAGATGGCGAGCTGGCGCTGATCGTAGAGATATGTCAGCTGCGAGACGGAGCGCTGGCGGTCACGCTCGACCCGCTCGAGGTAGGCCTGGCGGCGACGATCCATCTCGTCCCGGATGGCGAGCGCTCGGCCAGTCGCCTCGTCGACGACGTCGGCCGCCTCCTTGCTCGCCACCTCACGGAGCTCGAGCACGTCCTTCTCCGCCTGCTCCCGCTGCGCCTCGACCTCGCGCTGAGCCTGGTCGCGCATCTCGCCCACCTCGCGCTCGGCCTCTTGGCGGAGGTTGTAGGCGCCCTCCCAGGCCTCCTGCAAGATCCGCTGCACCCTCTCCCCGAGGGTGTCGAGGGCAGGAGGCTGAGCGCTTCGGGCTTCGCTCTCGTAGACGGCGACGCGCCTGTGGAGCTCCCGCAACTGGCCGACCGCGGCGGCGAGCTTGCGCTCGGACTCCGAGGCCCTGTGCAGCGCCTCGTCGAGACGGCGCTGCTGATCGGTGACGTAGCGGTCGACCTGTTCCGGGTCGTATCCCCGGCGGTAGACGCTGAAGATCGGCGTGGCGGCTGCGGCGCCTTCCTCTTCTGCGGCCTGGGTCTCGTCCATCTCGATCGCCTCCTGGCCCATCGCCTTTCGTCGGATGGTACCGATGTCCCCCGGGAAATTGGTGGATCCTCGGCCTAGCCTGGTCTTCGTGACGGACACCGCGACCCATCACGGCGGTCAGCTGGCCCTCGAGGCGCTGTTGCGCGTCGAGCCAGGTCTCGACACGCTGTTCACCCTCTCGGGAGGCCACATCTTCCCCCTCCTCGACGCCGCCCACGCGCTCGGGTGGCGGATCATCGACGTCCGCCATGAGCAGACGGCGGTCTTCGCCGCCGAGGGCATGGCGAAGGCGACGCGGTCGCCCGGCCTCGCTGCCCTCACCGCCGGCCCTGGCGTCACCAACGGGGTGAGCGCGCTGACCGGCGCCTTCCTCAACGGCTCACCACTCCTCGTGCTGGCGGGCAGAGCCCCGCAGCATCGCTGGGGCGCCGGGTCGCTGCAGGAGCTGGACCACGTGCCGATCGTCCGGTCTGTCTGCAAGCGGGCCGTCACCGCGACCGACACGGCAGCGATCCCGGCCGAGGTCCTGGAGGCATGGCGCGCCTCGACAAGCCCGCACCGGGGCCCCTCCTTCGTCGACCTCCCGCTCGACGTGCTCGGCGGTCATGCCGAGACTCCCGACCTCACCGCCCTCAAGCCCGAGGCTCCGGTGACTTCGGGCGATCTCGACCTCGCCGCCTCGCTGCTGTCGCGGGCCGAGCGACCGGTGCTCGTCGCCGGCAGCGACCTCTACTTCGCCCATGGCGAGCAGGCGCTGCTGGAGCTGGCGGAGACCAGCCGCCTCCCGGTGTTCGCAAACGGGCTCGGCCGGGGTCTTCTGGCGGCCGACCACGAGCTCGCCTTCTCGAGGGCCCGCCCGCTGTGGAAGCAAGCGGATCTGGTCGTCGTCGTCGGCGCTCCTCTGGACTTCCGGCTCGGTTTCGGCCGCTTCGAGGGTGCCGAGATCGTCCACGTGGTCGACTCCCCCGAGCGCCGCGCCGCCCACGCCGAGACAGCCTGCACGATCGTCGGCGACCTGCGGGTGGTGCTCGAGCAGCTCGCCGCCCGTACCGAGCCGGCGAGCATGAAGGAGGAGTGGCTCGCCCGGCTGCGCGAGACCGAGCGCGCACGCCGGGAGGCCGAACGCGTGGAGCTCGAGTCCGACACGGACCCGATCCACCCTGCTCGCGTCTACGGCGAGCTGGGTCGCCGCCTCGAGCGCGATGCCGTCGTCATCGGTGACGGCGGAGACTTCGTGAGCTACGCGGGGCGCCTCGTCGACTCCTACCAGCCCGGCTGCTTCCTCGAGCCCGGTCCCTACGGCTGCCTCGGCAGCGGCCTCGGCTACTCGATCGCGGCGCGACTCGCCCACCCCGACCGCCAGGTCGTCGCCTGCTTCGGCGACGGCGCGTTCGGCTTCTCGGCGATGGACGTGGATACCCTCGTGCGTCACCGGCTCCCGGTCGTGATGGTGCTCGGCAACAACGGGATCTGGGGCCTCGAGAAGCACCCGATGCGCTTCTTCTACGGCTACGACGTCGCTGCCGACCTCCGCCAGGAGACCCGCTACGACGAGATCGTGGCGGCGCTCGGCGGCGCCGGTGAGACGGTGTCGTCGCCCTCCGAGCTCGGGCCGGCGCTCGACCGGGCGTTCGACTCGGGGGTGCCCTACCTCGTCAACGTCCTCACCGATCCGGCCGTCTCCTACCCGCGCACGGCCAACCTGGCTTGAACTCGCCCGGGACCGTCGGACCAGACTCCCCGGTACGATACGGGGCTCGCCGGCGCCCGGAACTGACCGAGGTGGCTGCGGCGAAGGAGGAGCTGCAAAAGAGCGTCATGACCCTCACCGAACCCTCGCTCGTCGAGCCCGACGTGCTCGAGCGGGTCCTCTCGTCCTCCCTGCGCCATGGCGGCGACTTCGCCGAGGTCTTCGTGGAGGACCGCACCACCACCGGCATCGCGCTCGACGACCGCAGGGTGGAGGAGCTCTCTTCCGGCCACGACCGCGGCGCCGGCATCCGCGTCGTCGTCGGGGACACGACCGGTTTCGCCCACACCTCCGACCTCTCCGAGGCCGGACTCGCGGCGGCGGCCGAAGCCGCAGCCGCGGTCGCCCGCCAGGGCGGTGGCGGCGTGCGCAGGGTCGCCCTCGAGCTGACGACGGTCCGGTCGCCAAACGAGGTGCTCGTCCTCCCGAGCGAGGTCCCCAAGGGGACGAAGGTGGAGCTCCTGCTCCGGGCGGACGACGTCGCCCGCTCCAAGAGCAACTCGATCGTGCAGGTGAGCGCCGGCTACGGGGACACCCGTCGCCGCATCCAGGTGGCGAACTCCGACGGACTGTTGACCGGCGACGACCGGGTCCGGACACGGTTCTCGGTCGTCTGCGTGGCATCGGGCGACACCGGCATGCAGACGGGCTACGAGACGGCCGCCCTCACCGTCGGCTTCGAACTGTTCGAGCAGCGGTCGGTCGAGGAGGTGGCCGACGAGGCGGCGCGCAGGGCGGTCACCAAGCTCACCGCCCGGCCGGCACCGGCAGGTGTCGTGCCGATCGTGCTGCGGCGGGGATCGGGAGGGATGCTCTTCCACGAGGCCTGCGGGCACGGGCTCGAGGCGGACCACATCGTGAAGGACAGCTCGGTCTTCACCGGCCGCATCGGCGAGCAGGTGGCGAGCCCGCTCGTCACCCTCGTGGACGACGGCACCGCCGGACCGAACTGGGGCAGCCTCGCCATCGACGACGAGGGCCACCCGGCCCAGCGCAACGTCCTCATCGAGAACGGCGTCCTCGTGGACTACATGTGGGACGCCCTCAGCGCGAGGAAGAAGCGGCGGGCCTCGTCTGGAAACGGGCGACGAGAGAGCTACCAGGACTTGCCGATGGTGAGGATGACCAACACCTTCCTCCTGCCCGGATCAGAGGACCCGGACGAGATCGTGGCGGCGACGCCGCGCGGCGTGTACATCGCCCACCTCGGCGGTGGCCAGGTCAACACCGCCACGGGCGACTTCGTCTTCGGGATGACCGAGGCGTACCTGATCGAGAACGGCCGGATCACGGAGCCGCTTCGCGACGCGAACCTGATCGGCAACGGGCCCGACGTGCTCGGCAAGATCGACGCGGTGGCGAACGACTTCGACATGTCCCCCGGCACCTGCGGCAAGGATGGGCAATCGGTCCCGGTGGGCTGCGGGCAGCCGACCCTGCGGATCACGGGCGTGACGATCGGCGGGACGGCCGGTGCCTGAGCTGATCGACCTGGCACGGGCGGTCGCCGAGCAGGCGGACTCGGCCGCCGGCGAGGCGGTGGAGGCCTACGTCTCGAGAGGTCGGGAGACCTCGATCCGCGTCTACGGCGGCGAGATCGAGCAGCTGGCATCGGCCGAGTCCGCCGGCATCGGCGTGCGGGTCGTGCGAGACCGCCGTCAGGGCTTCGCCTGGGTCGGCGCGCTGGATGACCAAGGAGCCCGCGAGGCGCTGGCCGCCGCCCGGGACAACGCCGCCTACGCGACGCTCGACGAGCATGCCGGCCTCGCCCGACCCGACGGGGTGGCGCCCGCGGAGCTCGACTTGTGGAGGGAGGAGCTGGCGTTCCTGCCCACCGAGTCCAAGGTGGAACTCGCCCTCGATCTCGAGCGCAGGGTCCGGGCGGGAGACCCGAGGATCCGACAGGTCGTGAGCTCGGACTACGCCGATGCCATGAGCGAGTCCGCCATCGCCACCTCCACCGGTCTCGCCTCCTCCAGCAGGCGCTCGACCTGTTACCTCTTCGTCTACGCCATCGCCGGGGAGGGAGACGAGACTCAGACGGGGTTCGGCTACTCGGTTGGCAGGTCCTCTGACGACCTCGACGTCGAGACATGCTCGGCCGACGCGGTGGAGCGCGCGACCCGGATGCTCGGCGCGAGAAAGCCGCGTAGCTCGCATCTCACGGTCGTCCTCGACCGCCGGGTCACCGCCACGGTGCTCGGCGTCCTCGCCAGCACGCTTTCGGGAGAAGAGGTCTCGAAGGGCCGCAGCCTGTTCGCCGGGCGTCTCGGGGAGGAGGTCGGCTCGTCACAGCTGAACCTCGTCGACGACCCGACCGACGTTCGGGCGCTCGGGGCCACCGCCGTCGACGCCGAGGGGCTCGCGACCCGGCGCAACGAGCTCATCGCCGGCGGCAGCCTGCTCGGCTACCTCTACGACAGCCACGCGGCCAGGGTCGCGGGGACCAAGTCGACCGGCTCGGCCGTGCGAGGCGGCTACCGCACGACCCCCGGCGTCGGGGCGAGGGCGGTCTCGCTCCTTCCGGGGACGCTCAGCCAGGAGGAGATCGTAAAGGAGGTGGGCGACGGCCTGCTCGTCCAGTCGATCACGGGGGTGCACTCGGGCGTGAACCCGGTGAGCGGCGACTTCTCCGTCGGTGCCGAGGGCCTCATCATCAAAGGAGGCGAGCTCGCCGAGCCTGTGCGTGAGATGACGATCGCCTCGACGCTCCAGCGCATGCTCCAGCACGTCCGCCACGTCGGTTCCGATCTCGAGTGGCTGCCGGGCTCGGCCGCCGGTCTCACCCTCGCCATCGACGACGTCTCGGTCGCCGGGGAGTAACGAGATGCGGTCGCCGACCGCCGCGGCGGTCGCCCGTCACCCCCATCTCGCACTCCCCCGGTCCGCTCCGGACGCTCTCCGAGTCGACTGCCACGTCCACACCATGTGGTCCGGCGACTCGACAACACGACCTGACGAGCTCGCGTTGGCGATCGAGGAGGCCGGCATCGACGCCGTCTGCATCACCGACCACTCGACTGTCTCTGGGGCGCAGCGCCTCCAGGCAGAGCTCGACTGCCTGGTCGTCGTCGGTCAGGAGCAGCGAACGCCGGAGGGCGAGGTGATCGGCCTCTTCCTCGTCGAGCCCATACCGGCCGGGTGTCGCTCGGCGAGCGAGGCTGTCCGGGCGGTGCGGAGTCAGGGGGGGCTCGTCTACATCCCCCACCCGACCGATCCCATGCGCCACCGGCTCGCCGCCGGGGTGATCGAGCGCCTGGCGGGCGAGGGTCTCATCGACATAGTCGAGGTCCGGAACGCCAAGACGTCCTCCGAGTCGCTCAACGACGAAGCGGGGGCAGCTTGCGCCCGAGTCGGAGCCACCGCCGGCGGGGGCAGTGACGCCCACGTTCCCGAGGCGATCGGAGCGGTGTACGCCGAGATGGCGCCCTTCGACGGCCCCGGTGGATTCCTCAGGCGCCTCGGCGAGGGTCGCGTCGTCGGACACCACTTCGACCCCCCGCGACTGTGGGACGCCCGGGTGGTGCCGTCGGTGCGTTCACTCGGCCGGACGCCCCCCGCATAGCTCCGAGGATCGGTTCAGGACGCGGCTGCGGCCGGCGCCTGCTCGCTCTTCGGGCTCGAGGGCTCCTTGCTGCCAGCTGAGGAGGCCGCCGAGTCGCTGGCGGCGTCGGAGTCGGAGCTCTTGGCCGGCACGGAGGCTTTCGAGCCAGAGCGGCTATCGGTCTTGTAGAAGCCACTGCCCTTGAAGACGATTCCGACGTTCCCGAAGACCTTGCGCAGCTCCCCTCCGCACGCTGGGCACTCCGTCAGCGGTGAGTCGGAGAAGGACTGCACCACCTCCAGGTGCTCCCCGCACTTCCTGCATGCGTATTCATACGTGGGCATCCTCAGCCTCTCCCGGCCGGTCGAACCGATTAGCACTCTCGTGGGTCGAGTGCTAAGTATATCGACGAAGGCAGGAGAGGGACCGATGCCCCACCACCATCATCCTGACGGACCGGATCACGTCCATGCCGACGAGCCGATGCTGCCGCTCGAGGCCGTGCAGCGACTCGTGCTGGAGCGCTGCCGGACGCTCGAGACACTCGAGATCCCTCTCGCCGAGGCCCTCGGAACGGTACTCGTCGAGGACGTCGTCGCCACTGAGGACATCCCGCCCTTCCCGAACACCGCCATGGACGGTTACGCCGTCCGCTCCGAGGACACCGCCCGAGCCCCCGTCGAGCTCGAGGTCGTCGGCGTGCTCCCTGCGGGCGCCGAGCCGCCCGCCGAGCCGCTCGGGCCCGGTCAGGCCCTCCAGATCATGACCGGTGCCCCCATGCCCCCGGGGGCCGACGCTGTGGCGATCGTCGAGCGGAGCGAACCTGCCGGCGAGGGACGGGTGCGGATCCTCGACGAGGTCGCCATCTCGGCCAACGTCCGGCCTGCGGGATCCGACCTCGAGGCAGGTGCGCTGGCGCTCGCTGCCGGCAGCCTTCTGCAGCCGGCACACCTCGGCATGCTGGCAAGCGTCGGCAGGGTTTCGATCCCGGTCTTCCGCAAACCCGTGGTCGGCGTGATGTCGACCGGCGACGAGCTCGTCCAGGACGGCGCGCCTCTCAGGCCGGGGCAGATACGGGACTCGAACCGTGCGACCCTGCTCGCGCTGGTGCGACGCGACGGCTACCCGACCGTTGATCTCGGACCGGTGGCGGACACGAGAGCAGCCGTCTCCGAAGCGCTCGAGCGAGGCCGAGCCTCGTGCGACGTCGTGCTCTCCTCGGGCGGCGTCTCAAAGGGCGAGTTCGACTTCGTGAAGGTGGTCCTCGACGAGCTGGCGACCCGAACGGGTGGCGAGTCCTTCGAGCTGGCGGTGGCCATCCGGCCGGCGAAGCCCCTGGCGCTGGCGTGGCTGCCCCGCACCGACCGGCCAGGGACCGCCGCCTTCTTCGGGCTCCCCGGCAACCCGGTGTCGGCGGTCGTGAGCTACCACGTGGTCGCCCTTCCGGCGTTGCGCCGGATGGCGGGGCAGGAGCCGGCCGTCCGGCGACCGGTCGCGGCCGTGGCCGGTGAGCGACTGTCGCCGAGCCGGGACGGTCGGCTGAACCTGGTTCGGACGGTCGCCCGCATCGACGAGGGCGGGCGTCTCGTCGTCAGGTCCGCCGGTGGGCAGCAGTCCCACCAGCTGTCCGGTCTCGTGGCGGCCAATTCGCTCACACTCGTTCCGGCCGGCAATCCGGTCGAGGAAGGCGAGCGCGTGGCGGTGCTGCTGCTCGACAGCCTCGCCTGAGCCGGTCGGGCGCTTTCAGGGCCCGGGGGGACCCGCCGCTCGAAGGTTCTGCCTAGGCTTGCGGTGTGAACGAGGTGTCCACGACCGCTCAGGGCCCGCTCGTGGACACCTTCGGCCGGGTCGCGCGAGATCTGCGCATCTCCATCACGGACCGCTGCAACTTCCGTTGCGTCTACTGCATGCCCGAAGAGGGGATGCAGTTCGCTCCCCGTCAGGAGCTGCTCACCTTTGAGGAGATCACCCGCGTCGCTCGGCTGTTCGTCGAGGATCTCGGGATCGAGTCGGTGCGCCTCACCGGAGGCGAACCGACGGTGAGGCGCGACCTGCATCGCCTGGTCCAGATGCTGTCGGCTCTGAGGACACCCGACGACCGCCCTCTCGAGGTTTCTCTCACGACGAACGGCTCGTCTCTCGCCCGGCACGCCGAACTGCTCCGCCACTCCGGCCTCAGCAGGGTCAACGTCTCCCTCGACTCCCTCCGGCCCGAGCGGTTCTTCGAAATCACCCGGCGTGACGTCCTCGAGGATGTGCTCGAGGGCATCGACGCGGCGGTCGCCGCTGGCCTCGATCCCGTGAAGGTGAACGTCGTGGTCGTCCGGCACAAGAACGAGGACGAGGTGCTCGACTTCGCCGCCTTCGGGCGTGAGCGCCGGGTCCAGATCCGTTTCATCGAGTACATGCCGCTCGACGCCTCGGGAACCTGGACGCTCGCCCAGGTCGTGCCGGCCGAAGAGATCGTCGCAGCGATCGACGCTGTCTTCCCCTTGGAGGCAGTGGCACACGGTGCCGAGCCGGCGTCACGGTGGCGATACCTCGACGGCGGAGGCGAGATCGGGGTCATCCCCTCGGTGACCAAACCTTTCTGCGGCGACTGCGACCGGGTGCGCATGACGGCTGAGGGCAAGTTCTTGACCTGCCTTTTCGCCACCGAGGACCTCGACCTGCGAGGACCGCTGCGCAGCGGTACCAGCGACTCCGAGCTCGCCGAGCTCCTCAAGGGCGCCGTGCTCATGAAGTGGTCAGGCCACCGCATCGGCCGAATTGACTTCGTGCGGCCCTCTCGTTCCATGAGCCAGATCGGCGGTTGAGCGACTCCTGCGGACGTTATCCCTGGTCGTGGGGGTGGCCCGACGCGCGCCCCGCCCGCCATTTAGACTGCCCACCCGATGTCCGAGCGTGGCCTGACTCATCTCGACCCTCTGGGAAGGGCGCGGATGGTCGACGTCACCCCGAAGGAGACCACCCATCGGCGGGCACTGGCCCGCTGCAGGGTCAAGATGCTTCCGGAGACGACCGTAGCGATCGCCTCCAACGCCATCAACAAGGGTGACGTGCTGGGGGCGGCTCGCATCGCGGGCATCCAGGCGGCGAAGCGAACTGCCGAACTCATCCCGCTTTGCCACCCACTACTGGTGGGGGCAGTCTTCATCAACTTCACCATCGGCGACGATCAGGTCGAAGTGGAGGCTCAGGTCGAGGCCGTCGACCGCACAGGCGTCGAGATGGAGGCGCTGACAGCGTGTGCCGTCGCTGCGCTGACGATTTACGACATGTGCAAGTCGGCCGACCGGTCGATGTCGATCGGTGATCTGTGCCTGTGGGAGAAGACGGGCGGAAGATCAGGCAGCTGGCGACGCTCCGAAATCCACTAATCGCAAGGGATTCTCTTGTAGGGTTTCCCGAGAAGCAAGGGACGTACGAGGAGCGTGCACATGTTGGTCTTGGTGCTCCTGGCAATCGTGTGGGTGGCAGCACTTACCCCGATGGCTGTGCGGAAGCTGCGTGAGCGAGAGGCGATCTCATCGGTCACCTCGTTCAGCCACGGGCTCCGTCGACTATCTGGCGACTGGCTGCGGGCGGAGAACGGCCGCAAAGCCAGCGCGCCGATCGGCTTCTCCGCCGCCGCCCGGCGGCTAGCCCACGATCAACCAGACGTGACCTTCAGCTCCGACGCAGGCAGCGTCTCGCTCGGCGGGACAGCCAGCCCGCCTGGGCCAGAACTCGGTCCCTTCGTGTCTCACGCCACCACCATCCGTCGCCGACGCGTTGTCGCGCTCCTACTGGCCGCCACGCTGGTCTCGTTGGCACTTGGCTTCGGCGTGTCGGTCTTCTTCTACCTTGCCGTCGCGAGCGTCCTCGCTCTCGTCGCGTATCTCGGCCTGCTGGCGTACTTCCACCAACTGGCCGTGGAGCGTGTCCAGAAGGTCGTGGCGCTTGAGGCGAGGCGCGAGATGGCGATGGCCCTCGACGAGGCTCGTCACCTGAGGGGCGGACTGCCGCTACCGGCTCCCCGCCCTCGCATGGGCGGCAGCTGCTGGTCTGTGCCCGGAGCCGACACCTCGCGCGAACGGGAGCTCGTCTCCGCCGGTCGCTGACGACCGACTTCTGCCTCACCGAAGTATCCTTCGCCGCGCCCCTGAGGATCCGGGACCACTCTCGGAGGATCGGCATGACCTCGGTACACTGGGCGCGCCGGAACGGTCGGCACGGCCCGATCCACCCGGGGGTGTAGCTCAGTTGGTAGAGCGCCACGTTCGCAACGTGGAAGTCGGCGGTTCGAGTCCGCTCACCTCCACCCGATGGACTTCACCGAAGTCCGCCCTCGACTTCACCGAAGTGGACGGTGCCGCTCTGCGCCGTGGTGAGTAGACCACGAGGCTGTAACCACCGCGCCCACCGAGGGCCCGGTGCCCGCCTCGGGACGCGTGTCGCAAGAGCCCTCCGGTAGTCCTCGAGCTGGCCCGCCGAGACGGCGGGGCTCAGTCAGGGGGGACGAAGATCTCGACGCTGTTCTTCTCACCGACGGGCTCGCCGGCCGCTCGTCTCCGCCGGCGCCGACGCCGCTGTCCCTCACGAGCGGCGGTGTCTCTCATGGCCCGCTCGAAGGACTCGAGGAGCCGGAGGTTCAACACGACGAACAACAGGGCGTAGAGAAGGGAGTTCTTCGC
>JAJZZB010000319.1 GCA_021797795.1 Actinomycetes bacterium | reverse complement strand
GACGAGAAGTGGATGACCCAGCCGTCGCCCAGGTCGACGCCGTGATGGGTGTACAGACCCCGCTCGACGTAGATGTGATCACCGAGTGCCATCGCTTCGAGCCTCTCACTGAGCGAACTTGACCGTAGGTTCGACGGTCGTTGCGGACTAGGGTAACCGCCGAGATGCGCTCTACTCAGCACAATCAGGCCGATTCGCACAGAACGCAAGTTACGAGGGCAGGCAGTGGGACTACAAGATAACGCCGATGTGAGTGAGGGTACTGATCGGGTCACCACGGCTGATCTGCTGGCGGCGCTCGACGACCCGGCGGTGACGGCGCGCACCCTCGAGTTCTGGCGACACGAGGGCCTGCTTCCGAAGGCGCAGCGCACCGGTCAGCGAGGAAGGCGCCCGGAATGGACCTACCCGGCCGAAGCCCGGGATCAGCTCGGGGCCCTCCTCCAGCTGAGGACCAAGACGAAAGACCCCGACCTGGCGCGTGTCGGTCTGTTCTTCGAGGGTTTCCCGATCGAGACCCAGCGAGTGCGCGCCTCGATCGTCGCCGTCTTGGAGGCTTCTCTCGCGGCGATGGTGAAAGAGGTGGACAAGCGCCGAAGCCCGGATGCCACCGGTGAGGAGGCGACCTGGGAAGCCCTCGAACAGATCGGCCGGGTGCTCGCGGGGAAGCGGGGAGCGAATGCACCCCCGCGCTACGGCCGGCAGCGCCGCGAGGACCGCGAGCGGGCCATGGCCCTCGCGATCGGTCTCGTCCTCGGCGACGAGGGATCTACGGCACGCCTGGAGCAAGACGCGCCCCACGTCGAGCGGATGATCGGTCTCGACCGGGGGCGACGGCCCCGGGGCGGCCTCCCGCCGTGGCTCGACGGGCCTGCTGGCGAGGGCCTCGAAGCCTTCTCTCGCTACGGGAGCCTTCCAGCGCTCATCGAGACCATGAGATCCGCATCCGACGACGAGCTGACGGCCAGTCGCACCCTGGCCCGGATCATGCTCGATGGGATCACGGCGTTCACCCGCATCGCCGACTCATTCACCGGGACCGACAACGCCTCTGGGTTCGGTGCCATCGCGGTGTTTCGTGGCGAGCCCATGGCGGCCGTGTGGCTGCTCGCCTTCATCATCGCCGCCGGGCGATCCAGCACCCTCAGCGAGGGACTGCGAGCTGCAGTCGATTCCCTCAGCCAGCACGTGCTTCCCCTCGATGCACGCGCCCGGGAGCTGGCAGCATTCGCCCCAGGTGAACTGCAAAAGCGGCTTCCCGAGCTCAAACGGTTGCCCTTCGTCGAACAGGCGCGGATCAAACGCCTCATCGCTCAGCATCGCAGCGAGACGATCCAGCGGCCGCCGCTTCCGATCACACCGGCTGGGTAGCGCCGAGGTAGCTGTCGGTTCCCCACGCCGCGCCGATCCTTGACGGGAACGGCTCGACGCGGACCTCGGCACCGCTGTGCGGCGCGTCGACCATGACGCTCTGGCCGTCTTGGACCCCGGCGTAGACCCCGACGTGGGTGACGTCGGTTGCGCCTTGTCCGAAGAAGACGAGGTCGCCGGGTTGAAGGGGTGCTCCGGCCGGCACCGGTGGTCCCGCGTCGTACTGCTCCTGGGCGGTGCGGGGCAGCTGGATGCCGGCGACGCGGTAGGCGGCTTGGGTGAGCCCGGAGCAGTCCAAGCCGACCGCGGGAGTCTCCCCACCCCAGATGTACGGCGTGCCGACCTGGGCGAGCGCCCAGTCGAGCGCGACCGCGCCGGCGGTGCCCGCGGCGACGGTCTGGGCCTGGGTCTGGGCGTAGGAGTGGGCGAGGGAGAGGACCTCGGCGACGTAGCTTCGGCTGTGGTTGTAGGCGAGCACCGAGCCGGGGATGTCGGCGCCGTTGGCCGCGCCGTTGGCGCACAGCATCCGCGCCGCCGCGTACACCGCGTCGACCGGGTCGTAGGGCGACGGCGGGTTGGAGCCGCCGGTCGGGACGGGTTGGTTGTAGGCGGCAAACGTCGGGCCGAGCATCTGCATCGGTCCTTCGCACCGGCAGCGTTGGCCCCCGATCTCACACCGGGGAGCGTCGAGGTGCCGTTGTCGGACTCGACGGTGCCGATGGCGGCGAGCACCGTCCACGGCAGGCCCGGGCGGGTGGCGGCGGCCTGGGCACTGGTGAGGACACGGTGCTCGTCGAGCAGCCGGCACAGCCGCCGGCACCTTGCCGTCACACCCGACCATGGCGAGCCACGCCGCGTCTGGTAGCACGCTGAGCCCTGGGACGTCGGCGCCGACCCCCCGACATTCGCGGCGGCGGCCACGACTCGGTCGAAGCCGTTGCCGCAAAGACGATTCGGGTAACCCTGAACTATCTCCTGCCTAGCCTGTTCGCCATGAGCGATGAACCTGTTGCTGGCCGTCCCTCCGACGGCTTTGCCGTCGAAGCTGCGGCGTTCCTCGAAGCCTTGGAGGTCACGCCACCCGATGCGCTGACGGGGTGTGCGCTGTGGCGAGCCCACGAGGTGGCGGCCCATCTCGGCGCCGGTGCGGTCGAGATCGCCCTCAACTTGGAAGCCTATGGAGAGGGCCGGCCCGTGCCCGCGACCAGAGGCTTCGAGGAGCGGGAGGCTCCC
>JAJZZB010000318.1 GCA_021797795.1 Actinomycetes bacterium | reverse complement strand
ACGAGGGCCCTCAGCGCAGCCACTAAATTCGCTTCATGTCCGACGCATATGACGTCCAGGAGGTAGAGGCGCGCTGGCAGCGCCGATGGGAGGACGAGGGCACCTATCGGGTTGACCTTGACGACCCCCGCCCTGCGTCGTACGTCCTTTGCATGTACCCCTACCCGAGCGGCCGGGCTCACCAGGGACACGTCCGCAACTACACCTTTGGCGACGTGCTGGTGCGCTACCGCACGATGAAGGGCGAAGCCGTGCTCTCGCCCTTCGGCTTCGACTCGTTCGGCCTACCCGCCGAGAACGCCGCCATCAAGGGTGGGGCTCATCCTCGGGAGTACACCGAGGCGCGCATCGCCGAGCTGAAGCGCTCGGTGCAGCGTCTCGGCGCCGTCTATGACTGGCGCCGGGAGCTCCGCAGCCACGACCCGGACTACATCAAGTGGAACCAGGTCATCTTCCAGGCTCTCCTAGGTGAAGGTCTGGCCTACCGCGCCGAGGCGCCGGTCAACTGGTGCCCAGGCTGCCAGACGGTGCTCGCCAACGAGCAGGTGCTCCCCGACGGCACCTGCGAGCGTTCCGGGGACGTCGTCGAGCGGAGGAACCTCGAGCAGTGGTTCTTCCGCATCACCCGCTACGCCGAGGAGCTGCTCGACGCCCTCGACGCGCTGGACTGGCCCGAGCGGGTGAAGACGATGCAGCGGAACTGGATCGGCCGGAGCGGGGGCGCCCAATTCAAGATGGCAGTGTGCGAGCAACCCGAACTCTCTGTCGAGGTCTTCACGACCCGGCCCGATACCGGCTTCGGGATGACCTACGCCGTGCTCGCTCCCGAGCACCCTCTCGTCGAGCTCGTGACGACGGGCGACCAGGAGGGAGAGGTCCGGGAGCTCCTGGAGCGGGCCAAGCGCTCGTCCGACATCGAGCGGCTCTCGTCCGAGGGCGCCCTCGACAAGCGGGGGGCCTTCACCGGCTCCCACGTCGTCAACCCATTCACCGGCGAGCCCGTCCCGCTGTACGTGGCGGACTACGTCCTCGGCAGCTACGGCACCGGGGCGATCATGGCTGTGCCGGCGGAGGACCAGCGGGACTACGACTTCGCCAAGGCCTACGGGCTGCCGGTCGTGCGCACCGTCGAGCCACCGGCCGACTTCGCCGGTGACGGCGCCTACAGCGGCGACGGTCCGCACGTGAACTCCGGCTTCCTCGATGGGCTCGACAATGAGCAGGCCAAGGCGAAGGCCATCGAGTTCCTCGAGGAGGGCGGGGTCGGGCATCGCATGGTCAACTACCGACTGCGCGACTGGCTGATCAGCCGGCAGCGCTACTGGGGCTGCCCGATCCCCGTCGTCCACTGCCCGATCGACGGGATCGTCCCGGTCCCCGAGTCCGAGCTCCCCGTCCTGCTCCCCGAAGACGTCGAGTTCCGCCCGACCGGCGAGTCGCCGCTGAAGAGCCACGAGGGCTTCCTCCACGCCACCTGTCCCATCTGTGGCGGCCCGGCGGTACGGGAGACCGACACCATGGACACCTTCGTCGACTCCTCGTGGTACTTCATGCGCTTCGCCGACCCCCGCGAAGAGGAGAGGCCGCTCAACCTGACGGCGGTCCGCAAGTACATGCCGGTTGACCGCTACATCGGCGGCATCACCCACGCCATCTTGCACCTGCTCTACGCCCGCTTCTACACGCGGGCCCTCGGCGACGTCGGCATCGGCCCGAAGGAGATCCGCGAGCCCTTCGCCCAGCTGTTCTGCCAGGGGATGATCCGTCTCGGCGGCCGGGCGATGTCGAAGTCTCGGGGCAACGTCGTCTCGCCCAACGAGTACTTCGAGCGCGTCGGGGCTGACGCCCTCCGGCTCTTCCACCTCTTCGCCGGGCCCCCGGTCGAGGACATCGACTGGAGCGACCAGACCGACGAGATCGTCGAAGGCTGTTCGCGCTACCTGGGGCGCGTCTGGCGCCTCGCCGTCGGCGAGGTCACCTCCACCGCCGGCGCCCCCGATGCCGGCGGACCCGACGCACTGCGCCGGGAGATCCACTCGACGACCGCCCGGGTGAGCGCCGACATCGAGCGGTACGGCTTCAACACGGCCGTCGCCGCCCTCATGGAGCTCACCAACAGCATCTACAGGCACGTCCATGCCAGCACCGACGCCGCCGCGGTCGACGAGGCCGTCCGCACCCTGCTCGAGCTGCTGGCGCCCTTCGCCCCGCATCTCGCGGCCGAGGCGTACGAGCGCCGCTACGGCGGGCACGTCCACGTCCAGGCCTGGCCGGTGGCAGACCCCGCCTACCTCGTCGCCGACAGAGTCACGATGGTCGTCCAGGTGAACGGCAAGGTGCGCGACCGGATCGAGGTGCCGGCCGCCATCGGCGAGGACGAGGCGACGGCGCTCGCCCTTGCCTCGGACAAGGTGGTCGAGCTCCTCGGCGGGGCGGCCCCCCGTCGCGTGGTCGCCCGTCCCCCCAAGCTCGTCAACGTCGTCGCCTGAGGAGCCTGTCTCAGGAGCGGAAGCCCGCCAGCACCTCGGCCCAGCGGCCAGGGACCATCTGGTAGGGGGCGTAGAAGCTGAACCGGTCGACCACGTCGCCGAAGCGCTCCTTCACCCGTGCGGCG
>JAJZZB010000317.1 GCA_021797795.1 Actinomycetes bacterium | reverse complement strand
CCTTCGTGGTCAACGGACGTGAGATGACGTCAATCGGCCCGTCGCATCTCACGTTGCTCAGGTGGCTGCGGGACGTGGTCAACGTCACCGACCCGAAGTACGGATGTGGCGAAGGGATCTGCGGTGCCTGCACGGTGCTCGTGGATGGCGATCCGGTGTCGAGCTGCATCGTCCTCGCTGCACAGGTCACAGGAGCCTCGATCACGACCGCGTCCGGCTTGCGCGACGATGATGGAGCTCTCTCCTCCTTGCAGCGAGCCTTCCACGAGCATCACGCGGCGCAGTGCGGCTTCTGCACCCCCGGGATGATCGTCGCCGCGGCCGCGCTCGTGTCCGACGGGCGCACACACACGCGCGAGGAGTTGCGAGAAGCCCTGAACGGAAATCTGTGCCGCTGCACGGGCTACGGGCCGATCCTCGATGCGATCGAAGCCGCCTGCCGACAAGGAGGTGAGGGCAATGCCCGATGACGCCTTCGTCCGCGCTGAGATCAAGACGTCGAAGGTCGACGAGCTACGCGTCGTCCACCGACCGCTTCCGCGGCACGACCAATTGGAGAAGGTGCTGGGCACGACCCGGTACGCCGGCGACTTCTCACTGCCCGGGATGCTGCACGCGCGGCTCGTGCGCGCCCAGGTGCCGTCCGCCCGGATCGTCCGTCGTGACGTCGCCCAGGCTCTCGGCGTGCCGGGAGTCGTGGCGGTGCTCCTCGGCGAGGACGTGCCGCACAACACCATCTGGGTCGACGTCCCGGGCCAAGGGGTCCGGGTCTCCGCGCTCCGGGCCAGCATGGAGGTGCTCGCGACCGAGCGGATCCGGTTCCACGGCGAGCCGATCGCCCTCGTCGTCGCAGAGAGCGAAGACGCGCTCGCAAGAGCGTGCCAGCTCGTCGAGGTGGAGACGGAGCCGCTGCCGGTGGTCGCGACCCCCGAGGATGCGTTGGCGGCTGGCGCCCCGGAGGTCCATCCGGGAGGGAACCTCCTCGCGGAGTGGCGGATCGACGAAGGAGACGTCGACGCTGCGCTCGCAGAGGCCGACGTCGTGATCGAGGGGGACTACCGGACCCAGCTGGTCGACCACGCGTACCTCGAGCCCGAAGCCGGCGTGGCGTGGGTCGACCAAGGGGTCCTCACGGTCCGGGTCGCGACCCAGGTCATCGAGCACTACCGCGACGTCGCCCGGCTGCTCGGCATCCCCGAGTCCAAGGTCCGCATCATCGCCCCCTACGTCGGGGGAGGGTTCGGCGGGAAAGAGGACATGACGGTGGAGCCGTACGTCGCGCTGGCCGCCTGGCGCACCGGGCGCCCGGTCCGGATGCAGTGGACGCGTGACGAGTCGCTGCTCGCCAGGGCCAAGCGGCACCCGATGCAGATGTCCTACAAGACCGCGGCACGTGCGGACGGGACGATCCTCGGGCACGACATCGAGATCCTCGCAGACGGCGGAGCGTACGCGTACCTGTCCGCCCTCGTCCTCCTCTACTCCTCGGTCCACGCCTGCGGCCCCTATCGCACCGGGGCGGTCCGGCTGCGCGCGCGCTGTGCGTACACGAACAACCCCCCGACGTCGGCGTTCCGGGGGTTCGGGGGGATGCAGGTGGTGCTCGCGTACGAGTCGCAGATGAACCGGCTCGCCCAGCGCCTCGGGATCCCCCCCGCTGAGATCCGGAAGCGCAACGCCCTCGTGCGGGGCGACGTGCTCCCGGTCGGCCAGCGGATCGAGACCGAGGTCCTGCTCCCTCAGACGATCGACGCGGTGCTCGAACGGGCCGGCTCGAAGGCGCCGCCCTCGGGGCCTCGCATGGCGGTCGGGCGTGGCATCGCCTCCAACATGCAGTCCTACGGACGCATGGTCTGGCTCAACGACTCGGCGTCCGCGTGGATCGGGCTCGAAGTGGACGGGACCGTGACCGTCCGCTGCGGCGTGCCCGACATCGGCGGCGGCCAAGCATCTTCACTGGCACAGATCGCAGCCGAAGTGCTCGGCACGGCGATCGAGGACGTCACGGTGCACTTCGGAGACTCCTCCCTCACCCCGCTCGCCGGCACCACCACGGCCACCCGCCAGTTGCTCATGTCGGGAAACGCCGTCTACCTCGCAAGCTCCATGCTGAAGGACCAGCTGCTCGGCGTTGTCTCCGCAGATCTCGGAGATCCGGTCGATTCGCTCCGTCTGGAGAACGGAGCCGTCGTCGGCCCCACCGCTTCGGTGACGCTCGCCGACGCGCTCGCGTCGTGCCGGCGGCGCAAGATCTCGACCGAGGCGTTCGGCACCTTCTTCGGCCCCAGCGGCACGCGGGCCGTGGAGAACACCGAGCTCTCCACCGACCGCGTGTTCCCCGACTTCACCTTCGGGACCCACCTGTGCGACGTCGAGGTCGACCTCGACACCGGGAAGATCTCGGTGCTTCGCTATGTCGCAGCGCATGACGTCGGCCGAGCCATCAACCCGCGCTCCGTCGAGGGGCAGATCAGCGGGGGGGCGGTGCAGGGGATTGGCATGGCGCTACTCGAAGAGGTCCAGGTCGAAGATGGGGTCAATCTCACCGGAGGCCTCTTCCAATACCTGCTGCCAACCTTCACCGACGTTCCCGACATCGAGACCGTCGTTCTCGAGTCCGGTGAGG
>JAJZZB010000316.1 GCA_021797795.1 Actinomycetes bacterium | reverse complement strand
TGATCCTCTCCAACATCGAAGAGCACACCCTGTCGATAAGGGCAGGGGATGTATCTCTTTTCATGGCTCGTTCGTCTATGAGGTGTTGGTTCTGAGCGTTTCGAGCAAAGGAGCAAGCCATGAAGAAGAACATGGGAACGACGGACCGAGCCCTCCGGGTGGTCGTCGCAGCAGGGGCGGTTGCAGGCAGTGGTGTGCTCGGCTTCACGACGGCCTGGGGCATCGTGTTGCTCGCAGTGGCGGCCGTGATGGTGGTGACCTCGGCCAGCGGGTACTGCCCCCTCTACAGCGTTCTGCGGATCCGGACGACCGGGGCTCGGCACACCGACGCCGAAGGGCACCGGATCTCGCACTTGCACCGGGCAGCCTGAGCGCAAGACTGGCCGCGTGGTCTCCGAAGGACCGTCCGAGCCGAGCGGGAGCTTCGCCGCCCAAGTGGCGGCGGAGCTCCCTGGGCTGTACCGGTACGCACGCTCGATCACGGCCAACGAGGCGGAGGCAGAGGACCTCGTCGGTGACGCGGTCGTGCGAGCCCTCGAGCGAGGCGAGCAGTACAGGGCCGAAGCGACGATCCGGACCTGGCTGCATCAGGTCCTCTACCATTTGGCGATCGACCGAGCTCGCCATCACGCGCACGAGCTCAGTGTCGAAGACGTGGAGACCCGCTGGCGTGACGAGGCCTACAGCGTCGACGCCGCGACCGTGGTCGAACGTGCGGAGTCCGCAGCCGATCTTCGGGACGCGCTCATCCATCTCCCCCAGCACTACCGGAGTGCCGTGGTGCTCCACGACGCAGAAGGGTGGCCCGCGAACGAGGTCGCACGCGTGCTCGGCATCTCTGTCGCTGCGGCCAAGCAGCGGATCCGACGAGGAAGGATGATGCTCGTGAGTGCCCTGGCCCAAGGAGGACAGCGGCGAACGGCGAACGCTGGCGTTCCCCTCAGCTGCTGGGAGGCTCGCCGACAGGTGTCGAGCTACGTCGACGGAGAGCTCGAAGCAGCAGAGCGTGCCGCGCTCGAGGCCCATCTCGCCCGGTGCGCCACGTGCCCGCCGCTCTACCGGTCCCTCGTCGCGGCCACGACCTCCCTGGGCTCCTTGCACGATCCCGATAGCGTCATCCCCTCAGCGCTCGCGGACCGGGTGCGCCAGCACATCGACGTCGACGAGGGATCACCGCGCACGCCCACGGGCCAGAGCTGAGCCGCTGACCACCTCGGCGGGTCGCCTGACGGCTCGCCCGTCAATAGCAGGTCGCGACAAGTCAGGATGGGCAGGTGAGCACTCCTTCGATCGGGCCACGCTGCGCCGCGCTCGTCCGGGGTTACCCGGTCGCGCTCCTGGGGGCGACCCTGGCCGGGCTGGCGGTCGGCGGGGCACTGCACATGGCCGGCCTTCCCGCGGGAGGCGACGCGGCGTGGGACGCCACGGGTGCGTTCGGCGCGGTCTACTCCCTGTGGACGATGATCGACAGCCTGCGCCGAGCGCGGATCGGGGTGGACCTCATCGCCCTGCTCGCCCTCGTCGGAACCCTTGCGACCGGGGAGGGACTGGCCGCGGCAGTGGTGAGCACCATGCTCGTGAGCGGCCGGGCCTTGGAGTCCTGGGCGGCGGGGCAGGCCCGGCACGACCTGCGGACCCTGCTCGAGCGGTCACCGCGGATCGCCCACCGCTACACGAGCTCGGGGCTCGAGACGGTGCCCCTCGAGCGGGTTGCTCCCGGCGACCGGCTCATGGTCGGCTCCGGAGAGCTGGTGCCCGTCGACGGGAACCTCGAGTCGCCCGCGGTCCTGGACGAATCGGCCCTGACGGGCGAGTCGATCCCCGTCGAGCGCGAGGCGCGCGAGCCCGTCCGTAGCGGGTCGGCCAACGCCGGCCCGCCCTTCGACCTCCGGGCAACCGCGACCGCCGCAGAGAGCACGTACTCGGGGATCGTCCGGCTGGTCCAGCAAGCCGAGGCGGCACAGCCGCCGTTCGTCCGGCTCGCCGACCGCTATGCGCTCTGGTTCCTCGGGCTCACCCTGGCCGGCTCCGGGATCGCCTGGGCTGCCGGGGGAGCGGTCCGAGCCGTCGCGGTCCTCGTGGTCGCCACTCCCTGCCCGCTCATCCTGGCCGCGCCGGTCGCCCTGGTCGGAGGGCTTTCCCAGGCCGCACGCCGGGGCATCGTCGTAAAAGGTGGCGGTGTCCTCGAACGGCTGGCGTCGTGCACGACCCTGCTGTTCGACAAGACCGGCACGCTCACCGCCGGCCGGCCCGAGGTGGCGTCGGTCGTCGCGGCGGAGACCCACACCGCCGACGAAGTGCTGGGGTGCGCCGCGTCCCTCGACCAGATGTCGCCCCACGTCCTGGCAAGCGCGGTGGTCAAAGCGGCCGAAGCGCGAGCGCTGCCGCTCGCGCTGCCCGAGGCGGTCGAGGAAGTGGCGGGACAGGGCATCCGCGGCAAGGTCGGCGACCGCGCGGTCGCGGTCGGCAAGGCAGCGTGGGTGGGGATCACGGGCAATCCGTCGTGGGCCAAGGCTGCGCGCCGCCGAGCCCGGCTCGACGGCACCATGACCGTCTTCGTCTCGGTCGACGAAGAACCGGCCGGCGTCCTCATCCTCGAGGACCCGATCAGAACGGACGCGGCCCGGACGGTCCG
>JAJZZB010000315.1 GCA_021797795.1 Actinomycetes bacterium | reverse complement strand
GTGCAGACCCTCTCCCGGCTGAACCGGATCCACCCCAACAAGGCCGACACCTTCGTCCTCGACTTCCGAAACGAGACCGAGGACATCGTGAAGGCCTTCGAGCCCTACTACGGCAGGACCGTCGCACCGCCCACCGATCCGAACCTCCTCTTCGACACCCGCAGGCGTCTGGACGCCTACGACGTGCTCCGCCCCGAGGAGATCGAGGCCACCGTCGACCTGTTGCTGGCGGGGGACACCAAGAGCCACGGCAAGGTCTACGCCGTGCTCGATCCGGCAGTGGAGCGCTTCAGCGCGCTCGGCGAAGAGGACCGCCTGGGCTTCAGGGACGCGCTCGACAAGTTCGTGCGTACCTACTCGTTCTTGTCCCAGGTGGTCACCTTCGGTGACACGAAGCTCGAGCGGGACTACACCTACTGCCGGGCGCTGGCCTCCCGGCTCCGGGACGCCGCCAGCGTCGAGCGGCTCGACCTCGGCACCGAGGTCGAGCTCACCCACTTGAAGACCGAGATGACCTTCGAGGGTTCGCTCTCGCTGGACGCCGACGACGGCGAGGTCAGGACCATCTTCGGCGAGGGACGGGGCCGCCAGAGCGACCCACAGCTGGAGCACCTCTCCGAGATCGTCGACGAGCTCAACGAGCGCTTCGGGCTCAACCTCGACGAGCGCGACCAGCTGCTCTTCGACCAGTTCGAAGAGACCTGGGCTGCCGACCCCGACGTGGTCGACCAGGCGCGTAGCAACACGCTCGAGAACTTCCGCCTCGTCTTCGACCACCGCTTCTTGGACACCGTCGTCTCCCGCATGGACGAGAACGAGGCGATCTTCAAGCGGATCCTCGACGACAAGGAGTTCCGCCAGGTCCTGATGGACCTCTACGCCGGCCGGGTGTACCGAAGAGCTCGTCGTCCGACGGGAGAGCGATGACCGCGTCGAGAGAGCCCGCTCCTGGCCGCGTAGTTGGGCCCGGGGCAAGAGAGACGATCACCGACGCCCCTACGACGGGGCTGTCACAGCCCGGAGGTACGTTGCTCAGATGACCGAGGTGCGGCTACAGATCCATGGGGAGCCCGGCGCCATCGCAGTCGACACGCTGATCTTGGCGTTGCAGCGAACGCTGAGCGTCCTGCGGGAAGTCGACCGTACGTCTCGACGAGGAGAGGGACCTCGTGGGCAGTGGCGAGTCGGGGAAGTCTGGAACGGGAGCATTGGGGTGGCACTCGTGCCCTCGCCGGACGTCCCCTCGGAGGTCCCCGAGAGGCTATTGGCGGGTCTCGGTGTTCTCGAAGAACGGCCGGAGCTGCCGGCGTGGTTCTCGGAATTGGCCATCGAGAACGTGCAAAAGATGGGCAAACTACTTCACCACCCCGGAGTGTCTGGGATGGGACTGACGGCGGTCATGCCCGGTGGCGAGAAGACCGAAGCTCGGCTCACGCCCGAGATCATCGAACATGCTGGTCAGGCATTCCAGGGCACGGACGAAGCATTGGGATCTGTGGCCGGGATCCTGGATGTCGTGAACCTGCGCCGCCAGCGCGCGGTGAGCCTGTATGACGCCGACGAACGTCATGCCGTGCGCTGCACGTTCCCCGAGGATCTCCTGGAGGCCGTCCGCCAGTATCTCGGGTCGAAGGTGCGCGCCACCGGCACCGTCACGCGCAACCGGGTAGGCCAGATCGCATCCGTAAAGGTCGAGTCGCTCGATCGGGTCGAGGATGAGGGACGCGTACCGAGCGTCGCCGAACTGACCGGCATAGCGCCGTGGTACACCGGGGATCGGACTGCCGTGGAGCACCAACGGTGGACCCGCGGTGCCTGAACCCCCTCGGTTCTACCTCGATTCCAACGTCTACCTGGCGTGGCTTCGCGGCGAAGAGGGGCGGGTCGACACGGCCCGCGAGCTGCTCACCGCAGGAGAGGAGCATCGGCTGACGATCGTGTGGCCAGTACGCTCCTTTATGCCGAAGTCTGCGGGCACGGGGAGGTCCGTGCGGCAAACGCAGAGGAAGTCGATGCCAAGATCCGGACCTTCTTCGAGCGCGGCTTTCTCCGCTGGGTCGAGGTGGACTTGCCGACCGCTCGACACGCCCGAGCGCTCTCCCGTCAGCACGGATTGCGCGGAGCCGATGCCATCCACCTGTCGTCGGCGATTCGGGGGAAGGCAGAACGCTTCATGACCTGGGATGCGAAGGACTTCCCGATCGGTCAGACCGTCGAAGGCGTCACCGTGCAGGAGCCAGAGGCGCATGGTCAGGGCACGCTCCCTGTCGCGTAGGAACACGACGACAGTGGTTGTCACGCTCGCGCCAGCACGCCCAGCACTCCAGCCAACGTCAGCCAACGTCATGACGACTCTCGTCGGCTGGGAGTAGGCAGGGGATGAACGAGGCGTGGGCTGTCGTGGCGGCAGCCCTGGGGTCGGCGACGCTCACCATTGCCGGCACCTTCTGGCTAGAACAATGGCGGCTCGGGCGGGCAGCCAAGGCGGCTGACAGCGACCGGCTTCGCGAAGCTTGCGTTCAGATGGGGGGACACGCCCTCTCGTTTGCGCTGCGGGTTCACGCGCTCTACCTCACGGCCGTCGTCCGATCGGGCATTGGCGAAGGGCTGGACATCGGGCTCTACGCGGCCAGGCG
>JAJZZB010000314.1 GCA_021797795.1 Actinomycetes bacterium | reverse complement strand
TCGGTGCCCTCTGCGAGAGGTGCTGGCGGACCAGCACAGCCCAGGCGTCTGCGACCAGGTCCCTTCGGAACTGCGAGGTCGACACCAGGACCTGCGGCGGGGGCTGACTCATTGGCAATAGCATAGTCAGTCTCAGATCGAACCTTCGATCTGAGAGTCGCTGCGTTGATAGCTTGCTCTGTCGCCTCGGTGTCTCGGCTCGAGGTGAACTCGTAGACCGAGTCATGGGCGACCGCGTCCAGGTGGAACCCGTCTGCAGCGGCGCGGAGGTCCTCCATGCGCAGGGCGAGCCTTGGGCTCCGGTAGGTGGTGGTGGTTGTCACGACCAGGACCGTCGGTGGACGGCACCACGGCGCCAGGAGGGTCGGACCCCCTTCGATCGCCCAGGTTCGCTCGGCACCTCGACCGGCGTCAGACGGGACGCTCCCCCGACGAGGACGTCGTCTTGTGGCTCGTGCCGGAGCCGAGGCCGCCACGGGCGAGGCGCCAGCTGGCCGCACCTGACGGCACACGATGCGCCGCACCGCACGGTCGCGCGCCGTGCACGAGACACCGAATGCTCGAGAGGTCGAATTCGCAGGGCGCGCACGGACGTGGCGCGCCCAGGGGCCCGAAGGCGACCCCCACCAACCCGCACAGGGGCAGCCCGGCTCCTCGGGCCCGACGTCGACCTCCAACCGCCTGGCCGAGGCGGTCGCGGCGCGCCCGAGGGCCCTGG
Organism: Actinomycetes bacterium; assembly: GCA_021797795.1. Lineage (GTDB taxonomy): Bacteria > Actinomycetota > Acidimicrobiia > Acidimicrobiales > Bog-793 > JAKACF01. The sequence goes on along the minus strand of JAJZZB010000314.1, from coordinate 1,929 downwards.
TGCTCGACGCCGACAACCGCTCGCAGGGCTGGGTCCCCCTCGGGGAGGCATGGGCGCTTGGACGCGCCTACGCCGTCGTGATGCGAACCGACCTGTTCTGCGTCGACCTGGATCTGGACCGTGACGCCCTTTTGCGCCAGGGTGCGTTCGGTCAGCTCGTCGACGCGATCGACGCCGCCGGGGGCCTGCCCGTCGTGTGGGCCTCAGGACGGCCCGGTCATCGCCACCTCGTCGTAGCCATGACTCCAGGTCCTGACCGGAGCGCGCTCGAGCTCTGGGCCAAAGCGCGCGGCCTCGACGTCCGGGGCACGGCGCGCCCGCCCCTCTCCCCTCATCGCCTCGGCCTCCCGGTCCACCTCATCTCCCCGCTCAGCGAAGGCGCGGCCCTTGGGTGCCTCGACGCGCCGGTCGACCCGGCATCCGTGCTGCGAGCCCTCGGCCAGCGCGGCCTCTCGGCACGCATGCGGATGCTCGTTCACAACGGGCACGAGGCCGTCGGGTACCCAAGTGCTTCCGAGGGACGAATGGCGCTCGCCGTCGCGCTGCGCGCCGGCGGGAGCTCGATGCGCTACCTCCAGGCGCTCTTGGAAGACGAGCGTCATGCACTGGGTGAGACCTACAGAGCCCGTTCGGTCTCCTGGCGGAGCGCCGAGCTTTCCCGCCTCTGGCAGCGGGCGGGCTCGTACCTGGCCGCGAACGCCGAGCGCACACGAAGCGACGCTGAGGCAGCAGCACGTTGGTGCCGAGCACTTCAAGCGGCGGTCTGGCGCGGGATGGGCGGCGCGAGCGAGCTCGCGCTCGCTGAAGAGGTCGGGCGCCGAGCCCTTGCGTCGGGCCGGACGCGCGTCCTGCTTCCTCTCACGACAGCAGCACTTGGGGCCGGGGTCTCCGTATCGACGGCGAGGCGGGGCCTGCGCCGGCTGGTGGCCAAGGGCTGGCTCGTGCTCGCGCAAGCGCCCGGCCCGACGTGTGCCAGCGTGTACACCCTCGTCATCCCGGGGGCACACGAAACCTCCGAGACCGGTGATGCCGGCGTGCACCGAACACTGGCCCGAACGCTGCGTCCTGTGTGGGAGGCACGAGGCGGGGACCTCGGCGCCGACATGGCCCGTTGGCGAGCGCTGGGCAAGTCCGCGGTGCGCGTCCTGCGCGAGCTGAGCGGCGGCCCGCTCGGCCTTGCGGACCTCGCAGTGCTCCTCAGCGTGACGACGTCGACCGTTCGGGCCCACCTACGTCGACTCGCCGCGGTCGGGTTGGTCACCGAGTGCGAGGGCAGGTGGCAGGCCAACCCATTCGACGGTGACGAAGTCGCCGAACGCTTCGGGACCCGCGGGTGCCGGAGCCGCGATGAAGCCGCCTACGCCGAGGCACGTCAGGCGCGCAACGAGGCGCGGCGAGCGCATGTGCGTTGGCGACGGGCGTCAGCACGCGACCATCTCGATGCCCCGTCCCTCCGGGGACACGAGCGCGAGGCAGCCAGGCAAGCGAACAACCCCCACCCCCTGTCGGTGCGACTCATCACCTGATCGACTCCAGGCGCCCGAGAGCGCCCTCGGGCGGGCGAGCGACGTGGCCCTGCCCAGCCAAGGTCTACTTCCCTCTCCGCTTGGTTCGGCGCGCCGCGGCGCGGCTTCTCCCTGTCATGCACGAGGGCGCTGAGCACCATGGCGACGGCGTCGCATTGGCACAAGAGGACGTGCTGGTCACATTGGGAGCCACCCACGGGCGCACATCACGTCCTCGCCGCGACCGCTGCCACCCCTTCTCACGCCCCCCGAAGGGGGATGAGGGGTGTCATCGGCCGCGACGCGAGAGGCGCGGCCGGTTCTCCTCGGGAGAGCAGATCGTGTCCGTCTGGGACCGCCAGCGGACCGAGTCGACAGATGCCCTCGGGATCTAGCTGATGCTGCGCCCTTCCACCTGTGTCGT
>JAJZZB010000076.1 GCA_021797795.1 Actinomycetes bacterium | reverse complement strand
GACACAGACGAGGCGGCCGAAGGAGTCCTTCGCCGTCTGGGCGGCCCGCAGCATCCGGAGTGCGATGAGGCCGTACAGGCCGATCATCACGGCCGAGCCGATGAAGCCGAGCTGCTCGCCGACGGCCGAGAAGATGAAGTCGGTGTACTGGTTCGGGATGAGCGCCAGGTTGGTGGCGAGCCCGTGGTCGATGCCGACGCCCTTCAGGCCACCCGAGGAGATGGCGTTTCGCGTCATGTACAGCTCGTAGTTGGACGACTGGGTGTTGGAGTTCTGGTGCAGGAAGCTCGTGAGCCGGGTGAGCTGGTAGGCGTGCAGCAGGTGGAGGTGGAGGGCGAGGAAGAAGGCGGCGACGCCGAGCACGACGAGGAGGGCCATGTAGCGCAGCCGCACCTCGGCGGCCACCATCATGGCCGCCAGGGCGATGGCGAGGACGATCGTCGTGCCGAGGTCCGGCTGCTTGTAGACGAGGAGCATCGGCACGCCGCCGAGGGCGAGCAGCCCGAGCACCTGGCGGAAGGACAGGATCCCCTCCCGGCGGCTGCAGTAGGTCGCCACGGCGACGATGAGCCCGATGGCGGTGAACTCCGACGGCTGCAGCTGGAGCGGGCCGACCTGGTACCAGCGCTCGACCCCGACCTGCGCCTTGCCGACCACGAAGACGCCGATCAGCCCCACGACGACGAGGCCGTAGATGATGTAGCCCCAGTCCCGGAAGCGGCGGTAGTCGATCGAGGCCACCACTGCCATGACGACGACGCCGACCACGACCCAGATGCTCTGGCGCTCGAGGTAGTAGTGCGGGCTGAGCCCCTGGGAGATGAGCAGCTCCCGCGTGGCCGAGTAGACCATCACGACGCCGAGGAGCGCGAGGGTGAGCGTGGCCCCGACGAGGATCAGGTCGACGTGGCGGAGGAGGGCGATCCACGAGCGCCGCTCGCGCCGCGTCCCGACCGCGACCTCACGCCCGTAGGAGACGACGGTCACGGCACCGAGGATAACGGTCGGGCGCCCGCTCTCCCGGGCAGGTGCGGCGCTCAGCGCGAGACGGCCGCCCACATCGCCCGCAGCGGCGGGTGCTCGCCGGTCCAGAGGGCGACCTGCAGGGCCGCCTGGTGCACCAGCATGCCGAGCCCGTTGCGCGTGACCGCCCCGAAACGGGCGGCCTGGCGGAGAAAGGCGGTCTCGGCCGGGTCGTAGACGAGGTCGACGACGATCTGGCCGCTCCCGAGGCGGGAGGGGTCGACCCCGGCCGGCCAGGCCTGCTCCTGCCGATCTGCTCCGAGCATGCCGGACGGCGTCGCCTGGACGACGAGGTCGGCGGCGTCGAGCTCGTCCGGCTTGGCCATCCGCCCGACACCGGGGGCGAGCGAGGCCGCCCGGAAGGCCCGAAGCGGCGTCCGGTTGACGACGAGCACCTCGGCCGCGCCGGCCTCGGCGAGGGCGAGCACGACCGCCCGGGCGGCTCCCCCGGCCCCGATCACCGCACATCGGCTGCCGGCCGGGTCGAAGCCGAGCGACTCGGACAGGTCGGCCAGCAGCCCGGCGCCGTCAGTCGAGTCCGCCGCCGTCCCTCCCCCGGAGAAGGTGAGGGTGTTGGCGGCCCCGAGGCGCCGGACGGCCGGGCTCCGGTGGTCCGCCAGGGCGGCGGCCTCGTCCTTGTGGGGCGTCGTCACCGAGAGCCCCCGGAGCCCGAGGGCGGTCGCCCCCCTTACGGCGGCGCCGAGGTCGCCCGGGGCGACCTCGAAGGCGAGGTAGGCCCAGTCGAGGCCGAGCGCCTCGTAGGCGGCGTTGTGCAGCACGGGCGAGAGCGAGTGCCGCACGGGCGACCCCACGACCCCGGCCAGCTCGGTGCGCGCCGAGAGCCTCACGGCGACCCCCGCCTCGCGTCGAGGAAGGCCCCGAGGAGGACGGCCGCAGCCTCGGCGTCGATGCCCTGGCGGGCCTGCGGCCCCTTCGCTCGCCGCTGGCGGGAGCTGCGCTCCCGGCGGCGCCGCTCCGCCTCCACGGTCGTGAGCCGCTCGTCGAAGGTCCGAACGGGCACCCCGCAGGCCTGCGCCAGCGCCTCGGCCTCGGCCGCCGCCGCCGTGGCCGCCGCCCCGGGGCGGCCCGAGAGGCTGAGCGGCAGCCCGACGAGGACGAGGCGGGCCCCGGTCTCCTCGACGATCGCCCTCAGCCGGGCGCGGTCCGCGGCCGGGTCGCCCGAGCGCTCGAGCACCCCGTAGGGGGAGGCGAGGACGCCGCCCGGGTCGCTCAGCGCCAGGCCGATGCGGCGCTCGCCGAGATCGAGGGCGAGGACCCTGCCCCGCTCACCGTCGCCGCTGGCGGGCCGGTGCGGGACGCTCAGGGCTCCTCCCCGGTCCGCTTCCCGGGAGTCGGGTCCTCACCGGGCGCCTCGAGGCCGAGGCGATCCTTCCAGCGCCGGACGAGGGCGGCCTCGGCGCCGTGGCAGCCCGGCACGTAGAACCGCTCCCCGGCGAGCTCGTCGGGCAGGTAGGCCTGCTCGAGGTAGCCGCGGGGGTCGTCGTGGGGGTACTCGTAGCCCTCCCCGTGCCCGAGGCGGACGGCGCCGGCGTAGTTGGCGCTGCGCAGGTGGACGGGCACCTCGGCGAAGGGGCCCGCCCGCACCCTCGCCTCGGCGCTCCACAGGCCGGCTGCGCTCGAGTTGGACTTCGGCGCCAGGGCGAGGTGCACGGCGACCTGGGCGAGGTTGAGCCCGGCCTCGGGCAGCCCGACGATCTCGACGGCGCTCGCCCCCGACGAGGCGACGACGAGCGAGATCGGGTCGGCGAGCCCGACGTCCTCGCTGGCGAGGACGACGAGGCGCCGGGCGACCGCGCGCGGGTCCTCGCCCACCTCGAGGAGCCGGGCGAGCCAGTACAGGGCGGCGTCGGGATCCGAGCCGCGGATCGACTTGATGAGGGCTGAGACCAGGTTGTAGTGCTCCTCCCGCCCGTGGCGGTAGGCCCGCATGGCGCGGGCCTGGTCCACCTCCTCGATCCCGACGAGGCCCGGATCGCCCGCCAGGGCGACGGCGACCTCGAGGACGGTGAGGGCGACGCGGGCGTCCCCCGAGGCGAGGTCGGCGAGCCGCTCGAGCGCCTCCACGCTCGCCCGTGCGCCCTCGAGGGCGAGCCCGCGCTCGAGCAGCAGGCGGAGCTCGCCGGCGTCGAGCGGCTCGAAGCGCCACAGGGTCGAGCGGCTGAGCAGCGGGGTGTTGAGGGCGAAGAAGGGGTTCTCGGTCGTGGCGCCGATGAGCGAGACGACGCCCTCCTCCACCCCGTGCAACAGGGCGTCCTGCTGGGCCTTGTTGAAGCGGTGGACCTCGTCGAGGAACAGGATGGTGCCCCGGCCCTCCGAGCCGAGGGCGGTCGTGGCCGCCTCGAGCTCGGCGCGGACCTCCCGCACGCCGGAGTCGACGGCCGACAGCGCCCGGTAGCGCCGCCTCGTGTGCTCGGCGACGAGCCGGGCGACGGTGGTCTTGCCGGTCCCGGGCGGACCGAAGAAGATGGCCGAGGAGAGCCGGTCGGCCTCGACGAGGGTGCGCAGGGGCGCCCCCGGGCCGACGAGGTGCTGCTGGCCCACGACGTCGTCGAGACGGTGGGGGCGCATGCGGGCGGCGAGCGGCGCCTTGTCCGAGAGGGCCTCCTCGGCAGCCGCCTCGAAGAGGCTGCCGCCGCCAGCCGTCGCCTGCTCGCGTCGCCGGGTCACGGCTCGACCGTCACAGAGGCTCCCCAGGTTGTCAAGCCGGCCAACGGGTATCGCAGCCTCGGAGAACGCTCCCGTCGGCCCGCGCCCCGCGCGCCGACGGGGTAGACCACACTGTGCAGCGCAGACGTAGTGAGGAGTACCTGAGAATGACGACGGATCCGGTGAACGAGACCCCGCGACTGCCGGGGGCGGTCGCACCCGGCGGGATCCCCGTCGAAGCCTTCAACCCCCTGCTCCGCTCCCTTCTCACCTGGGAGCTCGTGGAGCGGGAGGAGGGTGCCGACGGCGGCCATCGCTGGGTCCTCACGGGCGAGGTCCAAGAGCGCCTCGACGCCCTGGTCCCCCCTCCCCGGCGGGAGTCCTCCTCTCTCGCCTACCTCGACCACTGGTGCGCCCGCTGCCGCCAGCAGCGCCTCACCCACCTCCTCGAGGGCCGCTACCTGTGCGAGGACTGCCAGCGGGCCGAGTCCGGGACGGTGGCGACGCCCAAGCCCGAGCCGAAGCGCGGAGACCACGCCCACGACCTGTCGCACCGGCGGGCGCCGCAGTCCTGAGCGCCCGGCCTCAGCCGCCGCCCGGCGCCCGGCCGGGCGGCTCCAGGATCGAGATGCCGAGCTCTGCGAGCTGGCGCGCCGGTAGCGGCCGGGGCGAGGAGGCCATGAGATCGGCGCCCGACTGGGTCTTCGGGAAGGCGATCACCTCGCGGATGTTCTCCTCGCCGGCCAGGATGGCGACGAAGCGGTCGATGCCGTAGGCGAAGCCACCGTGCGGCGGCGCCCCGTAGCGGAAGGCGCCAAGGAGGAAGCCGAAGCGGCTCTCGGCCTCCTCCTCGGAGATGCCGAGGACCGAGAAGACCCTCCGCTGGATGTCGGCGCGGTGGATCCGGATGCTGCCCGAGCCGAGCTCCCAGCCGTTCAGCACGAGGTCGTAGGACTGCGAGCGGACCGAGAGCGGGTCCGACTCGAGACGGTCGAGGTCCTCGGGGTGCGGCATCGTGAAGGGGTGGTGGGCGGCAACCGGGTTGCCGTCTGCGTCGAGACCTTCGAAGAGAGGGAAGTCGGTCACCCAGACGAACCGGTACGGCCGCTCGGAGACCGGCGGCTGGCCGAGCTCCAGGCGGAGCTGCCCGAGCACCCGGCAGGAGGGGGCGGCCTCCCCCGCCACCGCCAGCAGGAGGTCGCCCTCCCCGGCGCCCGTCGCCGACACGATCGCCGCCTGCTCGCCGGCGGAGAGGAACTTGGCAACGGGCGACTCGAGGGCGAGCCCGCCGCCGGCGGCGACGACGCGGAGCCAGACGAGGCCGGCCGCCCCGAGCAGGCGCGCCCGCTCGGTCAGGGCGTCGAGCCGCCCCCGGCCGAGCGAGCCCTGGCCCGGGACCCGGATCGCCCGGACCGCCGGAGCCGCGAAGGCCTTGAACTCGCTGCCTCTCACGGCCTCGTCGAGGGAGACGATCTCCATGCCGAAGCGCAGGTCCGGCTTGTCGGTCCCGTAGCGCTCGAGCGCCTCCTCCCAGGTCATCTGGACGACGGCGGGCGGCTCCTCGCCGGTGACCTCCCGGGTCGCCTCGAGGACCGAGTCCGCCACCATCTCCCAGACGTCCTGCTGGGTGACGAAGGAGGCCTCGAGGTCGAGCTGGGTGAACTCGAACTGGCGGTCGGCCCGCAGGTCCTCGTCCCGCATGCACCGGGCGATCTGGTAGTAGCGGTCGAAGCCCGAGACCATGAGGAGCTGCTTCGCGATCTGCGGGCTCTGGGGCAGGACGTAGAAGGAGCCCGGCTGCAGGCGCGAGGGGATGGCGAACTCCCGGGCGCCCTCGGGCGTCGGGGTCCACAGCAGCGGCGTCTCGATCTCGGCGAAGCCCTGGCGGTCCATCGACCGCCTGATGGCGGCGTTCACGCGGGCGCGGATGCGCAGGTTGGCCTGCATCCGGTCCCGCCTGAGATCGACGTAGCGGTAGCGGAGCCGGACCGACTCGTCGGCCTCGCCCCGGGCGTCCACGCCGAAGGGAGGCGGCTCGGCGGTCGAGAGCACCTCGACGGACTGCGCCCCGATCTCGACCTCGCCGGTGGCGATGGACTCGTTGGTCTTGTCCACCGGCCGGCTCCGGACCGTCCCGGTGATCCGCACGACGTACTCCGAGCGCAGGTCGTGGGCGCCGTCGACGACGCACTGGACGACGCCGGTGTGGTCGCGCAGGTCGAGAAAGGCGAGGTGCTCCCCGTGCTCGCGCCGGCGGGCGACCCAGCCGCAGACTGAGACCTCGCGCCCGGCGTCGCCGGCCCGCAGCTCGCCGCAGTAGGCGGTGCGAAGGCCGCGGGGGCGCCCACCCTCGGGGCGCCCTGCAGGCGGGAACGGCGGCGGGGCCGTCACAGACCCGACGGGGCCGGGACGGGGCCGCCCTTGCCCGGCAGCAGCCGGTAGGCGTCGTAGACGCTGTCGAGCTGGCGGAGCGAGTCGAGGAGGGAGTCGAGGTGCGCCGGGTCGGCGAGCTCGAACTCGAAGCGCATCCTCGACACCCTATCGGCAGAGGTGTGCGAGGACGAGGAGAGGATGCTGACGTGGTGCTCGGAGAGCACCTTGGCGACGTCGGCGAGCAGGCGGGCCCGGTCGAGCGCCTTCACCTCGATCGCGGCCACGAAGACGCTCTGGCGGTCCTCGTCCCACTCCACCTCGATGAGGCGCTCGGAGTCGCTGCCGGCGAGGGCGAGAGCGTTGGCGCAGTCCTCCCGGTGGACCGAGACCCCCCTGCCCCGGGTGATGAAGCCGATGACGCGGTCGCCCGGGACCGGCGTGCAGCAGCGGGAGAGGCGCACCATCACGTCGTCGAGGCCCTCGACGTAGATGCCCGCCCCGTCCCTGCGGTGCCGCGGGCGCTTCGGTGCCAGCGCCGTCGAGGGGAGCTGCTCCTCCTGCTCGCCGCCGCGCAGGTCGCGCTGCAGGCGCTGGACGAGGGAGTGGCCCGAGACGTGCCCCTCGCCGAGGGCGGCGTGCAGCGACTCGAGGCTCTCGTAGCCGAGCTCGGACGCGACGGCGAGGACGCTCGGGGAGGACTGGAGCTTCTGCACCGGCAGGCCGGCCCGCCGGAGCGAGCGGGCGAGCTCCTCGCGGCCGGCCTCGATGGCGTCCTCGCGTCGCTCCCGGGAGAACCACTGGCGGATCTTGTTGCGCGCCCGCTGGCTCGTGACGATCTGCAGCCAGTCCCGCGAGGGCCCGGCGGTGGCGATCTTGGAGGTGATGATCTCGACGGCGTCGCCCGAGGCGAGCTTGGAGTCGAGCGGGACGAGCCGGCCGTTCACCCGGGCGCCGATGCAGCGGTGGCCGACCTCGGTGTGGATCGAGTAGGCGAAGTCGACCGGCGTCGCCCCCGCCGGCAGGGTCACGATCTCGCCCTTCGGGGTGAAGACGTACACCTCGTCCTGCTCGAGGTCGAGCTTCAAGGTCTCGAGGAACTCGTGCGGGTCGGGCGTCTCCCGCTCCCAGTCGACGATCCGCTGCAGCCAGGCGATCTCCTCGGTCGAGCGTGCGCCCCTCCCCTGGTCCAGGTGGCCGCCGGTCTCCTTGTAGCCCCAGTGGGCGGCGATGCCGTGCTCGGCCCGCTGGTGCATCTCGAGGGTCCGGATCTGGATCTCGAGCGGCTTTCCCCGCGCCCCGACGACGGTCGTGTGCAGCGACTGGTAGAGGTTGAACTTCGGCGAGTTGACGTAGTCCTTGAACCGGCCGTGCACCGGCGGCCAGAGGGCGTGCACCGCGCCGAGGGCGGCCCAGCAGTCCTTCTCGGCCTTCACGATGATGCGGATGGCGACGAGGTCGTGGATCTCGTCGAACTCCTTGCCCCGCACGACCATCTTCTCGTAGATGGACCAGAGGTGCTTCGGCCGGCCGGTCACCTCCGCCTCGATGCCGAGGTCGGACAGCCGGCGGCGGACGAGCTCGATCACGTCCTCGAGCTCCTGCTCGCGGGCGGGCGCCCGGGTGGCCACCATCTGGGCGATCTCGGCGAAGCGCTTGGGGTGGAGGGTCTCAAAGGCGAGGTCCTCGAGCTGCCACTTCACCTCCTGGATGCCGAGGCGGTGGGCGAGCGGGGCGTAGATGTCCCGGGTCTCCTCGGCGATGCGGCGGCGCTTCCACTCCGGCAGGGCGTCGAGGGTCCGCATGTTGTGGAGGCGGTCGGCCAGCTTGATGACGAGCACCCGCCAGTCGCGGGCCATCGCCACGAGCATCTTGCGCATCGTGGCCGCCTGCTGGGCCTCCTTCGAGCCGAAGCGGATCCGGTCGAGCTTGGTCACCCCGTCGACGATCCGGGCGACGTCCTCGCCGAAGTCCCGCTCGATCTGGGAGAGCTCCACGCGGGTGTCCTCGACGGCGTCGTGCAGCAGGGCGGCCGCCGCGCTGGTCGTGTCGAGGTCGAGCTCGGCGACGATCATGGCGACTGCCACCGGGTGGCTGAGGAACGCCTCGCCCGAGGCGCGCTGCTGGCCCTGGTGGGCCCTGGCGGCGAGGTGGTAGGCGCGCCGGACGAGCGAGACGTCCTCGCCCGGCCGCCGGCCGGCGAGGATGGCGAGGAGGCCTTCGACCGACTCCGTCGGCGGCGGGACGAGCGCCCGGGCCGCGCTCGGCGGGCGGCGGTCGTCCGCCGTCCGGGGCGTGGGCGCGCCCGGCTGGCTCTCGTCTGAGTCGGTGCCCGCCGTGTTGTCGGCGGTCGGTGCTGCTCCTCGTGCCATCGCGCCTCCGGAGGGAGCGTACCCACGGCGGACCGGGTGGGTGATCCACCGCGGTAGCCTTGGGCGGTCGTGTCCAACGTTGCGACGCCCCCCAGGCCGGTGGGCGCACCCGGCCCCTCGCTCCGGCCCGCCCTCGTCGTGGTCGCAATCGCCGTCGTCATCGTGCTCGGCGGCGCCGTCCTCGCCCTCGTCGGCACGCCGTCGGCCCACCCGGCAGCCTCGAGCGGCGGCACCACCCGCGTCCCCGGCTCCTCGCTGCGGGCGGAGCCGGCCCGGGCGCTGCTGGCCCACATCGCCTCGGGGGGCGAGCCCCCCTCCGACGTCGTCTCCTCGCTGGCGGTGCCGGCCGGCAGCACCTATCTCGGCAAGAGGGTGGAGGACCGGGGCGTCAGCCAGTTCGACCGCGAGGTGAGGGTGTCGGTCCCAGCGCCCGAGCGGGCAGTCCGGGGCTTCTACCTCCGCCTTCTCTCCGAGGAGCACTGGACGCTCGACTCGATCACGACCCCGTCGACGGGCTCGGCGCAGCTCATCGCCGAGCGTTCCGGCTCGGACGGCTACCAGTGGCGCGTCGGCATCGTCCTGCGTGGGGTCGCGACCGTCGTCTCGCCCGCTCTCGCCGGCGGCGGGAGCCCGGCCCGCACGACGGTCTCCCTCCAGCTCTACCAGGTCGGGGACGCCAGCTGACGCCCTGAGCGGCTCCGCCGCCCTGGGGGCGCCTCCACCGCCGCCGGCAGGCGCTCGAGCGGGGGGAGGTCGTGCAGCAGGTAGGCCCAGACGAGCATGTTGGCCGGGTAGATGAGGTAGCCGAAACGGGTCGCCGGGGCGATGAAGGTCGCGAAGGCGAGCGCCCAGCCGGCAAAGCGGGCCGCCTCGTAGGGGGTGCGGGGAGGGTAGCGGACGAGCATGACGAGCACGGCGAGGGCCCCGAGGGCGACGAGGGCGTAGGTGAGGGGCTTCTTGTAGGCCGGCAGCAGCTGGACGAGCACCTGGCCCGGGAGCGGGCTGGCCGCCGGCGAGTGCACCTTGGTCAGGCCGAGCGGGAAGTAGACGACGTTCTCGAGGAAGGCGTGCGGGCCGAGGGCGACGCCGGCGCCGATGACGGGGACCGAGACCACGAGGACGCTCAGGAGGTAGCGCGTCCCGGCGGGTCGCTCCTCCTCGGTGCGGGCGCACAGCACCCCGAGCACGATGAGCGGCCAGGCCGTCCACTTGAGCGAGCCGGCGAAGCCCATCACGAGGCCGGCCCAGACGGGGCGGCGGTTGCCGAGCAGGACCAGGCCGAGCAGCAGCAGCGCGAGCACCGGCAGGTCGTCGCCGCCCGTCACGATGATGAGGGCCCCCGTCGGCAGCACGATGAGGAACTGGAAGGCGCGCCAGCGCCGGCGCGCCGAGGCGGGCACGAGGCCGAGGGCGAGCAGGACCACGACGAGCGTGAAGCCGGCGAGGGCGAGCCGGGCGTCGCCGAGGCGGTGGGGCCCGGTGAAGGCGTTGGCGAGCCCGAAGGGGACCATGCCCGGCAGGTAGGGGAAGAACGAGCCGGCGTTGACGCCCGCGCAGTCGTTCGAGGGCGAGACGCCCACCGAGGTCGGGTGCGACAGGTAGGGGTCCTTGTAGGCCGCCAGCCGGTCGCCGGCGCGCTCGATGACCGCCACCTCCGGCTGCGCCTGGGCGCCGTGGGGGTTCGTGACGCAGGTAGTGGCCTGCGCCCGCCAGGTCACCTGGAGCCCGAGCGGCACGAGGACGACGAGTCCGAGCAGGCCGACGGCGACCCCCTTGCGCAGCCGGCTCGCCGACTCGCCCTCGGCGGCGGCCGCCGGCCCTCCCCGACGGCGGAGCCGTGAGCGGTAGGCGAGCTCGCAGACGAGGGCGGCGAGGAAGTAGGGGACGACCGAGAGCTCGCCCCACTCCCGGTAGTCGGCGGTGACGGCCCGGAAGATCTCCCCGATCGAGAACAGTCCGGCCAGCGCGTACAAGAGGGCGTCCTGGCGCAGCACCGGGAGCCGGTAGAAGAACCCCACCACCGACCGCCCGCGTGCTCGGAGGGTCGCGGCGGCCGGCACGCCACCGATCGTAGGGTGACCCGAGCCGGCGCCGGGGTCGCTGCGGGGCGGGCGCCCCCGGCCTCGCCCCCGCCTCAGCGGTTCGGCTGGGGCGTGTAGCGGAGGTAGGGCTTGACGGCCTTGAAGCCCTTCGGGAACTTCTCCCGGGCCGCCTCGTCGTCGACCGAGGTGCCGATGACGACGTCCTCGCCGTCGTGCCAGTTCACCGGCGTGGCGACCGAGTAGTCGGAGGTGAGCTGCAGCGAGTCGAGGACACGCAGGATCTCCTCGAAGTTCCGGCCGGTGCTGGCCGGGTAGGTGATCGTCAGCTTGACCTTCTTGTCCGGCCCGATGATGAAGACCGAGCGCACCGTCAAGGTGTTGTCGGCATTCGGGTGCACCATGCCGTAGAGGTTGGCGACCTTGTGCTCCTCGTCGCCGATGAGCGGGTAGTTGAGGGCGTGGCCGGTGGCGTCCTCGATGTCCTTCGCCCAGGACCTGTGCGAGGTGACGTCGTCGACCGAGAGGCCGATCACCTTCGTGTTGCGCTTGGCGAACTCGTCCTTCAGGCGGGCCACCTCGCCGAGCTCTGTCGTGCAGACAGGGGTGTAGTCGGCCGGGTGGGAGAAGAGGATGCCCCAGCCGTCGCCGAGCCACTCGTGGAAGCTGATCGGGCCCTCGGTCGTGTCGGCGGTGAAGTCGGGGGCGGTGTCGCCGAGTTGCAGAGCCATGGTTGCCTCCTGTGCGTCGAGTCGTGCGGTGTGCTCCGGGCTGCGGGGGCAGGCGGAGTGCTGATGCCGAGCACAGTAGTGGGCTTTTGCGCCCCCGCCGCCGCTCGAGCTCAGGGGCGCAGCAGCGCGTCGAGACGGCGGGCGGCGACCGCCATCCCGAAAAGGCCGAGGGTGACGAGGTAGGCGGCGTGCCCGGCGACCGCCGGGGTGAGGACGCCGGCGTCCAGCTCTCGGAGCATGTCCACCCCCTGGTAGAGCGGGGTGAGCGAGACGACGGTGCGCAGCCAGCCCGGGTAGACGCTGAGCGGGTAGAACACCGCCGAGAAGAGGAACATGGGGATGGAGGCGAGCGAGACGTAGTCGAAGTCCTGCCATCGCCGCATGTAGCAGGTCGCCCCCATCCCGACCCCGGCGAAGGCGAAGCTGACCGTCATGGCGGCGGGGAAGCAGAGCACCGCCCAGCCGGTGAGAGCGAGGCCCATGGCGCCCATGACGACGAGGAAGGCGAAGGAGTAGATCGCCCCGCGCATGAGCGACCACGTCACCTCCCCGACGGCGACGTCACGCACGCCGAGCGGCGTGGCGAGGACGGCCTCGTAGGTCTTCGCGATCTTCAGCTTGAAAAAGACGCTGAAGGTCGAGTCGAACAGCGCGCCGTTCATGGCCGAGGAGGCGAGCAGCCCCGGGGCGACGTAGGCGGAGTAGGCGACGACGCGCCCTCCGAGCTCGAGGCGGCCGACGAGGTGGTTGAGGCCGACCCCGATCGCGAGGAGGTAGAAGAGCGGCTCGAAGAAGCCCGAGGCGAGCATCCACCAGTGGCGGGTGTAGGAGACGACGTTGCGGGCGACGAGCCGCCGGGCCCGCCCTGCCCCGAGGAGGGCCGGCGGGAGAACCCGCAGCGCTGCCGGCACCGACGGCCCGCCGGAGCCGCCGGCGGTGGCGCTCATACGACGAGGCGCCGGGAGAAGGCCCGGACGGCAGCCAGGCTTCCGGCGAGCGCCATGGCGAGGAGATAGGCGGCGTGCCCGGCGAGGTCGGCGGGAGCGCCGCCCCCGAGAACGAGGGCGCGGGCGAGGGCCACCCCGTGGTAGAGCGGCGTGAGGCGCGCCACCGCCTGGAGCCAGCCCGGCAGCTGGCCGATCGGGAAGAAGGTCCCCGAGAACAGAAAGAGGGGGACGACGCACATCCGGTAGACGAGCGGGAGCAGCGAGTCGTTCTCCTGGGTGGCGGTGAAGGCGGCGATCAGTGCGGCGAAGGCGAGCGCCGTCAGCACGGCGACGGGCAGCGCCAGCACGGCGAACGGCGAGACGGCGTCGCCGAAGGCGGCCACGACGGCGAGGAAGATGGCCGAGGAGGCGGCCACCCGTGTCGCCACCCAGGCGAGGTGGCCGACGACGAGGTCCTCCACCTCGACCGGGGTGGCGACGAGGGCGTGATAGGTCCTCAGCCACTTGAGACCCCCCATCACCGGGTACATCGACTCGTTCGTCCCCCACTGCATGGCGGTCGAGACGAGCAGTCCCGGGGCGAGGAACTGGACGTAGCCGACACCGCCGAGGCGGGCGTCGCCGCCGTGGGAGGCCAGGTGGCTGTTCACGAGATGGCCGAGCCCGAGCCCCATGGCGAGCAGGTAGAGGACGGGGTAGAGGATGCTCGAGGTGAGGGTCCCCCGCCAGGTGCGGCGATAGCGCAGGGCGAAGTAGCGGTACGGCCGGACGAAGCCCGGCGTCCGCAGGCCCGGGCGGGCGGGGCCCGCCGTCACTCGACGAGCAAGCGGCCGGTGAGGCGGAGGAAGACGTCCTCGAGGCTCGCCCGGCGGACGAGCGCCGACTCGGGGGCGAGACCGAGCTCGCGGACGGCCCGCAGGACGGCCTCGCCGTCGTCGGCGTAGCACAGCAGCCGGTCCGGGAGCACCTCGACGCGGGCCGCCAGGGGCTCGAGGCGGGGTGCGAGCTCGTCGTGCCGGCCGCCTGGAAGGCGGATCTCGGCGACCTCCCGGGTGGCGTAGGTGGCGATGAGCTGGCGGGGCGAGCCGGTCGCCACGATCCGCCCCCGGTCCATGACGACGAGGCGGTCGCACAGCTGCTCGGCCTCGTCCATGTAGTGGGTCGTGATGACGAGCGTCACGCCCTGCTGCTTCAGGCGGTACAGGCGCTCCCAGACGAGGTGGCGGGCCTGGGGGTCGAGGCCCGTCGTCGGCTCGTCGAGGACGACGAGCTCGGGCTCGCTCACGAGGGCTCTCGCGATCGTGAGGCGCCGCTTCATGCCGCCCGAGAGGGTGTCCACCTCGTCGTCGCCCCTCTCGACGAGCTGGGCGAAGGCGAGCAGCCGCTCGACCCGGGCGCGGGTCTCCTTCTTCGGGATGTCGAACTACCGACCGTACAGGTACAGGTTGTCGCGGACCGAGAGCTCGAGGTCGAGGGTGTCGTCCTGGGGCACGAGGCCGAGCCGGCGGCGGATCGAGGGGCCGTCGCGCCCCGGGTCCAGCCCGAGGACCCGGAGGGTCCCGCCGCTCACGGGCGACAGGCAGGAGAGCATCCGCATCGTCGACGTCTTGCCCGCCCCGTTCGGGCCGAGGAAGCCGAAGACCTCTCCCCGCACGATGGTGAAGTCGACCGAGTCGACGGCGGTGAACCCGCCGAAGCGCTTGGTGAGGCCGCGGGCCACGACGACCGGCTCCCCGGCCGCCGGGCCGCCCAGATCGGGGGACGGGGAGCCGAGGAGCGCCGCGTCGCCGTGGTCGGGATGCACCCGGCCGAAGCTACCCCGGTCACGGGGAGGCGGATGAGCCTTCCTAGGCTCGGCTCATGCCGGTCGTGATCGGGACCTCGGGTTGGCAGTATGCCGACTGGCGGGGCCGCCTGTATCCCCCCTCCCTCCCGGTGAGGTGCTGGCTCGAGCACTACGCCGCCTGCTTCGACACCCTCGAGGTCAACAACGCCTTCTACCGCCTGCCAGAGCGCGCCACCTTCGAGAAGTGGGCTGCGCGCACCCCGCCGGGCTTCGTCGTCGCCGTGAAGGCCAGCCGCTACCTCACCCACATCCGGCGCCTGCGCGAGCCCGAGGAGCCCGTCGCTCGCCTGATGGAGCGGGCGGCGGGCCTCGGGGAGCGGCTCGGGCCCGTCCTCCTGCAGCTGCCGCCCGACCTGCCGGCCGACCTCGCCGCCCTGGAGCGCACCCTCTCCTGCTTCCCCTCCGGGGTGAGGGTCGCCGTCGAGCCCCGCCACGAGAGCTGGTTCTCAGAGACCCTCGCCGAGATGCTGGCGCGCTTCGACGCCGCCTTGTGCCTCGCCGACCGCCTCGGGCCCATCACGCCGGTCTGGCGGACCGCCTCCTTCGGCTACGTCCGGTTCCACGAGGGGCGGGCGAGCCCGCGTCCGTCCTACGGGCGGCGGGCGCTCGAGCGCTGGGGCGAGCGGCTGGCGGAGACCTGGCCGGCCGAGGCGGACGTCTACGCCTTCTTCAACAACGACCACCTCGCCTGCGCGCCCCGCGACGCAGCCCGCTTCGCCGCCGCCGTCGCCCGCACCGGGAGGACGGCGAGCTCGGTCCCCGCCCCGCGCGAGATCCGGGCCGGGTGAGCCGTCCGGCCCCGGCCCGGTCGCCGCCAGGGCTACGCCACGCCCCGGAGGTCGCTTCCTAGACTGACCCGGTGCCCTCGCCTGCCTTCGACCGCCGGAGCTTCCTGAAGGGAGCGGGCCTGCTCGCCGGAGCGGCGGCCCTCGGCGGCTGCTCGACCGGGACGGCGGCGGGGGGCCACCCGCGGCCGAGCTCGACGACGGGGCGGGCGACGACACCTTCCACGACCGAGGCCGTCCACTACGACGCCCGCGGGCTTCCCATCGCCGACTGGGTCGTGAAGGAGAACGAGCGGGAGGGCACGACCGCCTGGCTCGTGAAGGGCACGCCGCCGAACGGCGTCGAGGGGTTCCTCGACCGCGTGAGCGCCCAGGCAGGTGACGAGCTGACCCTCTTCGTCAACTCGAGCGGTCGCCGGGTGAGCGTGAAGGTGTTCCGCCTCGGCTGGTACCAGGGCAAGGGGGCGCGCTTTGTCGAGGACCTCGGGAGCGCGCCGGCCAAGGTGCAGCCGCCGCCGGTGTTCACGCCCGGCATCAACATGGTCGAGTGCCACTGGTCCCCGACGATGAAGGTGGGCGTCGGGAAGGACTGGCCGACCGGGTACTACCTGCTGCGCCTGGAGACGAACGAGGGCTGGAGCCAGTGGGTGCCCCTCCTCGTCCGGGACGACACGAGCCGGGCCCACTACGTCGTCCAGTCGAGCGTCACGACCTGGCAGGCCTACAGCCTCTGGGGCGGATACAGCCTCTACTACGGCCAGACCCCCGGAGGGGGCCAGAGCTACGCCAACCGGGCGAGGGTGGTCTCCTTCGACCGGCCCTACGCGCCGGGCAACGAGGACGGCACGGCCGACCTGTTCGGGAACGAGTACCCCCTCGTCGCCCTCGTGGAGCGCCTCGGGCTCGACGTCACCTACTGGACCGACGTCGACCTGCACGCCCGCCCCCAGCTGCTCGGGAACCACCGCTGCCTCGTGAGCC
>JAJZZB010000313.1 GCA_021797795.1 Actinomycetes bacterium | reverse complement strand
CGCGTTGTAGGCGATGTTCAAGACGTGGTCGGACTCGTGATAGGGGTGGTGGATCTTGAGCAGGTGCAGCGAGGTGTCGATCTCGGTGGCGAGCCCGCAGAAGGTGCCCAGGCGGGCGATCATGCCGATGCCACCATGGGTGACGGCCCTGGTCCGCTCGGAGAGCTCGTAGGTGATGTTCGCCCGGCCGAGCAGCGGGCCGCCTGTGTTCGGCTGAACGGCCTTCTCGAGTCGTCTGGCGATGCGGCGCCGCTCGCGCTCCAAGGTCCGCCTCAGCTGTCGCTTGTCGACCATACCTGAGTATATATACTGCCGGCAGACGAGTGTGGGATGCCCTCGCACGAGGAGGTAGCGGTGGACGAGGCTGCACAACGGGCGCTTCAGGCTTGCGAGCGACGCTACCGCGACCTCGCCCACGAGCTCGCGGAGATCGGCTTCATCGCCTCTGGCAGCGTGGCGCTTCGCTCCAACCGCTGCGGCAAGGCGTACTGTGCCTGCCATGGTGACCCACCGCGCCTGCATGGGCCGTACTGGCTGTTCACGGCCAAGGTCAACGGCAAGACCGTCAACAAGCGCCTGAACGAGGGCGAGGCACGCCTCTACAACGAGTGGATCGCCAACGATCGCAAGGTCCGCGTCCTGCTCGGCCAGATGCGTGAGGTGGCATCGAAGGCCCAGGAACTCCTCCTCGCCAACGAGGCTGCCGGACCAGGCTCCGACGCGAAGTCGACCGCGTCTTCACCTGAAAACGATTGACGGCCGTCCCGGCCTCAGCGCTGAGGTCCAGACTCTACGAGGCTCTTCCGCCCCCCGTCCCTGCTGGGCGTGAATTTTGCACTTCGACTAACCGACGAGCCGACGTTCCGAGACCCGAGATGCCCGCCCGGCGGCGCCGCGCACGGACCGTCGCGCGCCCTCTCGCCAGGCGGCCGCCACCGCGTGCGCCGCTCGAGGCTCGGCGAGCCCACCGGCTCACCGTCACCCGCCCGGTACTGTGCAGTCGTGTCGCCTGATCCAGTCACGACGGGCACGCACCGGAGACCCGCAGCCCCTGTCCCCGGCCGGCGTCGCCCCGCCACCGACCTCCGCCGCTCGTGAGCACGGCCCTCGTGCTCGGCGGCGGCGGGGTCGCAGGGATCGCGTGGATGACCGGCCTGCTCCGTGGCCTCGCCGATGCCGGGTTGGACGTCACCGACGCCGACCTCGTCGTCGGGACGTCGGCCGGGGCGACTGTCGGCGCCCAGCTCGGCAGCGGACTAGCCCTCCGCGAGCTCTACGACCGCCAGGTCGAGCCCCATCTCCAGGCGCACGAGATCGACCCGGGCGTCGACCTGCGCAGCGTCGCCGGGCTGTTCTCGGCGGCCCTCGACGGCGCGGGATCACCCGCTGCGCTCCGGCGCGGGGTCGGCGAGCGCGCTCTCGGCACGCAGACTGTCGCCGAAGGTGTCCGGCGCGCCGTCATCGAGTCCCGCTTGCCGAGCCACGCCTGGCCTGCTCGGACCTTGCGGATCGTCGCAGTCGACGCAACGAGCGGCGAGGCACGCACCTTCGACGGGACCTCGGGCGTTGCCCTCGTCGACGCGGTGGCGGCGAGCTGCGCCGTTCCGGGCGTCTGGCCCCCGGTCGAGATCGATGGCCGTCGCTACATCGACGGCGGCGTCCGCTCGAACGACAACGCGGACTACGCCCGGGAGGCCTCCCGGGTCCTCGTCGTCGCACCACTCGGGACGGAGCCGCTCTTCCCGAGCGAGATTCCGCTCGAGCAGGCCGCTGCGGACCTCCGGGCCGGTGGCGCCGAGGTCGCGATCGTCGTGCCGGACGAGGCCTCGCAGGCCGCGATCGGCACGAGCCCGCTCGACCCTGCGACGCGCGTGCCTGCCGCGGCGGCCGGCTGGGCACAGGGCAGGTCTGCGGCGCCCACCTGGCACTGAGCGCCGGGCTACTAGCATCTGCGCGGCGGATCTCGGCCAGGAGACTGGAGTTCCGTGCGAGGTGGTGCGAGGTGGCAGAAGTAGCCGAGGTGGTCGGGCTGTCGGCGGACGACGACGATCTGGTGCTGGGGTTCGTGGGCGCTGAGGGGCCGGACGGCGTGCTCGGTGCGGGCCTGGGTGGCGCCGCGCAGGGCGCCTCGATCACCGGCTGCACCGACCCCGGCACGGTTGACCCGAGACGGCGGACCAGGTGACCTGCGGCGGCTCGACCGCCACCGGGCGGTCGACGCCGAGCCGCGCGGCGCCGCACCGCAGCCCAACGGCGACGCGCGTAGCTGCCGCGGCGCTCGTGGCGATCGAGGCCGCCGTGGTGGCGAGACGGCGAGGCGCGCTCGTCGCGCTCGACACCGTGGTGCGCTGCCGGCGCGGCCACCTCTTCACGACGTGGTGGATACCCGGCGCGTCGGTGAAGTCCCTCCGCCTCGGGTGGTGGCGCCTGCAACGCTGCCCGGTGGGTCGCCACTGGAGCCTCGTCACGCCTGTCCGCGTCGCCGGCCTCGGCGACGAGGAGCGAGCGAGCGCGGCCCGCTACCACGACGCGCGGATCCCCTGACAAGAGAATTACCGGTGCCATCCTCGGGCCAGTGGTCGCGACGCGAGGTCGGGGTGCGGGGCGAAGCCCTGCTCGGAGCGTCAGCTCCGAGGTTCAGGCCACCTGCGCGAGGCTGACGTGGT
>JAJZZB010000312.1 GCA_021797795.1 Actinomycetes bacterium | reverse complement strand
CTACGGCCTCGCCATGCTCACCGACGAGGACGCGAGTGCGGACGAGACGACCCGGTCGGCACCGAGGCCGAGCGCAACCGCGACGAGGGAGGTGTCGGTCACCGAGGCCGCCCCAACCCCGGACACGGCAAGCACCGAGGAGGGCGACCGCCGCTGGCAGCTGTTCCACCAAAGCTACGGGCACTGGCTCGACATGTACCGCAAGGTCAGGGCCATGGGTGGGATGGCTGACACCGAGCGCCGTCTGCGAGAAGCAGCGAGGCTCGCCGGCGTCTCCGCCGCGAAGTTGCGAGCCAACAAGGCTCGCGCCTACAGGGGCGAGACCTCCCAGCAGATACTCGAGGGGAGGTAGGCAGTCATGGCTGGGCACCTCGGCCTCGCGCCGATCCTCGTCCTGCACGTCCCCTGCCGGGAGCGCATCGACGCTGCCGGGATCGACGAGGCGACCTGTCGTCGGCCGAAGGGACATGACGGGGAGCACTCGGCGATGGCTCGTACCGGTGCTGCGCCGACGCATCGGCGTCGGCGCGAACCGGTGCACGCGCGTCTGTTCTGCCCGCCCCTTCTCCCCGAGGGGGCGTAGTGGAACGGATCGACCGACCCGAGCACCCCGGCACCTGGGCGCGCTGTTCCTGCCCGGGCGTCGTCGCCCAGGGGGTCCGTCCAGTCGACCTCAACACGCCGTGCTGGACCTGCAAGCAGCCACTCGTCGAGCTCGAGGTCGACATGACGACCGGCGAGATCCTCGGTGACAAAGGCCGCCCGGCCGATCACGACCCGGCGCCGACCGACCCGGCACCACTGCCGGATCAGCGAAGCGTCGAGGGCGAGGCCGTGCCGAAGACCCACAAGGAGCTCCTCGCCTGTGCGCGCGAGCTCCTCGGCTACGACCGTGCGGCCGTCGTCGAGACGACCGTGCGGGTGCTCGGGCCGCTGGCGCCGGGTGAGCACCGGAGCGAGGACGACATCGCCCTCGTCTGGTGGACCCTCGTCGTCCAGCGCACCTGCAACGAGCCGGCTGCGACGGCCGCGCCTCGCGCGTCCGTCCCTGCTGCATAGTCGACGGCCGGCGCGGGTCACCGCGCCGGCCGTCTCACCTCCGCCTGCCCTTTCCGCCGTCGCCGCCTGCGGCCTCGGCCTGGCCTCAGCCGACGTTCCTCACACGCTCGACCGGCGCGTCCGCGATCAGCGAGTCACCGACCAGCACCACGTCGAAGTAGCACGTGCTCGGCTCGTCACCGAAGGTCATGCCAGGTCAGAGTCCGCGGCCATACGGGCCCTGGTGTAGCTCGTGGGGACGCCGCAGGGTGCGGGGGGCGATGCGCGGGCGGCGGGCTCCACAAACTCAGGCATCTGTCAGCTCTCCCTCGCCCGGTCGCATCTCGTAGCCAGCCAGGTATGCAGGGGGACCACCGCTCAACGTCTCGACGGCCTCCACTGACGTCGTCGCTTCGCCGCCCCATGAGACCTCGCAAGCGAGTATCTCGGTGGCTTGGCGCACCGCAGCCTCGGCATCGGCGTAGTCGGTTGTGATGCTGATGCCACACGTCCTGGGCATCGCGGGCCTCCTCTCAGTCCTGTGCCCACGCAGCAGGCAGAAACCCGCCGGAGGCGAGTCAGGTGTCGAGCGCGGCGACCGCCCCGCACAGCGCCTTCACCGCGTCGGGGTCGAGGTCGATCCCGCTCGCGGCCTGGCACCTGAGCCGGTCGGCGAGTGCTGGATCAGGCGACGAGCCGCCAGGCGAGTGACCAGCGGCCAGGCCCCACCTGGCGGGGCTCGTTCACCCACACTTCGGCGCGCACCGGGCGCCCCAGGGCTGCGCGCGCCATGCGCTCCCACGCGTCCCGCTCGGCGACGACCTCGGCGAGCGTGCGGTGACCGGCGAGGATGACGTGACCCCTGGGGACCACGGCGCCCCGGTAGGTCTCGTCGTTGCTGGTACGGAGTTGATAAAGGGTCTCCCACATGTGGCAACCTCCCCGGGGCGAGCCCCTCGCGCGTTGCGTGCCCGTTCCCGATCTCGCTTCGGGCGGCAGGCGGTCTGGCTACGGGCGGGAAAGTCAGCTGATCGTTGCGATCAATGCGGCATCACAGGCCGGGCACGTCCGCCCGTTCAAGTCGGCGCCGTGCAGACACACGAGCGGCTCGTAGTCCAGGTCCACCTCCGCCCGCCCAGTACTCACCCAGCAGATCCCACAGCTGTAGCTCTCCGACCGAGCCCGGCGGTGGCAGAAGCGGCACTCTCGCATAGTGGTCCACCTATCCCCGTGTCGCCGCGTGCGCGCCGGGCGCACGCGGCGAGCGCGTGGTCGTCCTCCGGCCGGGCGGTGTTCGGTGCTGCTCAGCATCAAGGTAGGCGCGGCGAAGCGCCCCGGCCCGCGACGGACAGCTAGGCGACCTTGGCGAGCACGTGACCGCCGAGGAGGTGGTATCCACGCGTGCGGGCCCGCTTGGGGAGCACGGCGGGCCGGTCGGTGAGCCCAGGGACGAGGCGCACGTCGGCCCATTCCTTGTGAGACGTGCCGTTCATGTCCCAGCCGTAATAGAACACGGCCGCGCACTTGACCGGCTCGGTCACGGCGTCCATAGGCACGTAGCCATCAGCGAGCTTGGCGGCAACGATTGCCGCGAGCTCGTCCTTCGCCCGGAGAACCTGGCACAGGTA
>JAJZZB010000311.1 GCA_021797795.1 Actinomycetes bacterium | reverse complement strand
GCTGGCGGTCGAGGAGGAGGCTCATCGAGAGGAAGGCGACCATCGAGCCCGGCAGGAACGCGATGCAGGAGATCATGATGACGGCCGGTGCGAGGCCGATGAGTCTCGAGGCGTCCCCTATCCAGGGAAGGGAGATCCAGACCGACAGGGCCACCCAGCAGAGGCTGAACAGCCCCGAGATGAAGAACTTGTGGTGGGTGGAGATGTAGACCCGCGCCGGCTGGCGGGCGAAGAGGGTGGCCTGGTCGACCGGGCGACGCATCCCGCCCTGGGCATGCAGCGCGCGGCGCCACGGTGGTGGCGCGAGGCGCACGACCGGCGGTTCGGTCGCGTCGGCATCCGCGTAGCTGTGAGCCTGTTGCCCCTGTATCACTCCACCGCCCCCAAGGCGCTCCGCGGCCAAGTGCCCCCTCGGCCTCCGTCGTCGCCACCTATAGTTCTATAGAAGCGACAGCTGCGCTGTCACCCCCTCAGGGATGCAGCGAGGTAGCAGTTGGGTAGCGGTTCGGGTGCGCACGCGACCCGCCCGTGTCCCGGCCGCCCGATCGCACCGCAGGCACCGTCCCCCGGGCAGCGCCGTCTCCCGGCAGCCTCGCCGAGCCAGCCGGCTCGAGGCTGTCAGGCGACCTGCACGCCGCCCTTCCAGACCCCCGAGACGCGCTCGGCGAGCTTGTCGAGGTCGTCGAGGTCGCCCTCGAGCGAGACGAGGTCGGCCAGCTTCCCGGGCTCGATCGTGCCGAGCCGCTCCCCGACGCCGCACAGCTCGGCGGCACTCTTGGTCGTGGCGACCCACGCCTCGAGAGGCGACATCGGGCTCGAGTCGACCATGAGCCCGAGCTCCTCGAGGTTGCGCCCGTGCGGGCCGACGCCCGAGTCGGTCCCCATGGCGACGCGCACGCCGGCCTCGACAGCCCGCCGAAAGGACTCCGAGTGGACCTCGAGGACCTGATGGGCCTTGGCGACGATCGCCTCGCCGAGCTTGGCCCCTGCGCCGGTGGCGGCAATGACCGCCCGGGGGGCGGACAAGGTCGGGACGAGCCAGGTGCCCGCCTCGAGCATCATCGAGATCGCCTCGTCATCCAGGTAGATCCCGTGCTCGATGGAGCGGATCCCGTTGCGGATGGCGGCCTTGATGCCATCGGTCGCCTGGGCGTGCGCCATCACGTACAGGCCGGCGGCCTGCGCCTCGGCCACGAGCACGGACAGCTCTTCGTCGCGGAAGTGGCCGTGTCGGGGGTCGTCGCGAGGCGAGAGCACCCCGCCAGAGGTCGCCACCTTGATGACGTCGGCCCCCTCGCGCACGAGCTCGCGGACGCGCCGTCGCATCTCCTCGGGGCCGTCGACGAGCCCTGGCGGGTTGCCAGGATAGGACTCGTCCCAGCCGAGGCAGCTGCCCGAGGGGAGGCGGGAGTCGCCGTGGCCCCCGGTCTGGGAGAGCATGATGATCGAGATCTGCATGCGGGGACCGGCCGCCAGGCCCTGCTCCACCGCCGTCTTGACGCCGAGATCGGAGCCGCCGGCCTCCCGCACCGACGTGACGCCGGTGGCGAGCGTCGCCCTCATGTTGTCGATCGCCTCGAAATACTTCATCGAGAACGGGCGCATCGCCCCGTCGAGAAGGTCGAGCTTCCCGCTGAAGGTGAAGTGGACGTGGCAGTCGAACAGGCCCGGGAGGAGCGTCCGCCCCGCCAGGTCGACGACCTCGTCCCCGTCGAGCCCCGTTCCGACCTCGAGGATGTGGTCGGCCTCGACGACCACCTCGGCCGGTTCGGGGGGCGTGCCCGTCCCGTCGAAGACACGGCCACCACGAAACAGGATCCTCGCCATCGCTCCTCCTCCTCCGGTCGGCCAACCTACCGCCCGCGTCGCCGGCGGACGAGACCTCTGTGGTCAGCTCGGAGGTACCGGGAGGAGGCCGGCTCCTTCGAGGACGGCACGGGTGAGATCGTTCATCTCCCCGACGGGGAGCGCTCCGAGCGGGAACCAGGCGAGCTCGAGGACTTCGTCCCCGTCGGCACGCTCGAGGCCCCCGGTCACCCTGGCTGCGAAAACGGTGGCGACGTAGCTGCACTCGTCCCCGCTCGGGTACCGTGCCCGCAGCCGCCGGCCGCCGAGGACGGCGCGGATGCCGTCGAGCTCGACGTCGAGACCCGTCTCCTCCGCCGTCTCTCGCCGCGCAGCCTCGCTCGGTGACTCGTCCGGCTCCACCGACCCTCCGATCGTCGCCCACAGGCCGTCGTCGGACTGCCGCACGAGCAGGACGCGCCCCTCCTCGTCGAAGGGAAGGACCGCCACCGCCGGCAGGAGCAGCAACTCGTGTCCGATCGAGCGGCGAAGAGACCGGATGTACGGCGACACGCCCATCGGTCGGACCCTACCGAGGCGGGAGCCCCTCGCTCGCGAGCCCGCCTCTGTGACCGTCGAGCTCGCCGGCGGCCCGCTGGAGCGCCGGCTCCGTGCCCGCGCACGAAGCGGTGGCCGCACGATGCCCGGGTCGCCTCCCAGCATGTGCGGCGGCGCCGGAGCCTCCCAACGCCGGTCCGAGACGGCGCCGGGCGCCTTCAGCCGGCCAGCTCGGAGAGCTAGGGCGACGGCTTGAGCAGGGTGTCGCAGTAGGTCGTGTCCGGTCCGAACGGACCGCCGCAGAGCGGCGTGGTGGCGAACTGGGC
>JAJZZB010000075.1 GCA_021797795.1 Actinomycetes bacterium | reverse complement strand
GGGGCGCACCGGGAGCGCCTCGTTGGCGACGAGCTCGGACTGCAGGACGACCTGGACGGCGCGATCGAGCGGCTCCACCTCGAAACGGACGGCGGCGATCGCCCGCTCGACGAGCGAGACGAGGCGCGTCGAGCGAACCCGCACCCGGGCGCCTGCCGGGCTCGTCCACTCGGCCTCCCGGCGCAGCACGCCGGCGCGCAGATCGAGGGTGCGGCGGTGCGAGACGAGCTCGCCGTAGCGGACGTCGAAGGGCTCGTCGTCGACGAGGAGGCGGATGAGCTTGCCGTTGGTGACGTTGACGATCGTCTGGCCGGACTCGGGATAGCCGAAGCCGGCCTCGGCATAGGGCAGCGGGCGCAGCTCGTAGACCGAGTTGAGGTAGGTGCCCGGCAGGCCGTGGGGCTCGCCCTCGTCGAGGTTGCCCCGCAGACCGAGGTGCCCGTTCGAGAGGGCGAACACCGACTCGCTCTGCGCCAGGAGGTCGAGGTCGAGGGACGCTTCGGTCACCGACCACGGCTCGACGCTGAAGGCGGGGTGCCGGAACACCCTAGGGCTCGATGAGCTCGGCGAGATCGGCGACGACCACGTCGGCGCCGTGGGTGGCGAGCTCCCCGGCCGCGCCCACCCGATCGACCCCGACCACGAGGCCGAAGCCTCCGGCGCGGCCGGCCGCCACGCCGGCGAGGGCGTCCTCGAACACGGCGCAGTCGCCGGGGGCCCGGCCGAGGCGGGAGGCGGCCGCCAGGAAGGTGTCCGGCGCCGGCTTGCCCCTCAGGTGCTCCTCGGCGGCGACGATGCCGTCGACGCGGACGTCGAAGAGCCGCTCGATCCCCGCCGCCTGCAGCACCGCGGCGGTGTTGGCACTCGAGGAGACGACGGCGGTCGCGAGACCGAGCCGGCGCGCCTCGTGCACGAAGCGCAGGGATCCCGGGTAGACGGCGACCCCGCGCTCTGCCATCAGCGCGAGCACGAGGTCGTTCTTCCGGTTGGCGATGCCGTGCACGGTCTCGGTGCCGGGTGCATCCTCGCCACGGCCCTCGGGAAGCTCGATGCCGCGGGCGCGGAGAAAGGTCCTCGTGCCGTCCTCCCGCGGTCGCCCGTCGACGTACTCGTCGTAGTCGGCCACGGGGTCGAAGGGCACGAGGGCGCCACCTGCCTCGGCCGCTCGGCGGGCGAGGAGCTCGTCGAAGGCCTGCTTCCAGGCCTCGGCATGGAGCACGGCAGTCTCGGTGAGCACCCCGTCGAGATCGAGCAGGCAGGCAGAGATGTGCGACGGCAGCCGCAGCGACACGCGCCTGACACTAGGCGGCAGGCGCGCCACAGCCTCTGTTGTCGACCCACCCGACTCGGTGCTCCCCGGCCGGCGCTCCTGGCTGCGGCGCCCGCCGGGGGATCTGGCCAGGAATGGCCGGGGGCGCCACGCCGGGGGGCCCGAGCGAACTCGTGTGCAAGGCGAGGGGCATGCCCGGCGTCGGTTGGGTATGAGCTGTTCGGGCCGGACGGCTCGAAGCGCCGTTGGGCGAGATCGATGGGAGACAGGCGATGTTGGACATGGTGGGACTCGTCGTTGGAGGTACAACGGTGGCGGCCGCCAGCGAGCTGCTCCGCCGGGCGGCGCTCGGACGGCGGCTCGAGCGCCAGATGAGGAGCGGGCTCGTCCGCGACGATCGCTGAGCCCCGAGGGGACCCGGCCGCGACTCCCGGCCCGGCGAGGCCGGCCGAACTGCCGAGAGCGCCTCCATCGCAGGCCAGCTCGCCGCCTCAACGCGTCGGGGCATCGCCTCGGTCGCCCTCAGGTCGGCCGGGAGCCGAGCGTGCCAGCGGTGGCAACTCCGTGCTGGGAGACGTGTCCACGGAGCTCCCGAGGGCGGTCGAGGGCCGCCGAAGGGACGCCCTGCCACAGGGCGACGGCCAGCAGGACGAAGAGGGGGCCGCTGTTCGGGTCGGTGCCGCTCCCCGTGAGGATGCCTCCGAGGTCCTGTCCGATCACCCAGAACCCGAGCGACAGCAGGGCCCCAAGGGCCAGGGCGGCATCCGGCCTGCGGCGGAGCGCCCCGATGCCGACGGCCACCTCCACGAGGGCGAGTGCGATCCCGACAAGGGCGCCATGGGTCCCGACGAGGCGGGCGGCGGCGGCGCCGAGCGCAGCGAGCAGGCGGGGCTCGCCGGCGGCGGCCCCGGAGATGAGCGCGCTGATCGCTCCGTCGGGCCGGTTCGATGAGAGCAGCTGGAGCACGCCACTTCCCACCCACAATGCGGCCCACAGCAACCTGCCTCCGGAGTCCACCAGGCCCGACCGGTCCGCTGGGTCGCCGGCGTCAGGCCGGCCCTGGCGGGGCCACACCAGCACGGCGATCAGCGCGTAGAGCATCACCGCCCCGGGAGCGCCGGTGAGCATGCTGGCGCTCCCGCCGAAGAGCCCGCCGAAGGCCTCCCCGAACCACCAGACCGAGAACGACCAGGCGATGGAGACGGCGAGGGCTGGCCTCACCACCCGGTTGACGAGCAGGCAGACGCCGATCGCCAGCTGGATCAGGGCGAAGAGCACGTTCCACAGCGCGATGTGCGGAGCGAGGAAGCGAGCCATCCCGGTCACGCTCTGGGCCACCCATGCCGGCTGCCCCTGCGCCGTGCCGGCGAGAGTCCCGAGCGCGAAGGAGCGGGAGAACATCGACGGCTGGAGCTGGAGGATGCCGTCGATGAGCCAGATCGCTCCGAGGAGGAACGTGACGGACCGGCGCGACGGGCGCCGGCGGAACGAGGGAGCCTCTCCGGCCGGTCGCTGACCGGCGCCGGCACTGCTCGAGTCGCTCACGACAGCACGGTCGGGACCGCCTCCGCCTGAGCCGATGGGCACCGTGGTCCTCCTCCCGTCTCGTGGACCGGCTCTTGCCTCGGAACCGGCCGGCGCCGGCGGCTCACCCGCCCGGGAGCGAGTCCTCGGCAACGCCGCCGCGCCACGTGGGTGAGTGTGACGGGGCCACCTCCGGGGAGGTAGCGAGCTACCACGGGGGAGCGATCCGTAATTCCCCGGTGCCGGCAGCCCACCTCGGCGTCCACGTGCTGGCGGGCGGTGCCCA
This sequence comes from Actinomycetes bacterium, assembly GCA_021797795.1. Lineage (GTDB taxonomy): Bacteria > Actinomycetota > Acidimicrobiia > Acidimicrobiales > Bog-793 > JAKACF01. The sequence goes on along the minus strand of JAJZZB010000075.1, from coordinate 12,762 downwards.
GAGCCTCCGTGGACGCCGCGGCGGCGACCGGCGTCCAGGAGACACCCGGTGGCGACCTCCGCCGGCTGGGTGAGCGCCGATGGCCACCCCCGGGATACCACCCACCGCCCACATGGGACCGGCCTTCCGCCGCAGGCACGGGCCGCCTCGTCCGGTTCGCCCAGGCCCGCCCGTGACGGTGGCGGACCGACATAGTGGTGTGAACCCTTCGGGCTCGCCGCGTGGGCGGCGGGGCCACCGGCGTGGCAGTGGCTGCTCCTTCTGCCGCTTGCGCAGGACTCACCCTCGATGCCGAGCCCGTGGGCGGCGCCCTGGAGGCGGTCGACCGCCGATTGGGCGGGAAGCTGGCCAGCCATCTGGGCGACGCATCGATCAGTTCCCGGCTCTGGCCGAGATCGGCGATCCGCCCGGTGCCCGGGCGAGACCTCACACCCGGGCCAGGATGGCAGGTCAGCTTCCCGGCACCGGCGCGCTTCGACCCGCCGTTTCGTCGGGTCCGTACGTGGTGACCGCTCGATGACACCGCCACTACCCATGGCCTGTTCGCCAGCTGAAGAGCTCGAGCCCGCGAAGCTGCCGCTCCATGGCAGCCGGCACGAGGCCATCTGCCAGTTCGCTGCCAACCGCCACCGGCTACGGGGCGGCACCCCGCTCAGTGTCGAGGTCTCCGAGCAGCAGGTCGAGGACGAGCTCCTCCTCGACCTCCACACCGGCGGCGCGGACGACGGCCGCCAGCTGGGGCTCCCAGCAGGCCTCGGGGACCGCACCCCGCAGGGGGCGCAGCCGCTCGGCGGCGGTGCCGGCAAGCGCCGCCCGGTAGTCGCCGACGCCCATGCGCCAGGGCTCGGCGCCGAGCTCGCCGATGATGCCGTTGGCGATGGAGATCCCGCCGGCACCGAAGTCTCCGTGGTAGCGAAGGCGCGCCCCGCTGGCGGCGAGTGCTTGCAGGAGGAGCGTGGCGGCCAGGCGGGGGCGGCCCTCGACGCAGACCATCGTCGCCCCAGAACCGGCGGCAGCAGCGAGGACGGAGGGGTTCTCGCAGACGGACACCAGAGTTCCGGGAGCCACCCGCCACGCCTCGGCTTGGACGGCTGCCAGAGGAACGGGCAGCGGGACGGCGGCCTCGGCCCACCGGTCCGCCGCTTCGGTGAGCGGACCGGTGGGTACGGGTCGCAACCCGAGGGTCAGCACCGTCGAGGAGACATCGTCGGAGAGCACACCCACCTCCGCCCACAACCGGCGGCGGTCGGCCGCCCGCAGGCTGACAACGGGCTCACCGCTGCGGTGGGCGAGGGCGGAAAGCACGATGCGACCGGCTGGCCGGTCCGGGTCGAGGGCGTGGGCGTCGTGGAGGATCCGGGCGGCCAGTCGGGTGCGCCCGCCGCGGATCGCCTGGGGGAGGTGGGCCAGGACGTCGAGCCCGGCCATCACGTCGTCCGGCTCCGTCCGCCAGCGCGTCGTGGCCAGCCACCCCTCCAGCGCCGGGTGCCGTGCGACCGCGGGGTGCGACGTCAGCCGCTTCCAGGTCGCGTCGAGGGCGGCTCGCTCGGCCGGCCGGTCGCGCCGCGGCCCGACGAGGTCCTCGACAACCGAGCCGAGCGACCGGCCGGTCCGCTCCCGTAACCGCCGGTCGAGCCGGTCGAGGGGCACGCGGACCGTCGCTCCCCGCGAGCGGGCGCCGAGGAGCTGGTCGAGGGCGGCCCGCTCGTCGGGAGCCAGGTCCCGCAGGTGGACGGCGGTTCCGGTCAGGTTCCCCCCGGCACCCACCGATTCCAGGCGGCGGTGCACCGCCCCCCACAACGGCCGCAGGCGGGGGTCGGCGAGGACGTCAGGCGAAGAGGCCACGCTCGGGCGGCTCCCGGGAGTCGAGCCAGGGGTCGTCCTCCCGGCGATCGACGCCGTCCCACACGAAGCGCAGGGCGACGACGCCGGGCTGACCTGGCGTGCGCTCGAGGTGGTAGACGGCGACGGCGGGCACCTCCGGGTAGCAGCCCCATTCGGCGTAGTTGGTGAGGACCATGTCGAGGTCCAGCCCGACGAGCATGCCCATGCAGTCGCCCCGCTCGCTGTCGTCGATCCCGGCGAATGCCTCGTCGAGCATCAGCAGGCGCGGGGCGTCGGGTCGGGCAGAGCTGTAATAGGCGGCGGTGGCGGCGAACAGCGGGAGGTGGGCAAGCTTGGCCTGCTCGCCGCCGGAGCCGGCGCCGTGGGTGTGGGCCGTCATGCGCTGCTCGCGGCCGTCGGGGGTGCGGAGGTGGACGGTGAAGTGGTGCCAGCTCCGATAGTCGAGGACGGTGGCCAGCCGCTCGACGACGTCGCTGCCCTCGCCGGCGTCCCGGGCGGCGCGCACCCGCTCGTGGAGGAAGGCTGCGAGCGCGGCCCGCTCCCTCTGGTCGAGGAGTCCGACGTTGTGCCGCAACAGCTTCATGGCCTCTTCGGCGGCCGGCCCGGCTTGGGGGGCGACCTCCCAGGACAACCGGAGGGTGACGCCACCCCGCGTAGCGTGCTCGGCGAGCTGCTGGTTCATGCGCCGGGTCAGGTCCCAGGCGGCGTGGACACGGTCGCCGAGGTGGGAGCCGATCTCGGTGAGCAGGTGGCGCTCGATCAGCTGACGCTCCTCGGCGGACAGCGTCTCGCGGCGCCGGCGGATCTGGTCGTCTAACGCGGCCGACAGGTCGGTGACGCCGACCACAGCACCGTTGAGGGTGGCGTAGCAGACCTCGAGCCCGTCGCTGGTGTCGAGGTAGGGGTCGAAGTCTGCGCCGAGTTGCGACCTGAGGACGCTGTAGCCGTTGTGGAGGCGGTTGTTCACATCGTCCTGTACGCGCTGGTCGACCTCGACGTCGCGGAGCCTGTCGTGGGCCGCTCGGGCGAACGCCAGGCCGGCAGTGACTTGGGTGAGGGCGCGACTGTCGGGCACAGGGCCGAGCGCCAGCCGCGCCAGCTCGGTGGCGGCCAGCTCGGCGAGGTGGGTCAGGGCCGCTGCCCGCTCGGCCTCCCGCTGGATCCGCTCCTCCTCGGTCTGGGCGAGCAAGGCGGCCGCCGCGCTCTCCTGGCGGGAGGCGGCGTCCCGCTCCTCGGCGAGCCGCCGGTCCTCGGCCCGGGCCTGCTCGAGCTCGGCGCTGAGGGCGGCCTGACGGGCAAGGACGGTCTCGGCGTCCGCGCCGACGGTCCCTCGGAGCTCGTCGGCCTCGCCGCGGGCGGTCGCGGCCACGGCGCGGGCGTGGACGGCTTCGGCCTCGGACCTGTCTGCCTCGGTCACGGCGGCATCAGCCCGGCTGGCGGCCGCGGCCGCCATGGATCGGCGTTCGCCGGCGCGCTCCGCGTCGGCGACGAGCGCAGCCAGCGCCTCGCGGTAGTCGCGCACGGCGTCGATGGCGGCTTCCACGCCGGCCGCCCGGCATCCGGCGGCGTCCTCGGCGCGGCGGAGACCCTCCACGGCGGCCTGTCCCTCTTCCCGTGCCTGGGCCAGCCGGGCTTCGGCTACGGCCAGGGTCTCCCGGGCTTCGGCTACGGCCGCCAGAGCCCGGACGGCCTCGGTCGAAGCGTCCCGCAGCGGGTCCGTGGAGGGCCAGGCGCGCTCGGCATCGTCGAGGCGGCCCAACTCGGCGACCAGGGCCTCGTCCTCGCCGGCCAGGCTGGCAAGGGTGGCGGTGAGGGCATCGATCTCGGTGGTCAGCGTCTCGATCCGCCGCCGACGTGCCTCGGCGCGGGCGGTCGCGCCTATGTACTCGGCGGCATCCTTGGACCACCGGCCGTGCAGGGGCCCTACCTGCCAGCGGCCGTCGGTGCGGACAACCGCCGCCGCCGCGATGCCGGCGAGGGCCCGGGCGACGGCGTCCCCGCCCACCGGTCCCCCGGCGACGGGGACGAGCCCGTCCACCGCCGGCTCGTCCCGCCCCGTGCCCACCCGGCCGTCGGTGCCGACGTCGCCGTCCGGGCCGCCAGCGGCGCCTTTGATCCAGGTATCGAGGCTGCCGGCATCGAGGAGATCGCCATCGGGAGCGACGAGGGCGTCGAGCAGGCCGGAGGCCTCCAGGGCCGCCTCCAGGCCGGACCGACGGGCGGCGTCAAGGTCGGGGGCGAAGTCGACGCACTCCCACAACGGGGCGTGGCCGTCGGGGCGCTCGGCAGGGCGGCCGGGCCTGGTCGGGGGCGCGTCGTCGGCCTCGGCGGTGACGCGGGCACGCTCGTTCTCGGCGGCGGCGCGCTGCTCCGATGCGCGGGTGATCGCAGTCGCCAGCCGCCGGCGCTCGCCGTGCAGGTGTTCGCGCCCCGCCGTGAGGAACGGCCCCGCAGCTGGCCTCTGGCCGGCGAGGACACCGTCGACCACGTCGGACTCGGCGCCGGCGGGCAGTCGGATGTACCAGGCAGCGGCCCAGTCGAGCACGGCGCGGAGGAGGTCGGCGGCGGCGGCCTCCAGCGCCTCGGTTGCCGTCTGGTGGTTGTGGCCGGCGGTGTCGAGGTCGGCGTCGGCGAGGACCCGGTCGCCCTCGGCGGCGGCGATGCGGGCCAGGGCGGCGGCGGCGGCCGGCGCCGCCCGGCGCAGGGCAACGAGCAACTCCAAGCGGCGGTCAGCGGCTCCGCTGAGAGCGGCGCGGGCGCGCCGGGGCTCAGTCGCCAGCTGCTCGGCGTGGAGCTCGTGCTCTGCGGCCAGGCCGGCGTCGGACGCGAGCGGGAGGACGGCGCCCGCCGCCTCCTCGTACCGCCGGGTCGCCGCCGCCGCGTCAGCCGAAGCGCTCGTGGACTCCCGGATCGCTGCATCGGCCCGCTCCCGGTCCGCGACGGCCCGGTCCGACTGGCGCACGGCCTCGTCGGTCGCGGCGCGTGCCCGTTCTTCGACAGCCTGCAAGGCGTGGACCTTGGAGAGGTCGAGGCCCTGCAGCTGCCCCTCCAGCCGATGGGCGGCGTCGGCCAGCCCTGCCCGCCGGACGTCGATCCGCTCGAGGGCGGCCAGGGCGACGTCCCGGGCCTCCCGCTGGCGGCGCTCGGTCTCGGTGACCTTGTCGAATTGAGTGTTGGCGCTGCGCACGGCGTCGGACCGGCGCCTGGTCTGGAGACGCGCATGGGCCCGGTAGTGGTCGAGGAAGCGGTGCAGCTCGCCAGCGGCGGCCTCCAGGCGCTCGATCTCCGCCGTGTCCTCGTCGAGGCGGGCGAACGCCTGCGCCAGCGACTCCATCCGCGAGCGCTCGAGCGGCGGCAGGGCCTCGCTCAGGTACTCCCGCAGGCGGGCCAGATCGAGCTTCTCGGACAGCTTGGGCCGGCGCAGCTGCACGAGGAGGTGGAGCAGCGACTCGTAGCGGTCGGGACCGAGATCGAAAAGGGCGTGGTCGACGGCCGCCCGATGGTCTCGCACCGTCCGGGAGAAGACGCTGCCGTCCGGCAAGGCCTCGCGCAGCCGCTCGGCGGTGAGCGGGGTACCGCCGGGTGCCAGTTCCACGTCGACGCCGATCCGCCCGGGCGTGACGGCGAACCAGGTCTCGACCTTGCGGGTCGAACGCTGCCCCCGCATCCCGACCAGGCAGGTGACGAACCGCTCGACTCCTTCGTCGTCGACCCGGCCGAACTCGACCCACACGTACCCGGTGGCGGTAGAGCGCTCGTCGTCGAACTCGACGAGGTTCCAGTACATGGTCTTGATGCGGCCGCCGAAGGGGTCGAGGCGCTCAGGGCGCGTGTCCCCGTCGAGCACGAACGGCAGCAGCACCTCGAGGGCCTTGGATTTCCCCGCCGTGTTCTGCCCCCGCAGGATGAGGCGGCCGCCCTCGAACCAGAACTCCTGGTCGTCGTACTCCCAGACGTTGCGGATCCCCGCCCGCAGTGGCCGCATCCGACCCGGCTCGGGACGGGGCAGGAGGGGTGCGGTCGGCAGGTGTTGGATGACGGCGTTCACGCCTCGGCCTCCTGTTGGTGATCGGGGGGTGTGACGATGCTCATCTGCTCGGTGCCCCCTGCCGAGATGGTGGCGCCAGCCGGGGCGGCGGCGTAGCGGGCGGCGGCCGGGCGGGCGACGACGCCGTCCTGCCGGCCGGCGACCAAGCGCGCCGCCGTGAGGATTCCGATGGCCTCGGTGGCGAGCAGGTGGGCGCCGGCGGTGGTGTCGGTGCCCTGCTTCCAGGCGCCGGCGTACTCGGCGGCGAGGCTCCGGGTGAAGGCGACCACCTCCGGCCACGGCCAGACAGCGGGCTCGCCCCGGGACTGGCGGCAGCGCAGCTCGTCGCAGAGCCGGAGGGCGGTGGTGTTGGCAGCGCCGTAGTCCGGCCAGCGCAGGTCGGTCAGCTCGCCAGTCTCGTCGACGGCCACCCAACCCTCCGCCCGCACCTCCAGGATGAGACCGACCTTGTCGGCGAGGAGGCGTTCGAGGCGGCCACGCTGGGAGCGGAGGTACTCCCGCTCGTCATCGGTCAGATCGTCGTGGTAGACGACGGGCTGCTCGACCAGGGCCCTCGTGACCCGGTGGCGGCGCCGGCGGACGCGGCCGTCCTCGGTGTCGGGATAGGCCTCCCGGGCGACGTCCTCGGGACCGGCGGCCAGCGACGGGGGCTGGGGGGCGGTGGGCAGCAGGGCCAGCCGCTCCCGGTCGATGCGGTACAGGGCGTCGCCGCCCGGATGGCCGCGTGCGAAGCGCTCCTCGTCACCGTCGGCCAGCTCCAGCACCCCGAGGTCGACGGCGGCCTGCACCGCGTGGATGAACACCCGGCGGTCGGCGGCGACGTCGCTCTGCCACGCCAGGCCGTCGACACCGGTCGCCCGCAGGCTCACGTCCTCGAAGAGCCGGGCCAAGGTGGTGCGCTCCCCGGCACTCTCGGCGGAAGCCAGAACGAGGCAGGTGAGGGCGTAGCGCCGCCCATCGAACGGCCGCCCCGCCCGGGAGGCCAGCCCCCTCGGCTCGTGGCCCGGTCCGGGCAGCTTGGCGAGGCGCACGACGCCGGCTCGAGCGGCGTCGAGGCGGTAGCCGAGCTCGTCTGCGAAGAAGCGGGTGAGCTCGCCGCGGTGCCGGCGGACGAGCGCCACGGTCGGATGGCCGCCGCCGACGATCGGCTCGGCGAGGGCAGCCCGGACCGCCCGGCGCAGCCCGTCGTCGCGGTCGGTCATGCCCGGGCCTCCCGGCGGGCGCCACCAGCAAGGTCGACCTCGAGCCATTGGTCGGCGCAGCGGAACGTGCCGGACGGGGTCACGATCCGCGCCTCCGCCGCCCTCTCGGAGATCGGGCGGACCGTCACCGTGCCGAGCGGGGTCGGTGCCACTCGGGCGCCGTGTGGGCCGGGGCGGGCCCCGAGCGCGGCGGCGAGCACCTCCAGGAACTGAACGAACTCGTCGGCGTCGAGGTCTCCCAGCTGCGACAAGCGGGTCGGGGTGCGGGCGGCAAGGCGGGCCATCGCCTGCTCCATGCGGCGGCGCTCGGCCCGCAGCCGCAGCAGGCCGGCAGCCTTGGCGTCCGAGTAGTCGGCCGCCCGGCCCGGCCGGCCCGGTGGTGCCCGGGTGCCTGCCGCCCGCAACCGGGGGGCCACCTCCGCTGGGCTGGCCTCGGCGAAGCTGCGGCCACGGTCCTCGGTCTCGTCGCCGGCCCGCTCGGCGAAGTGCCGAGCCGGGTACAGGCCGAACGCCTGGTCCCACAACAAACCTGCGTCGGCGTCGTCGGCGACGGCGAACCAGCGGGCCAGCTGCGTGAAGTCGGCCTCCCGGGTCACGCGTCGCAGGTGGCGCTCGTTGAGCCGGTCGAGGGCGGCGAGGATCCGGTTGATCGCTTCCAGCATCGCCATGCGCAGGGAGGCCACGATCGGCTCGGTGTCGCCGGTTGGGACGAACCAAGCCCGCACGCCGGCCCACCGCTCGGCGAAGCCGCGCTCGAGGGTGTCCTCCTCCCCTGCGACGGTGGGGGTCGCATCCGCCTGGGCGGCGATCTCGAGCAGCCGCGGCATCCCGGCGTCGAGGTCGCTGATGAGCGCGGCGATGGCTGGCACCGCCTCGGCCAGGTGACCCACGAACTCGTCGAGGTAGACGAACACCGCTCGCTTGTAGGCGACGAAGCGCTCGTCGTCGGCAGCGATGGTGGAGGTCTCGACCGCCAGGTCCTGCATGTAGCGGGCGGCGTTGGCGGCCAAGGTGGTGAAGGTGGCGAACAGGTCGATGAGCGCGTTGTACAGGCGGGCCGCGTCCGGCTCAACATGGCCGCCCTCGGCGCGGATCGCCTCCAGGCGCTCCTCGATGCCGGGCAGCAGCACGGCCGACAGCCTCCCGGTGTCCAACCCCGCCCGCCGGACCGCCCGCACGCCCTCGTGAGCGGCGACGCCCGCCTCGGTCAGCTGGTACAGGAACCGCTTGGCGTAGAACTGGTCCAGGGTGTCCGGAGCGGCGGTGTCGTAGAACTTGGTGACGTTGCCCCAGGCTGCCAGTGCCTCGAGGGCGTCGGCCACGTCGGTGGGCTGGGTGCCGCCGTCGAGGTCACGCGCGACCTCTGCGGGGCGCAACTGCAGCACGAAGCGCTCCTTGGCGGCCATCAGGGCGTCGACGATCGCCACGTAGAGCCGTGCCTTGTCGGCAACCACGTAGGCGAAGACCCGGAGGCCCGGATCCGTGCTCTGCTCCACCAGCCTCGTTTGTAGTCGACGGGTGTGACGAGCACGAGGCATTCTTGAACGGTCGGCATGCCGACCATCGCGGGAGCCCGGAGCTTCCAGGGATGCCAGGCCGGTCCTGGTTTCCAGCAGCGCCATCGCCTACCCCCCTCGTCCAGACATTGTTGTAATACGCTTATTATCCTGTGCGGAGATCCGCGGTTCCGTCTGACGCCACGGCGTGCGTGACGCGAACATCGACCACGCTCTCACACCAGACCGGCCCGGGAACCTGCTCGAGGTGGTCGCCGTCGACGTGGGAGGAGAGGAATCGGTGATTCACGCCATGCCACTTCGGTGTTCGACTGCCGAGGAGCTGTTCGGAGACGAGAGATGACCGGCCAGCGCACCTACGGCCAGACCAAGAGCGGCGAGCCGATCACCGAGGCGATGATTGAGCGGTTCGTCGAGGAGGCGAAGCGCTCTTACGAGCCTGAGCAGTTGAAGGGGCGTCGCCGCAGTCCCGGGCGCCCACCTCTGGGCGACGCGGCGAAGTCGGTGGAGTCGGTGCGCCTGGAGCCTGATCTTCGCCGCGACGTCGCTCGGCGGGCGGAGGACGAGTGCGTCACCGTCTCCGAAGTCATCCGCAGAGCACTGCGCGAGTACTTGAAGAGCGCACAGCAGCGCGTTCCTCGGGACTGATCTGCCGGAGAGCACGCACCAGACGCCCCGGCGTCCCGGTCGTTCGATCGCCCCTCTCGCCGCCGGGGGCGCGAGATCCTCAATTTTGTGGATGCGGCTGGGGGGCCGCGCGCCTAGAACGGTCGTGCGGCCCGGAGAGGGGCCGCCGGAGCGCAGACTCGGCGGGGTCGGGGGCGACACAGGCGGGCCCCGCCCGGCGCGCCGACGCACACGCGTGCTCACCGATCAGCCATGCAGTCCGATCGGTGAGCCGACTCGAGAAAGGAAAACCCAAGTCATGTTCAGGTTAACACGGAGGTTGGCCCTGATCGGAGGTGCTGCCGCCATTGCGACGGCGGGCTTCGCGTTCATGGCCGAGAACACCGTCCCGACCACTAACGCCGGCCAGGGCACCGGTTCCATCACCGGCTACACCGTCGCCGGAGTCCACTACAGCGAGGCGACAAGCGACGTCACCACGCCGAGCGGCTGGGCGATCAACGGCGTGACCTTCACCCTCTACCCGGGTAACGCTCCGGCAGGAAACGTCCACGCCTACATCCTGGCGCAGGGCCACTACTTCGACCTGTCGTCCTGCTCGCAGATCGCCAGCGGGTCGGGATGGGCCACCTACAGCTGCTCGCGGTCGTCCAACACAAGCCCCGAGGCTCCGATGGGACCCTCGGTCCAGCTCGAGGTGACCGCCGCCCAGTGAGAGCCGTGTTCCCTCACTTCGTGAGGTAGCTCCCCGGCCGGGGTGCGGCGATCCGGCGAGAGCCGACGCCGCACCCCGGCTCCCCGAGGCGTGACGGCCACCACCGATCCCAGGAGTTGCACTTTCCTTCCACGTGATTGACCTGCTCGAATGACACCGACTGAGACTGTTCTTCCAACGATCGACCGCCGTCGGCACCCGGTGGAGCCGCCGCGAGCGGGGCCGCTGCGGCGACGGGCGGCGAGCGGCCTCCGGCTGACGGGCTCGGTGGTGAGCCTGTTGTTCCTGGCAGCGCTCTGGGCTGGCTTCGCTCCCCCGCCGCTCGGGGGGTCCACCTCCTACGTCGTCACCTACGGCATCAGCATGCTCCCCCGCTACCACGCCGGCGACCTCGTCCTGCTGCGCCGGGAGCCCAGCTACCACGTCGGCGAAGTCGCCGGCTACCACAACGCCCAGCTGCACGCCGTCGTCATGCACGAGATCATCGCCATCCGCAACGGCCACTACATCTTCAAGGGCATCAACAACGACTTCGTCGACTCCTACGAGCCCACCAAGTCCGAGATCGTCGGAGCCGAGTGGATCCGCCTCCCAGGTGCCGGTCACATCCTGCTCGACCTTCGGACCCCGGCCGTGGCCGCCGTCGGGCTGGCGCTGCTGTGGGTCCTGTCATTCCCGGTCAGCCACCGGACGCGACGTCAAAGGAGGAGACACCATCGTGCGATCTGATTCGAGAGCCGGAAAGAGCCGGCGCGGCCGGTCCCGCGACCGCCTGGACGTCGTCCTGGCGTCGCTGCTGGTGGCGGTCGCCGCCGCCGTGCTCGCCGGCTTCGCCTGGACCCGCCCGTCCACCGTCAACCTGACCGTCCCCTACGAGCAGTCGGGCAGTCTCTCGTACACCACTCCAGTGAGCTCACACTCGGTCTACGGGACCGGACGGGTGACCACGGGCCAGCCCGTTTACCTGTCGGCTGTCCGGACCCTCGACCTCTCCTACGACTACCGCTTCGCCTCGTCGTCGCTCGCCTCTCTCTCGGGCACCGAGCAGCTCGTCGCCACCATGAGCGATGGCCAAGGCCTCACCCGCAGCATCCAGCTCCAGCCCGTGTCGCCCTTTCGCGGTGAGAGCTTCGTCGCCTCGGCCCGTCTCCCGCTCGCCCGCCTGTCCGCAGTGGCAGCACAGTTCGACAAGGCGCTCGGCAGCCAGAACGGCACCTACAGCGTCCAGATCACTCCGAGCGTGAAGGCCGGCGGAACCCTCGCCAGGGCGGTGCTGCGCACGCGCTTTGACGGGGCGGCGAGCTTCGAGTTCACCGGCTCGGCGCTCGTCCCGGCCTCGGCGGTGACAGGGAGCAGCACGGCCTCGAGCGCGCCGGTCTCCCCCGTCTCGTCTCTCCAGCACGTGAGCACCGGAGCCGCAGAGACCCCAGGGGGGAGTCCAGCGGTGATGTTCGGCCACCTCTCGGTCGCCGACGTCCGGTTGGGCGCTCTCGTGGTCCTCCTCCTCGCGCTGCTCGTCGGTCTTCGCTTCGCCCTCCCGCTCCTCGGTGAGTTCGTCTCGAGCGAGGAGCGGGTCCGCATTGCCGCCCGCTACGGACCGGCCCTGGTCGAGATCGACATGCTGGGCCTTCCCACCGAGGCGACGCTCGTCCAGGTGAGCTCCTTCGACGGCGTGTTGCAGGTGGCCAAGCGCCTCGAGTGCCCCATCCTCCACGAGAGCGGCGAGGTGGAGCGCTACGTCGTGGTCGACAACGGGACCGTCTACGAGTACCCCATCACGACTCCGAGCCCCGCTGGCCTGGCCCGGGTCGCCGGCGCAAGGGCGGCCCTGATGTCGAGCGGCAATCACTCCGCCGCCCACGCCGCCGGTCCCCACGCGGCCAACTGACCCGGGCACACGTGCCGACGCGGCGGACGGCTCAGCCAGTCGGCTGCCAACCGGCCCGCGCCGCCATGGCGACGGCCTCGAGCTGGCTCCTCACGCCGAGCTTCACCAGGATCGCCCGGACCTGGGTCCTCACGGTCGCTTCCGAGACCACCGACTCGGAGGCGATCCGCTCGACCGAGTTCCCGGCCATGAGCTGTCGGAGGATCTCCGCTTCGCGGTGACTGAGCTGGCGGAACGGCGCCAGGGCGTTCTCCACCGCCGCTCTCCGCTCGCGGCTGCAGCGAAGCAGGCGGTTCCTCTCCTCTCGTGGCGTGAGCTCGCCGCCGGAAAGGAGGGCCGTCACGGCGCCGAGGAGCTCGTCGTAGGGAGCGGCCTTGGAGACGAAACCGGATGCCCCGAGCTCGAGGCACTCCCCGATGTCGGCCTCGTCGTTCGTACCCGAGACGACGATGACCTTGGATCCCGCCTCGGTAGCAGGCAAGATCGCTCCCTTCCCGGACCCGGCTTCGCCGAGGTCGAGATCGAGGAGCGTCACCTCCGGGCTGACCTCGAAGAAGAATGAGGGCGAGGGCACCCCTTGGCCCAGCGGTGCCACCACCGGCTCGTAGCCCTCGGCGCGCAGGGCAGCCGAGAGCGACGCCGACAGCAGCTGGTGGTCTTCCACGATCGCCACGCGGACCGGGACCGGACATTCGGACGAGGGTGCCGAGACGGCGGCCTCAGTCACGAGTCCACCCCGCCAGCGGCGCCAGCGGTGTCCCGGCGAGGCGTGAAGCTGCCGAGAGCCCCGGGCGTCATGGCGCCGCCGCCGCCACCCCGGCGACCGCGTCGAGACCGCTCCGGCGCCCCATCGGCAGCTCTGCCAGGAAGCAGGCGCCACCCCCGCAGGTCTCCTCGAGGCGGAGACTGCCGCCCATCTC
>JAJZZB010000074.1 GCA_021797795.1 Actinomycetes bacterium | reverse complement strand
GAGACGAGCGCACCTCGATCCTGCTCTACGAGGCGGCCGAGGGCGGCGCCGGCGTGCTCCGCCAGCTCGTCGAGAACCCCGGCGCCCTCGTCCGCGTCGCGCGCCAGGCGCTCGCCCGCTGCCACTTCGACCCCGACACCCTCGCCGACCTGCGCCGGGCTCCCCGAGCCAGGGAGGACTGCGAGGCTGCGTGTTACGACTGCCTGCTCTCCTACACCAACCAGCCCGACCACCGCCTCGTCGATCGGATGCTCATCGCCGACTACCTGCACCGCCTCGCCGGTGCCACCATCGCCACGTCCCCGGGTCTCGCCAGCAGAGGTGAGCACCTCGACCGGCTCGCACGCCAGGCCGGCAGCGACTTGGAGCGCGAGTGGCTGGAGCTCGTCGCCGCAGGCGGCCATCGCCTCCCCGATCGCGCCCAGGTGCTGATGGCAGAGCCCGGTACCCGCCCCGACTTCGTCTACGACGACGCGCACATAGCGGTCTACATCGACGGACCGCACCACCTCTACCCCGAGCGCGCCGCTCGGGACGCGACGGCCGACGAGGCGCTGTTCGGCCGTGGCTGGACGGTGATCCGCTTCGTTGCCACCGACGACTGGCCGGCACTGATCGCCCGGCATCGGAGCACCTTCGGTGAGGGCGACCGTTGACCACTCCTGCGGCCACCTCGGATCGAGAGACCACCGCCTCGGTGACCTTTGCTCCCGGCTCGCTCGTGCGGGCTCGCAGCCGGGAATGGGTCGTCCTTCCCGACTCGACCGGCGAGCTGCTCGTGCTGCGACCCCTCGGGGGCTCGGACGACGACACCGCGGGCGTCCTCGTCGGCCTCGAACCCGTCGAACGCGCCGAGTTCACCTGGCCGGATCCGGACCAGGCCGGTGACCACCTCGGCGCCCGCCTCCTCGCCGACGCGGCCCGTCTCGGCTTTCGCTCCTCGGCCGGGCCGTTCCGCTCCTTCGGAGCCATCGCGGTCGAGCCCCGCCCCTACCAACTCGTCCCGCTCCTCATGGCCCTCCGGCTCGACCCCGTGCGCCTCCTGATCGCCGATGACGTCGGCATCGGAAAGACCGTCGAAGCTGGCCTCGTAGCAAAGGAGCTGCTCGTCTCCGGTCAGGCCAAGCGCCTCTGCGTGCTCTGCCCCCCGCACCTCGCCGAGCAGTGGCAAGCCGAGCTCGCCACCAAGTTCCACATCGACGCCGAGCTCGTCCTCACCTCCACCGCCAGTCGGCTGGAGCGATCGTGCGGCTTCGGGGAGAGCGTGTTCGACGTGTTCCCCCACACGATCGTCTCCACCGACTTCATCAAAGGCGAGCGCCGCCGCGACGAGTTCGTTCGCAGCGCCCCCGACCTGATCCTCGTCGACGAAGCGCACACCTGCGCCGCCGATATCCGCGGGCGAGGAGCCGCTCACCAGCGCTACAGCCTGCTGAAAGACCTCACCGCCGACCCGGCTCGCCATGTCGTGCTCGTCACCGCGACGCCGCACTCGGGCAACGAGGGAGCCTTCCGCTCCCTCATCGGGCTGCTCGACCCTGCCTTCGCCGGCTTGCCCGACGACGAGCAGATCGACGAAACGACCAGGGCCCGCCTCGCCCGGCATTTCGTGCAGCGCCGACGAGCCGACATCCGCGCCTATCTCGATGTCGACACGCCCTTCCCTGACCGCCTCGACCTCCCCGAAGAGGACGGCCGCTACCAGCTCACGCCCGCCTACCGGTCCTTCGTCGACGAGATCCTCGCCTGGGCACGGGAGGCCGTCGCGGACGAGAGCGGCGGCCGGCATCGCCAGCGGGTGCGGTGGTGGAGCGTGCTGGCGCTGTTGCGCAGCCTGGCGTCGAGCCCCGCGGCTGCGGCAGCCACGCTCCGCAACCGTGCGGCACCCGCGTCGACCACCACGATCGAAGAGGCCGACGACGTCGGCCGGCGCAGCGTCTTGGATCAAGACGACGCCGACGACGCTGGCCGCCCCGACGCCACCCCAGGAGCAGATCCCGACCCCGACGCAGACGGGGCTGGCGGCCCCGGCGGCGCTGGCGACACGGGGAAGACCGAACATCGACGGCTGCGGGCCCTTGCCGATCAGGCCGACCGGCTTGCCGGCAACGAGGACGCCAAGCTCGCCCACACCACCCGGCTCGTCCGCCAGCTCCTTGGCGAGGGCTACAACCCGATCGTCTTCTGCCGCTTCATCCCGACCGCCCACTACGTCGCCGAGCACCTCGCGAAAGCGCTCGGCTCGGCCATAGCGATCGAGAGCGTCACCGGGGTCCTTCCCCCCGCCGAGCGCGAGGCCCGGGTCGCCGACCTCGGGGGCTCCGCTCGTCGGGTCCTCGTCGCCACGGACTGTCTGTCCGAGGGCGTCAACCTCCAGGAGCTCTTCGACGCCGTCGTCCACTACGACCTGCCCTGGAACCCGACCCGGCTCGAACAGCGCGAGGGCCGCGTCGACCGCTACGGCCAGCCGTCTGCGTCGGTCAAGGTCGCCACGGTCTACGGTGTCGACAACGTCATCGACGAGATCGTGCTCGAGGTCCTGCTCCGCAAGCACAAGAAGATCCGCTCCGAGCTGGGTATCTCCATCCCGGTCCCCGGAAGCAACGACGAGTTCATCGAGAGCGTGTTCGAGCGGCTCTTCACCCCCGACAACCGCCAGCTCAGCCTCTTCGCCGCGCCGGTCCGGGCGGTCCAAGAGACGCTGTTCGCCGAGTGGGACCGGGCCGCGGACAAAGAGAAGCGTTCGCGAACCCGATACGCACACCACACCATCTCGACCGACGAGGTCGGCGCCGAGCTCGCCGCCGTGCGCTCCGCGATCGGAAGCGCCTCCGACGTCGCCCGGTTCGTCCGCGACGCCGTCATTGCGCTTGGCGGCACGGTCAGCGGCGACGGGGCGAGCCTGGTCACCGACCCGGTGCGGCTGACCTTCGCTGGGCTCCCACGCGCCGCCCGGGACCTGCTCGGCACCGACGCCGAAGCGCTCGTCGGGCGCTACCAGCCGACCCTTCGGGCAGGCGAGACCTACCTGTCACGGACCCACCCCGTCGTCGTCGGCCTGGCCGGCTACCTCCTCGACACCGCCCTCGACTCCCACGCCCCGAGCCCCGCTGCTCGCTGCGGGGCTATCCGCACCACCGCGGTCGAGGTGGCGACCACCGTCCTTGTACTCCGCCACCGCTTCGACCTCACCGTCGGAAAGCGAGGAGGACCCGACGAACAGCTGCTCGCCGAAGACCTCAGCCTCGCCGCCTTCTCCGGCGCGCCAACGTCGGCGACCTGGCTCGGGCCAGATGCCGCCGAGGCGCTCCTTTCGGTCACCCCGGCCGGAAACGTCGCACCGGAGCAGCGGGCCCAGCTCATCGGTCACATCGTCGAGCGAGCCGACCTGCTAGTACTGGCCCTCGAACACCAGGCCACCGAGCGTGCCCGAGAGCTTGCCGCGACCCACCGGCGAGTACGGCGCGATGCCGGAGCCTCGTCGCGCGTCACCGTCACCGCCCACCTCCCCGTCGACGTCCTCGGCATCTACCTCTACCTGCCCGCCTGACATGGCCCCCCGCAGCCCGTTCACCACCATCACCACCGAGGGCGGTCTGCTCTCCTCCGACCTGCTCGCACGCCTCGCCCGCCAGCCGAACAGCCTCTCGGGGACCAGCCCCGACGACTACCACCTCGTCTCCGGGCGACGCCTTCGCGACGCCGTCAACCGGTCCTGGACCGAGCTCCAGGGCGCCTGGACCACGTTCGCAACCGAGCTCGCCAAGCTCCCTGCTGGCGAGCGGGCGACGACCGTCACCCGTGAACGCTGGCTGCTGCCGCTGTTCGCAGAGCTCGGTTTCGGACGACTCCAGCGTGCGAGTGCGATCACCGTCGCCGGGCGCGAGTACCCGATCTCGCACCTTTGGGGAGCGGTTCCCATCCACCTCCTCGGCGCGGACGTCGAGCTCGATCGACGGACCAAAGGCGTGGCCGGCGCCGCCACCGCCGCCCCGTCCTCCATGGTCCAAGAGCTCCTCAACCGCTCCGAGGACCACCTCTGGGCGATCCTGTCGAACGGCCGGCGCCTCCGCCTCCTTCGCGACAACACCAGCCTCACGCGAGCTTCCTACGTCGAGTTCGACCTCGAAGCGATGTTCGCCGGCCAGGTCTTCACCGACTTCGCCGTTCTGTGGATGGTCTGCCACGAGAGCCGCTTCGAAGCAGAACAGCCAGAGCAGTGCTGGCTGGAGCGCTGGATCGGCGAAGCTCGCCAGCAAGGCGTACGAGCCCTCGACACGCTGCGGACCGGATTCGAAAAGGCGATCACCGCGCTCGGCAGCGGCTTCCTCGCCCAACCCGCCAACGCTGATCTGCGCGAACGGCTCCGCGACGGCAAGCTCAGCGTCGAGGACTACCACCGTCAAGTGCTCCGCCTCGTCTACCGGCTCGTGTTCCTCCTCGTGGCCGAAGATCGCGACCTGTTTCATCCACCGGCGACGAGGGACCAGGCTCGCCAGCACTACGCCCGCTACTACTCCCTCGGCCGCATACGAGACCACGCCCGACGCCACCGTGGGACCCGGCACTCCGACCTGTTCGAATCCCTTGCTCCCGTCTTCGCGGCGCTGGGCGCCAACGGGATCGCCGAGATCGGCGTCCCCGCCCTCGGATCGTTCCTCTGGTCACCCGACGCCTGCCCCGACCTCGACGCCGCAGCCCTTTCCAACAACGACCTCCTCGAGGCCGTACGCCACCTGGCCTACACCGAACAGGACCGGGCACTCCAGCGCGTCGACTTCGCGAACCTCGGCCCCGAAGAGCTCGGCAGCATCTACGAGAGCCTCCTCGAGCTCCACCCCCGCGTCGAGACCGAAGCGGCACGCTTCGAGCTCTTCGCCGTGGCCGGCAACGAGCGAAAGTCCACCGGGAGCTACTACACCCCGACCAGCCTCATCGCCGCCCTCCTCGACAAGGCACTCGATCCACTGCTGGACGAGGCGGAGGGTTCTCCCGATCCCCAGGCGGCCATCTTGTCCATCAAGGTCCTCGACCCGGCGTGCGGCTCGGGACACTTCCTCACTGCCGCAGCCCGACGCATCGCGACCCGCCTCGCCGCAGTCCAAACCGGCGAGCTCAACCCCACCCCAGAAGCCGTTCGCCACTCTCTCCGTCAGGTGGTCGGGCGCTGCATCTACGGGATCGATCTCAACCCGATGGCGGCCGAGCTCGCCAAGGTGAACCTGTGGCTCGATGCCGTCGAACCCGGGCTGCCGCTCAGCTTCCTCGACCATCACGTCGTCTGGGGGAACGGGCTCATCGGCACCAACCCCCGCCTCATCGCAGAGGGCATCCCCGACGAGGCGTTCAAAGCTATCGAAGGCGACGCCAAGGCGACGGCCGCCGCTCGCAAGAGGACCAACGCAGCGGAGCGCCGCCAGCGCAACCAAGGTCTTCTTGCCCTCGGAGACTCCGCGCTCTCCGCCGCCGGACACCCGACTGACACCGCGCTGGCAATTGACGCCGAGGACGACACCACCGTCGCAGGCGTACACCGACAACAGCAGCTCTGGAGGCAACTTCAGGATGAAGCCGCAACGCAACTAGCAAAGCTGATCGCCGATACTTGGTGCGCTGCCTTCATTGCCCCGAAGACCGAGGGCGTGCCTGCGATCACCGACCAAACCCTCCGAGCCATAGCTGGAGACCGTACCGACAATCCAGCTGCTGTGGGTCTCGTCACGGCGCTAGCCGATAGTCACCGCTTTCTCCACCCGATCCTCACCTTCCCCGGTGTGTTTACCGCCTGCCCCGAGGACAACTTTGGATGGCAGGGTGGTTTCGACCTAGTCATAGGCAATCCCCCATGGCTCTCCTATTCCGGCCGTCAAAAGGTCGCGATCGACCCCCACGTGTTGAACCTTCTTGGGTACTTGTATCCAGAAATATCGTCCTGGCCGTCCGCCCACTCCGCTTTTATGCTGAGGGCACTTCAACTCCTGAAGAGCCGAGGACGCATCGGACTCGTAGCTCCCTTACAGGTCATGCACCTGGAGCGGTATGGTTACCTTCGGACCCGCATAGGCA
Organism: Actinomycetes bacterium; assembly: GCA_021797795.1. Taxonomy (GTDB): domain Bacteria; phylum Actinomycetota; class Acidimicrobiia; order Acidimicrobiales; family Bog-793; genus JAKACF01. The sequence goes on along the minus strand of JAJZZB010000074.1, from coordinate 9,806 downwards.
ACCTGGCCGACGTCGTAGTCGAGGACGTCGGCGAGGACGCCTTTGTAGGAGTGTCCCAACCGGTCGGGCTCTACTCGATGCGCCGCGTCTCGGAACGTAACGAGCTGACACCATGGCACTTCGTTCGCAGGATCCTTCCAGATGCCGATCCCGGACTAGCCCTCTCGACTCGGGCGCCCGATAATTCCCTATCTCAGGAGCTCGTTTCACTCCTTCAAGTCCTTCCTCCCTTTCCCCCGACCGCGTTCGGCGATCCGGGTGTTCACACCGGGAACGTATCAAAGCTTATTGTTGGAGACACCTTCCCGTCGGACGACACCGACTACGTACCTGTTCGCGAGGGGAAGGATATATCGGAATTCTTCTGCGGCCCCCCGCGTAAGCGTTTGTGGATTCACCCAACTTTAGCTCCCGACCAGTACTGCACCATTAGGCCGTATGAGCGATACGCGTCAACGCGAGTGCTCCTTCGGCAAACCGCTGACCGTCCTATCGCCTGTCGCCATATCGATGCCACTTACTTTCGCAACAGCATCCTCGCTTGCCATGGTCTCCCAGGGGTGCCGGACGAGGTGGTCGTCGCTGTTCTCAACTCTGACATTATCCGTCGCTGGTACCAGGCCAGCGTTCAGGAATCCAGCCAACGAGCGTTCCCTCAAGTGAAGGTTCGGAGCTTGCGACGTCTCCCACTATTTCCCCTTGAGCACCTGGATCATACTGCTGGAGGCACGAGCATCCAGGAACGCCTCGTGCGTCTCACGCGCGAAACCGAGACGCAGGCTCGACTAGGTCGTATAGACCTACTCGCCTTCCAAGAACTTGAGTCCTTAGTGTGTTGCCTCTATGGGCTGCCACAAGAACTTATAGACCAAGTCGTGGGCGACCTCGCGGCCGCCAGGGCGGTGGAGAAGTAGCCAATGGCATTCCTACAAGGAGTGACATCTCTGCCATGCCGTCTTGTCCATCACACTGGGACGATGATCCGTTTCACGACCGGCCAGCTTGGACAACTTCCCCTTAACGATGAGGACTGTTTTCTGGAATTACCAGATGGAGCCGTCGTGCGTGGTCACTGCCCCCGGCACCCTGACAATCCATATATCGGGGGTTCCGAAATCGTTAGGTGGATTAAGTCCTGGGTGCCTTACAACGCGCCTGCAAACGCCTCCGTATATCAGGTAGGGACAGGTAACCGGATACGCCTGGCTGTCGCCGCACCGGCTACCCACGTGACGGCTGAAGACGATGCGACGAAACGCCGTGTCGTAAGCCGGGCTCGGAAACTGAGCAGGATACCCGAATCGGGTCGACGTCGTCGATCATACGAAGCTTGGGAGCGTGATTCCTACCTTCGTACTGTCGCGCTTTCTGCGTGGGGAACGGCCTGCCAGGTAACCGACTGCACCTTTCTTGCGACGGTCCCGACTCACATTCTGCCAAAGATGGTGGACGTTCACCATTTGAACCATGTTTCAAGAGGAGGTACCGATAGCCCACTTAATATCTGCATTCTCTGTGTCGTCCATCACCAATTAATCCATCGAGCACCCTCCTCGGTACTACAGTCGTGGGATCTTGATGGCTCTACAGTCACCGTAAACGGGTTAACTCTCAAAATTATACGAGACGCGCCCGCCATCATGTAGAAAGCGTATGATTGCATGTGCCGTGCAGTTCGTCTGGTATACGGATTCAAAGCGTCACCTCTCATCAATTGCCTTGCATCAAGGGAGGGCACCTCCCGGGCAGGTCGTGAGGCCGGCTCGTGCCTGCCCGACTAGATCTCTCCGTGCCCAGGTGCCCGGAGCCACGCTTCGAGGCTCGCGGTGGTGATCTCGCAGGTGTTGTGGCGGCCGGGTAGCTCTTGGAGGTCGCCGGCGCGGATGAGGTCGACCACCGTCCGACGCCCGAGGCCGGTGAAGCGCACGACCTCGGCGAAGGGGACGGTGGCGACCGGTTGAGCCGTGCGGCGCCGAGCTTCATTGCGGGCGAGCCAACAGGCTTCGACCGAGGCGCGGGTGGCGAAGCGGGCACCGCTGGTGTCGGTCTCGGGATCGAGCTCGATGTCGCCCCGGGTGGCGAGGAGGCGGATGGTGGTGAAGCTGAGCTTGAGCTGGCGGGCGGCGGCGGGCAGCTTCATCGAGCGGCGGTGCAGGGCGCGGACCCGCTCGTGCTCCGTCCGTAGCGCCTCGGCCTCTTCGGCCGTGAGGGTGAGCTCGCGGCTGGTGGGGTGCTGGTCGGGGTTGAGGCCGAGGTGGTGCATGGACCGGTAGATCTCGTCGTAGCGGACGCCGACCTGCTCGGCGAGGTCGGAGAGGCGGATCACCCCGGCGAGCTGGTCGCGATGGGCCCAGACGTCGCTTAGCCTGCTGTACCGCCGGGGTACGCCGTCGCCGTCGGGGGCGACGACGCTTCGGATGGTGCCGTCGGTCATCCAGCGCCGGGCGGTGGTGGCGACGATGCCGAGTTCTTCGGCGACCCGGTTGGCATCGCAGAGCGGGTCGTCGGGGTCGCCGGGATCGACCTGCCAACCGGCGGCGACGAGCACGGCGCTGACGTGATCGGCACGAAAGCAGAGCGGGTTGGTCGTCCCCCAGTGGACGGTGCGGGTGGTCGGGGTGAGAAGGGTCGTGATCTGGGTCGCGATGGTGTCGTCGAGGAGGGCGGCGACCTTGGCGAGGGGGGCGACGTCGGGATGGTCGAGGGTGTAGATCCGCCCGAAGACGTCTTCGCCGGCCCGATGTCCCATGAAGCGGCGCCGGACGCTGTCCTCGATGCCGGCTGACCAGGCGAGGTCGGTGGCACAGCTCTTACGCAACAGGTGCGAGGAGACCCGGAACCCGAGGTGCTCGGTGCCGAGATCCTCGTTGCCCGCCGCGACGGCGAGGGCTTGGTGGTAGCCGAGCTGGCCACCGGTGCTGGACTGGTGGATGCCCGGGACGAGTCGAGCCGTCGGGTCGATCTCACCGGTGTCGGGGTCGGTGTGGAACGCCTCGATGGCGACGCGGAGCAGCTCCATCAGCTTGGCTGGCACGACGAGCACCCGGGAGCCGGCTGCGGTCTTGGCGGTCGCCTTGCGGGCGACGGCGACGATGGTCCCGGTGTCGTCGCGCACCTGGAAGGTCCGCCCGCCTTGGCCCTGGACGGCCAGCATGCCGGTCTCGCCGAGGTCGACGACGTCGCCGACGAGGAGACCGAAGGCTTCGGAGATCCGCAGCCCCATGATGCGCTGCAACCAGAAGACGAGCTGGTGGACGGCGTGCAGGTGGGAGGCGATCTGGGCGCACTCTTTCAGGCTGAGCGGGCGAGGCTGGCTGGACGGCCGGCCCGTTCGGGCGACCGCGGCGTCGGGGAGCGGCGCGTCGAGGCCCTCGGTCGGGTCGAAGCCGGGCGGGAAGAGGCCGTTGGCTCGGGCGAAGGCCATGATCTTGCGCAGGATCCACAAGGCGTCGGACACGTAGCGCTTGGACAACCCGTTCGGCCTGGGGCCCGTGGCGCCGTGGACGTGGCGGAGCGCCCGGGCGGGCACGCGAATGTGTCCCTTGGCGTCGCGGTAGGCGCCGGGAAGCTGGCCGTCCTGCCAGCGTCGGCGGAGCGTCGGAAGGCTGAACCCGCAGATCCGGGCCGCCTCGGCCAAGCCCACCTCCCCCGCAGCATCCGCCGTGCGGGGAAGCTGCTCGGGTGCTTGGTCCCGCAGCATCGTCGCCGACTGGGTGTCGGTGCGCCCGACGAGCTGGAGCAGCCACTCGTGGGCCATGAAGTAGGTGACGTCCGCGATGGTGGTCGTGCGGGGGGCGAACCAGGGGACGAGGTAGGCCTCGACCATGCGCCGGACCCGGTCGGCACGCTCGGGGCCGCCGCGGCGCAGGTCCTCGTACGCGGCGGCCATCCAGGCGTTCGCGACCGAGGCGATATCGGGGCGGATCACAGGTGCTGCCGGCTCGGCGCGACGCCCGGTCCCGGGTGCTGTTGGGTTCCGGCGAACCGGGTCGGGGATCGACCGGCCGGCCCCGACGGCGGCGACGGCTTGGGCGAGCCAGATCCGGGCCTCGGCTTCGGTGGCGAAGCGTTCCTCTCGTCGGCGAATGGCGCCGTGGTGCTCGGGGATGCTGGCGCACCATCCCCCTTGGCGGCGGCGGATCGACCCGGCGAGCGGCCGGCTCATCAGCTCACCTTCTTTGCCAGCGTGTCGGTGGCGAGCTGGCGCAAGAAGGCCAGCTCGGCGTCCTGGCGGGCGACGAGGTCCTCCAAGGCGGCGATGCGGGCCTGGGCGCGGGCAAGCTCCATGCTGATCGGCGCCGCCCCCGGGCTCTCGGGCGCCGGTGCCCGCGCCTCGGCCGGCGCGGCGGGCATCGCCCCGGTGGCCGGGTTGTAGAGGCCGGCGACGACGAGGTCGGCGACCGGGATCATCCACGTGTGGCCGTCGAGGCGGGCGTGGGGGAGGCGGCCGGCCTGGCGGGTCCGGACGATGGTGTCCTTGCTGCACCGGGCGAGGTCGGCCGCCTCGCGTTGGGTGACGAAGCGGTCCATGCCTGCCTCGGCGGCGCGCTCGATGCTGCGGCGCAGCGCAGTGGTCGGCCGGGTCACCGGCGGGCCTGCAGTGTGGACCTGGTCGTGCTCATCGGCGCTCGTCTTGCTCCTCGTTCTCTGCTGGCCCGTTCTCTGCTCGCCCGTTCTCTGATGGCGCCGGGCTCAACAGGAGGAGGCCTCAACTCGGAGCGAGAAGTCAAGGCCGCGGCCCTCCCCGCCGGGAGGTCTCCCGGGGCGGCGCTGACCGACGCCACCGCCACAGTCCGTCGAGCCGTGCCCCAGCGGGTCGCGCCGCTTCCACCGGCGGGGGTGTTCCTCTGCGCCGCGGCGCTCATGCCGCGAGCCTGTGCGGATCGGCCTGGCTCCTGCGCCGGTCGCCGAGATCTCGGGGTTCTCGAAGAAGCTTCATCGACGCTGAACCCGAGGCGGCCGGCGGGTTTCGGAACACGAGGAGGTCCTCGTGGGCGATGACGAGGCGGGGGATGCCGCGGGCCCGGGCCTTGCGGACGGCTTCGGGGGGGAAGAACGAGGTCCGCGGCACCAGCCCCTCGCCACGCAAGCCGGTGAGGAGGGCGACGTTGCGCTCGTAGAGGACGAGCCCGGCGTCCTCGCCGACGCCGACGAGCTGGCCGGGCAGGTCGATGAGCTGGCCGTCGTGCCACCACGGCCGCACGGTCATGGCCACGTACCCGCCGGGGCGGAGCAGCTGGCGGCAGCCGCTGAGGATCGTGCGCATCGCCTCCAAGAGACCGGTGAGGCCGATATGGGCGAGGTTGGCCGGGTCGGTCGAGTACCGGTCGTAGGACTTGGCGATGCCCTGGCCGGGTCGGGCGGTGACCCGGCCGTGCAGCGACGGCCCATAGGGCGGAGAGGTGAGCACGAGGGCGACGAGTCCGCGGACCGCGGGGTCGACGACACCGGGGAGGTGGCGGGCATCCCCGCAGACCACCTCGCCGTGTCCGGTCGCCCCCTGGCTGCGGGCGTAGGCGATGTTCGCCCGAGCAAGGTCGGCCCAGTTCCCCTCGTATTCGACGCCGATGGCGTCACGACCCAGGTGGACGGCCTCGACCAGGGTGGAGCCGATCCCGGCCATCGGGTCACAGACGAGGTCGCCCGGGGCGCTGTAGGTGGCGATGGCGCGCGCGGCGATGGCGGGGAGCATCTTTGCCGGGTGGTGCCCGGAGATCTCCACGTAGCGCCCTGAGCGCTGGGCCCTGGCGTTGCGCTGGGCGGTGGGCCACACCGAGAGCGGGATGTCAGCGGGCATCGGGTACCTCCGAAGGGAAATCTGGGACGCTGAAGACGCTCACGTCCTCGTGGGCGACGAGATGGGCGGGTTCGCCACGCTCTCGGGCGTGGCGGACCTGGACGGTCTGCCAGTACGAGGGACGCGCGACGAGGTCGCCGTCGCGGATCGCGGCGTGCAGGGCGATCACGTGGCCGAGGTAGGCGAACCCGGCCCCGGTGGCGAGGGTGACGGTGAGCCCGGCGAGGTCCAACGTGCGGCCCTTACGCCGGGTGTTCTTGGTCACCACCACGAGATGCCCCCCGGGGCGCAGCACGGCGTGGCACGCCGCGTAGACCTCGGCCATCGCCGAGGTATAGGCGGGACCGCGGGCATGGCCGAGGTTGGCGCGGTCGGTCGAGTAGTTGAGGGTGTCGGGCGGGCACAGCCGCCCGCCGGCCAGCCATGCCTGCTTGTCGATCATCCCGGCGTCGCACGCGTACGGCGGCGAGGTGACGACGAGGTCCACCCGGCCACAGAGGTCACCGAGGATCTCGGGCAGGTGTCGGGCGTCGCCCCGGCGGATCTCGGCGAGGTCTCGGCGCTCGCCTTCGAGCATGTGGTCGAGGTTGGCGCCAGCCAGGCGCACCCAGCGGGCTTCGAGCTCGACGCCGACGCCACGCCGCTCCAACAGGGCGGCCTCGGCGAGGGTGGTCCCGATACCCGCCAAGGGGTCGACAACCAGGGCGCCTGGCTCGCAGTACTCGGCGACGATCCGCCGCGCGAGCTCGGGGAGCATCTTTCCGGGGTGCCGGGCGCACTCGGGCAGGTAGCGCCCGGCCCGTTGCCACTGGGCCGTGGTCTGGGCGACCGGCCAGACGGCGAGCGGCACGCCCCCGGGGGAACGTGGTGTGGTGGAAGGTGGTGGGGTGGTAGGCGGCTGGGGGGTGGTGATCGTGGTCATGGGCAGCCCACGACCGGACAAGCGTCACCTATAGAACAAGGGTCCGGGCCCTCTTTTTGGACATCGGATCTCGAGAATTGCTCGTCATTGGTCTTTCGGCGCCGTGCTTTGCCGGGCTCGTCTTTGGCCTTGAGGTGGCCGCCCGAGTGGAAGTAGGTCCTTTGGGACCCAACTCGACCCGAGCCACGAAGGAGCAACCATGGGAGCCCCAGAGCACATCACCGACACCGACATCACCGACGCACTCACCGCCCTCCCCGACATCACCGCCGCCGAGGTCGCAGGAGCGCTCGGGATCGGCCGCTCGACCGCCGCCAAGCGCCTGGCGCGCCTCGAAGCCGCCGGCACCATCCGGCGCAACCGCGGCGGCCGCTCGGGCGGGGCCCGGGTCGCCGACCGCTGGTCGCTCGCCACCCCCGCCCCCGAGACCCGTCAGTCGGAGGGAGCGACGAGCGAGGAGCCGGCCGCCACCTCGAGCGAGGCTGCCTCTCCTTCGGAGCCCGACCCGAGCGATCCCGGGACCGGCGCAGGCGAGCGCTCCGAGACGGCGGGCGATGCCAGCGGGCGACTCGCCCCCGGCGCGCTCGGCGCCTTGGTCCGCGAGTACCTGGCGGCTCGTCCCGGGCAGTCCTTCGGGCCGTCCGGGATCGGCAAGGCCCTCGGGAGATCGGCCGGAGCGGTGTCCAATGCCCTGTCGGCCATGGCGACGGCCGGCGAGGTCCAGCTGGTGGCCGAGCGGCCACGGCGGTACCGCATCGCGCGGTAGCACGCGCCCGTTTCGGGCAACGTGGCCGCCCGCCCGGGCCGCCCGACACGCCGCCAGGAGGGACTACCCCGCGGCGAAAGGCGAGCGGGGTAGTCGAGTACCCCGAAGTGGGGTAGTCGCCCCGACGGCGAACCCTGCGGCCGCAACGAGGCGCCCCGAAAGAAATCTTCGCGGCGCCGAGCGTGCCAGTACCCCGCGGTCTGCCCCGCTCGCGGGGTACGACTACCCCACGGCACTGAGCTGGGACAACGCGCCGGGCGGCTTCGAGCACCCCGCGACTACCCCGATCCGGGGTAGTCGTCCGAAGTCGGCGGGCGGGGTCGATCCGGGGTAAAAGCGGGGTACCCGGCATGGCGCGATGGCGGCTCCCACCCAAAGGAGCCAGCCATGCCGTCTCGACGCGAACTCACCGACTCGCCGTTCGACACCTTGGAGAAGACCTTCGATCTTCTCGTGACCGGCCCCCGCCCGCTCGCCCTCGACGGCACCACCATCTCGGGCCTCCCCGACCGGGAGATCCCCCTCGGCGAGCTGCAGGCGATGCTCCTGCACCCTTCCATGAGCTTTGCGGTCCGGGACCGGGTCGTCGGCGAGCTGGTCGCCCGGGCCAAGGCCGAGGGCGGCGCCTGGAGCGTCGGGCTGGCGGGGGTCCTCCTGCCCGGGCTGCGCCGCGCCGCCTGGCCGCTCGTCCAGTCCTGCCCCGACAAGGCCGACGACATCGAGGCCGAGACCCTCGCCGCGTTCTTGGCCGCGGTCGCCCGCAGCCAACCAGGCCGGGAGCGCCTCGCGGCGCGGCTGTGCTGGCTGGCCCGGATCGGCGCCACCCGGCTGCTGCGCACCGAGCTGGCCGAGGTGGGCCGGCCCGCCGGCGACCCGGTGTCGGCCGCCCCACCCCGGCCGTGGAGCCATCCCGACTTCGTGCTCGACCACGCGGTGCGCGCCGAGATCATCAAAGCCGCCGAGGCCGAGCTGATCGGGGCGACCCGCATCGGCGACGTCCCGATCGAAGACGCCGCCAACGCGCTCGGACTCGAGTACTGGGCGTGCGTGAAACGGCGCTACCGCGCCGAGCAAAAGCTCACCGCCTGGCTGACCTCCGATGAATATTCCTCGATCGAGATTGTCCAAAAAAGGGCCAAAACCCCTTGTTCTTCTAGTGGGAGTCGTCCCCGGCCGGACCGGAAAGTGGACCGGCGACCGGGCAAGCGTCGCTCGAACCCACCACCGAGGAGGTGAGAGTGCCCAACCCGGCCCGACCGGCCCGCCGGGGCGACCCCGAACCCCACCCCGGCACAGCGCCCGGGGCTCCGACCAAGGAGGCCACCACGACACATCGCACCCGCACACAACCCACCCCCTCAGCGCCCGCCGCAGGACAGGCCGCCACAGGACAGGCCACCGCAAGACAGGCCACCGGGGGACCGACCGCTCGAGGTGCCGCCACGACCACGCCCGCCGCAGGCCACCCGGGCGGCCGACGACCCGGGCGGCAGATGGCGCGACGCATGGTCGTGGCCGGCCTTCTCGCCGGTGCCCTCGTCGTCGTGGTCGCCTCGCCTGCCTACGCGGCCGGTGGGGGCACTCAGACCCTCAGCGGGCTGATCTCGAACCTCACCACCTGGATCGTCGGGATCCTCGCCGGGGTCGCCACGCTGTTCCTCACCATCGGCGGTCTGCGCTACCTCACCGCCGGCGGGGACCCCGGGCAGGTCGAGAAGGCGAAGTCCGCCCTCAAGTCCGCGGCCGTCGGCTACGCGCTCGCCGTCCTGGCCCCGCTCATCGTCTCCATCCTCGCCTCCTTGGTCCACGGCTGATGCGACGCCTCCCCGTCTGGCGGCCGCGGCACCCGATCCGCCTCGCCGCCGGCGTCGTGTTCGCCCTCTTGGCCCTCGCCACCGGCGGGCATCACATGGCGTCCTCCGGCCATGGCAGGGCTGCGACGGTCGGTACGGCGGTCGTCCTCACCGCCGCTCGCACGGCTGCACCCATAACGACCACCCCGAGCGCGCCCGCACCCGCTGCGACCACCGGGGTAACGACCACCAGCTCGCAGTCGTCAGGGTCGGGGACAGGTGGCTCAGGGACCGACGGTGAGGGCCCGCCACCGATCCAGGTCGGCCCTTCCGGCACCACCGCCCCAGGGGTGCCGGCGTCGGGGAGCGGCGGGACGGTGAGCGGCGGCACCCAGCCCTCGCCGGGGCTGTTCGACATCACCGGCCACATCGAAGCGGCCATCGACGACTGGTTCAGAAGCCTCGTCACCGACGCGCTCGACCCGGTCCTCACCCTGCTCGGCCACACCCTCCTCGCCACCCCGAACG
>JAJZZB010000310.1 GCA_021797795.1 Actinomycetes bacterium | reverse complement strand
CTGCGACCGCCTGTGCCGAAGGACTCCCGCTCTTCACGCGAAACCCTGACGACTTCGCGGGGCTCGAGGGTGTGGTCGACGTGGTCGCGGTGTAGCCATGGGAACTGGAGAGGCCAACGCGAGCACGCTCGCCTCCCTCACGGCGGCTGTGGAACATCTGACCCGTAGCGTCGACGAACGCTTCGACCGGATCGACGAACGCTTCGACCGGGTCGATCGACGGCTCGACGCGGTCGACGCTGACCTCGGATGGGTGCAGGGACGTCAGCTCGAGGGCGAGCTCAAGGCTCGCCCTCGACAGGTGCTCCGAGGGTTCGGCGCGGAGGTGTCGCGCGTGCGGCGGCTCGACGGCGATGAGCTCTTCGAGCTCGAGCACACACTCGGCCTGAGCAACGCCGAGGGTGTGCGTCTCAACGCGACGGACCTCGTTGCGGTCGTCCCGGCTGAGGACGGCACGCCCGGCGGCTACGTCGTCGTCGAAGCATCGTGGCGTACCGGGAGCGAGGAGGTGGAACGCGTCGTCGCGACTCGGGACATCGTGCGCCGCACCGGCTTGCCGGTGACGGCGATCGTCCTCGACGAGGCGGGTCTCGCTCATCCGAGCATCGAGGAGCAGATCGACGCGCAAGGAATCCGGCATCTCAGCCGGGTCGCAACATCTTGAGCCGGTAGCCCGGCCATCTGCGGCCGGGCTACCTTTCACCTCGTCGTCATGCCACCGTCCTATGCCTCGCGCGCAAGCGTCGCTTTGACATCGCTCGTCAGCAGGTAGAGGTCGAGACAGGCAGGGTCCTCGGGATCGAAGGGCGTGAATCCGAGGTGCTCCCACCACGAGCGAGCGTTCCCGTGCAGCGCCACGACCACGACGGCCTTGCACGCAGCCTTTTCGTTCAGCTCGACCGCCGTGGCGAGCACGTGGCGGACAAGTGCCGTTCCGATGCCGAGCCCCACGACCGACTTGTCCACGGCGAGCCGCCCAAGGAGAAGCGCCGGCACTGGATCAGGTGCTCCCGTTGCGAGCGGTCGCGGAGCCTGTGACCGCTCGACCGAGGTCATCGAGAGAGAGACGTAGGCGACGACGCGGCCGCTGTGATCGGCGACGACCCAGGTCGTTGCGGTGTTGGCTCTCCGGTTCTGGCCCGCGTAACGGCGCAGCCAGTCATCGAGCGTCGGCTCGCCAGAGTCGAACGTCGTCCGATCGTGGCGTGTCGGGTCCAGCGGCTGTGGCCGGTGAAGCTCAATCAATCCAGGAGAAACCGCGTGGCCGTCGAAGCGCCTCGGCCAGGCGCTTGTTGACCTCGGCCGGTCGTTCGAGCGCCACGGAGAAGGCCTCGGCGGCTGCCGGTGAGAGCCGGACCGCGCTTCGCTCGAGGAGTAGGTGCTCGGCTCTGTCGGCAGCGGCTTGCAGCACAAAGGTCGACAGCGACAGATGCTCGAGCGATGCCGCCTGCTCCAAGAGATGCTTCTGCTCGGGGTCGACCCGGATCTGGAGCCGCTCGTCCTTGACCGTCATGTACGTACACTGGCAGTACGCCCGTCGCTTGTCAAGCGTCGGGCACGATAGCTGACCGGAGAGAGCGGATCCCGGGCGCCTGCCTCCGCTCGCCGGACCAGCAGCACCGCACCGGCGGAGAATCGCCACGAGCAGGGCGGATCGGACGGGTGGCTTGGCTCGCCTCCCCGAACAGTGAACCGAGCGCCCCGCCATGCCGATACACGTAGCGGAGGACCAGAGGAGGAGGACCCGATGACGCGTTCGACCTGGGCACGACGTTGCGGCGTCGCCGCGGCCGTCGGCGTCGCGGTCGACGAAGGCGCAGGCCAAGGCGCACGAGGTGACGTTCCCGGCGCCGTATGGGGTGATGACGCCGTATTCCTACGGGCCGAGCTGGGCGCGTTTCGTCGCCGCGTTCCCGCTCGGGAGGATCGTGAACTACTCGGGGCAAGAAGGGCGGAACGGTCGGTGGTATGTCGAGGTGCCCTGTCTCCGGCAGCGTCCCTACCGGGCGAACGAGTCCCCAAGCTACGACGCGACGGACGGGCACGGAGGGACGTACCCCCCGCCGCCTCCCTCGTTCAACGTCCGCATCTGGCACTGCCCGAGCGTCACGCGGGCCAGGACCTTCTACCAGCCCGTTCTTGCTCTGCGAGGGGCACAGCACATCGAGATCGACGGGCACGCGGCGATGGAGGTTTTGACGTCGTGGACCTATCGCGGTGGGCGCATCGCCCGTGAGGGTGACATCTACTTCCGGATCGGCTCGCGCATCTTCGACGTCGAGGCGGTGGCCGACACCGTGCCGATCGTGAAGGCGTTCCTCAGTTCGTTCAGCCTCGGCACCTCCGGCTACCCTGCGGCGCACTCCGTGGCGCCTTCGAGCTGAGCAGCCGATACGCGTCAGTGGTCCCGGCCAGGACTCCCGGGGTCCCGTCGTCCGGCTGGACCCCGGGGTGCAACGGAGGTGCTGCTGATGCGACGGCTGTTTGGTGCGCTGGTGCTCGGTGCGGGGCTAGTCCTGTCGTCGGCGGCCGGTGGCGCGGCCGCGGGAGCGTCCAAACCTCCTCCGACCGGCGGCAATGCACTGGCGACCTACGGCGGTAATGGTGCTAGGAGCGTGGGTCAGAACCGGCCAGCAGGCCAGACCCGACGGTCGGGCTTGTTGTCATCATGAACCACTCCC
>JAJZZB010000309.1 GCA_021797795.1 Actinomycetes bacterium | reverse complement strand
CCCGCGACCTCGCGAAGGCGACGGGAGGCGCGGTCCATCTCCTCCACCTGAAGGAGCACGATGTGCTCCTCGGGAAGATGGGCGGCGGCTCCTTCGAGCGCGAGACCGACGAGGAGGTGGAGGCCCTGCTCGCAAAGGAGCTCGCGGTCTTCCGTGAGGCAAGCGTCGAGGTCGCCGCCGACGTGCGTCGCGCACGGGTCGAAGACACCGCTCGGGCGATCCTGCTGGTCGCAGACGAGGTGGAGGCGGACGTGATCGTGATCGGGTTGCACGGGCCGTCCGTCTTCAGCGCGCTGATGCTCGGCGGGACCGCGTACAAAGTGCTCCACGCGACCAAGCGGCCCGTGCTCGCCGTTCCCTGATCGCCCACCCTTGGCAGCGTCTCGCGGCCAGCAGACCCGGCCGGCGTGCCCGCTCGACGGCGGGTTCGTGGCGATGTGTGCGTGCGTCGCTCCGTGCGTGCGGCGATCGTCGATCCTGCTAAACAGCGTCCGGGGCCGTAGCTCAGTGGTCAGAGCAGGGGACTCATAATCCCTGGGTCGTGGGTTCGATCCCCACCGGCCCCACTCGTTTCCCCAGCTCAGAGAACCTAGTTCTTCCAGCTCGGAGGCACTGTCCGGGCCTCGCCGCGAGCCTGCGGGGGAGAGCCGCCTACGAGGCGCACCTTTCCGAGCGGGCGAGGAAGGAGGCCGAGGAGGGCAAGAAGCTGCGCGGGCGCAAGCCCAAGCCGCCACCCGTCGCAGAGGACCTGGAGGCCAACACCTCGGACCCAGAGAGCCGGATCATGAAGACCAAGGAGGCGGCGGGCGTTTCGTGAGCCAGACAATCCCCTACGTCGAGGCTCATCGTGGCGACGGTGGCGGCGCGCAGGGGCTGCGAAGGTCAGCGCAGCCCCTCGGGGTCGGCCTCGCCTATGAGCCCATTGACGCCGTCGAATGGGACACGCTCTGGGCGATCGCGGACGCGACGTCACTCACCACTGAGCTCCACCGTGTCGCCTACGCGCACCGTCCCCGGACGCACGACGCGCCCGTAAATCCCGAATGGCAACGGCTCGGTCGACCGGACTCCGCTGCGATACGCGCGGAGGAAGTCGAGCGTGCGCAACGTGATCTCGCCCGTATCCGGATCGCGGCTCGTGACGAGACAGCGCCCGACGTTGCCGTCGAAGCGGAGCACCGCATTGCCGACCTGCAACCGTTGCCCGAGCCAGCCGTCCTCGGCGTGAGGCGCGACTCCATCGACCTCGATCAGCATGCGAAAGCGCCGAGTGTCGATAGGTCCGGTACCGGCCTGCTCACCGAGGCGCCGAAGCGAACCGCGCGAGACCAAGCTGACGGGTCCCCTCGTGCCACGGTCGACCGCCGAGCGGCTCTCGAGCAACCGCAAAAGCTGCCCGCAGTGATCCGAGAGCGCTTGTGACCACGGACCGATCACCAGACGCCCGGTCATCTGGTGGGAGAAGAACTGGACGGACACCCGCTCGCCTAGCTCGATCTCGCCGTCGACGACAGATCCGTCGGGAAGGTCGAGCGTCAGCCTCGGCGGCTCGAAGCGCGCCACGACCGCCTGCAGGTTGCCGAGTTGCTTGCCGTTGCGCATCCGGTGACGCGCGTCGACCACGAACAACTTCCGGTCTCCAGCGGCACCGTGCTCGTCGAGCTCCACCTTCTCTACGCTACGTACCCGCGTTCCCTTTATCGCCGTCGTGTGGAGCGCCGTGACCGTGACGCTCATCGCCGGATATTGCACACGAACGACCTGTTGCGTGAAGGGGGGAGCGTTCGATGAGCGCGGCCTCGAGGGTCCGCTTCGTCGGGAGTTGCTTGTACGAAGAGGGAGCCTGCATGCCGACTCATGCTGCACGTCGGCGCATGGTCAGGGCGTTCGCGCCGTCTTGCTCGCGGATGCGTCGCGTCGAAGCGACGATGTCCGCCGCGTAGGCGGAGCGGTGGCTGAGCGCGGGCGCTCCCGTCATCGCTCGGCGATCTCGAACACCGGATGCCTGGGGGCGATCGCCGCGATCTCCTCGTCGGTCGAGCTCGGACCGACTCCGTCGAAGAACACGCCGACCTCCGCCCTCCAACGCGTGAGGTACGCGCGCAACACCGGGACCTTCTTCTCGTCCGAGAGCTCCAGGGCCGAGTAGCGCGTCCGCTTGCGGCCGAGCAAAAGGTCGAGGGCGCCGTCGGCGGCTCGGACGTTGCGGACCCATTCGGCCTCTCCGCGCGGAGCGACCAGGTACGTCCTGCCCTCCAAGCAGAGCAGGTTGACCGGCGTTCGCCGAGGCTCTCCGGACTTCCGGCCCCGCACCTCCAACACCCGGCTGCCCCAGACGCTGATACCGAGGCGCGTCGCTTCCGCCACTGCGCGGTTGAACACGTGCTTCGTGAACCACCCGGGCCTCCGGTAGTGACGTGTGGTCGCGCTCATAATCGCTGCGAACCCCTTTGCGCCTCCGTTGCAACGATTGGGGCGATGGTAGCCAACGTCGCTGGCCTGTCGGGGAAGCCACCGGTCGTCCGTTCCCCGGGGCGCGGGCGAGGACGATGGGCATCCCGACGAGGTGCCGACTCCTTGGCGCACAGGCCCGGTCGTACACTGCGGTGGTGGTCGCGCCGAGAGGCCCGGTGGTCCGCACCGGCCCCGCAGCTCTCGAGAACCCTGAGAAGGAGCAGCCCGAGAAGC
>JAJZZB010000308.1 GCA_021797795.1 Actinomycetes bacterium | reverse complement strand
GCCGGGTAGGGAACCGCTACCGGGCGGTCCGTTCCCTCACGAGGTCGATCGGCCCGCGTCGCCCGGGCAGCCTTGACGTCGCGGCGCAGGCGGCGGTCGAACCTCTCGCGCCTCCGGCCCGGGACAGCGCGGCAGGCAAGGCGGGATCGATGCATGGACTCCGCTGGGGTCGATGCCCCGGTGCGGAAGGCCGCGCCGACGGGCCGAGGCGAGCACGTCGGCACAGGTGAAGGTCGCCTCGATGTCCCTCACCCTGGTCCCGGGCGCACCGCCGCCAGGACGGCGGCGCGGTGTCCGGCCCAGGGTGCGGCGAGCGAGCAGCTACCCGGTGAAGCAGCGGATCACGCGGGGATCGGTCAGCACCTCGTCCGTCGCTCCGGCCGCCACCAGCTTTCCTGCGTCGAGTGCCACGCTGCGCGAGCAGAGCCCGCGCACGAAGCCCACGTCGTGGTCGATCAACAGCAAGGTCGTGGGCGACTCGCTCGTCCACCTGGCGAGGAAGTCGTGCATCTCCGAGCGCTCGTCCTCGGACAGCCCTGACGTGGGCTCGTCGAGGACGATGACCCGGGCGAGCCCGACGAGGGTGCGCAGGACGTCGACGTACTTCCTCACACCGTACGGGCAGTCCTCGAGCGCGACCTGGGCGTAACGGGCGAGGTCCATCTCCTCGAGCAGCGACATCGCCTCGGCGCGCGCCCACCGCTCGGCGCGCCGTCCTGCGGGTGTGCCGAGCACCGTGTGGACGAGACCGACGGGCCAGCGAGTCTCGAGGCCGAGGGCGACGAACTGCAGCGCGGTGATGCCCTGGACGCGGCCGACAGACTGCAGGCTGCGCCCCACCCCGAGCTGCGCTATGCGAGCCGGCACCGCCCGGGTGACGTCGGTCCCGTGGACGATGACCCGCCCTTCGGACGGGTGGTAGTAGCCGGACACGACGTTGGCGAGCGTCGTCTTGCCGGCGCCGTTCGGCCCGACGACACCGACGCGGGCCCCCTGCTCGAAGGTGACGGAGACGGCATCGAGCGCCAGGACGTTGCCGAGCTGCACGCTGACCTCGGAGAGCTCGACCGCGTTCACCATCGTTGCGCCCCCGTGCCCGTCGGGTGCTCGCCCCCGGCCGGCGGGTCGGGCGGAGCCTCGGCGGCGGGCCGGGCTTTGACGGTTCCGAGGTAGCTGCCCTCCACGACCTGCGCCCACTCGCCCGAGCCGGTGTCACCCTCGCTCACGAGCCGACCGCGATCCATGAGGAGGAGCCGATCGGCGAGGCGCCGCGCCACGCCGAGGTTCTGCTCGACGACGAGCACGGTGAAGGGGCGCACCCGCCTCAGCTCGGCCAGGTGGGTCACGAGCCTGTCGATGGCGACCGGCGAGAGACCGAGGGACAGCTCGTCGACGAGGAGCAGCTCGGGCTCGGGCAGCAGCGCGCAGGCGAGGGCGAGCTGCTGACGCTGCCCGCCGCTCAGGGCGCCCGCACGACGACTGAGCACGCCTTCGAGGTCCGGGAAGAGCTCGAAGGCGGCGTCGGGCGCCGATCTCGACGAGCGTCCGCGCCGTCGCCCGGCGGCGTGGCGAAGGTGCTCGAGCACCGTGAGGCTCGGGAACACCTTGTCCTCGGCCGGGACGAGAGAGATGCCGGCGCGAGACCGGGCCTCGCTGGGCATGCCCGCGAGCGAGATCCTCCCCGAGCGACCGCGCAGCCAGACCTGGCCCGCCGACACCCTTCCGCTGCTTCCAGGTGGGAACCCGGCGATCGCGTAGAGCAGGCTCGTCTTCCCGGCGCCGTTGCGTCCGAGCACTCCGACACACTCGCCTTGGCCGACCTCGAAGCGCGCTTGTTCCACTGCCGGCTCGCCAGCGCCGTAGCGGACGGAGACGCCCTCCACCGACAGGAGCGGGCCGCTCCGAGAGCCGCTGCTGGCGACGACGGGGGGGCGGGAAGGGGCCGACGACGCCGGCCCGGTGCCGACGCGGCGTGCGCTCCGCCCCCTCGACGGCCGGGAAGGCGAGAGGACGCCCGCGAGCGAGCGCCCGATCCTGCTCGCCCCGCCGGGGGCACCGAGGAGGACGACCGCGCTCACGACCACGTAGACGAGCACCTCTCCGTAGGCGAGCAGCTCGGCGTTGCCCGGGCTCGCCTGGCTGAACGCGAGGTTCAAGGCGGCCGGCACGCCGACCACGAAGGCCGCACCGAAGACTGCGCCGCCGAGCGAGCCGAGGCCTCCGATCACGATCATCACGAAGTACGAGATCGACACGAGTACCCCGAAACCGTCATAGGAGACATTGCCGGTGTTGTCGGCGAGGAGGGCACCGGCTGCCGCCGTGAGCGCCGAGGTGATGGCGAAGATCAGCAGGAGCGACCGGTAGGAGCGGATGCCGCTGATGTCGGCCGCGCTCCGGTTGCCGCTGATCAGCCGCAGGTTCCGGCCGAGGCGCGTGCCGGACAGGTAGCGGTAGAAGGCGTAGGTGAGTACCGCCGCCGCGCCGCTCACAAAGAGCCAGGTGGTCTGGCTGACGATGTGGAGCCCGAACAGGTCGGGCGGGGCGGGTGCGTACCCGGCAGTGGCGTCCTGATGAGTCTGGACGACGTTGGCGACGTTGGTGGAGGCGAACTGGACGGCGAGGGTGCCGAGGAGCAGGTACATGCCGGTCATCCGGCGCGAGGGCAGCCCGGACAGGATTCCGAGCGCTGCT
>JAJZZB010000307.1 GCA_021797795.1 Actinomycetes bacterium | reverse complement strand
TCGTCTGGAGTAGTCGAACGAGTTCGACATCTTCTTCGCTTGGCTTGTCTGTCGGCATTGCACCAGCATAGCGCGGGGACAGCTATGGGTGTCCCGGGGAACAGCCTAACGGCTGTCGTGGGGGGGACAGCCTATTTGCACGCGCATCCTGATGATATGACTGCCGAGAGCCTCATCCCCCTGCGTGCGAGAGTGCGCCCGGAGATCGCCACGGCGTTCCACGCGGAGGCGCTCGCCCGGCGCCTGACCCCGGGGGCGTTCCTCGCGCAACTGCTGGCCGACGCGCTCCCGGCCGCGGCCGCCGAGCGGGTTCGGCGCCAGGTCGCTCCAGCGCGGCGGCTGGAGGTCGTGGATGACGAGGTAGAGGCCGAGGAGGTACCACCTCCTCGAGGCTCGACGTGACGCGGCGAAGGCCCCCCGAAGGGGGCCTCCGGTTGACCAGCCCTCGCCAGGCGATCTGTGGACATGATAGCAGTCCGCAGATCATCGCCGGACGCGATGCGCTCCTCGAGGCCGCGGCCCGCGCTGCGGCGCTTCACGCTGGGCTTAAGGCGGTCGTGGCCGGCCGCTGGTCGTCCGAGCCCGCGCTCCTCGCGGCGCTCGCTCGGCTCGCCGACGCGGCTGCGACCTGGACCCGGACGGCCGCTGGGAGGGCAGCGTGAGCGAGAGCCGCCCGACCGAGAGCCTCCGCGGCGAGGCGCGTCGCCGCGGCGTCACGCTCAGCGCTGTCCGAAAGGGCCGCGGCATTGCCGCGGGGATCGACCCGCGGGTCGCGCTCGGGCACGCTGGGCCGGGCGAGGTCCCGCTCAGCCGGCGCGAGCGGCGCGTCATCGACCTCGGCGGCCCAGATAGCCCGATCGGACCGATCAGGTTACGGGGCGGTGGCAAGGACGCGGGCCGCGCTCACGACCTCATCCGCGACCTGGCCGACCTGCTGAGCGGCGACCTCGCGCCTGCGAGCTGGGACGCTCGCTGGCGGGGGCGCACCTTCGGTGGCCAGAAGCTCCCGAGCGCGACCGTCGTCCTCGCGGCGGCCCAGGCCGGCCGGATCGATGCCGATCGGTGGGGCTCGTGATCGCCCGCTGCGAGCGCTGCG
Organism: Actinomycetes bacterium; assembly: GCA_021797795.1. Lineage (GTDB taxonomy): Bacteria > Actinomycetota > Acidimicrobiia > Acidimicrobiales > Bog-793 > JAKACF01. Next base: position 1,612 of record JAJZZB010000307.1, on the reverse strand, counting down.
GCGTTGTCGGCCAGGTGCACCAGCACCACCCGACTGGCCGGATGGCTGGGATTCCCTACCATCCGTCTCTGGTCGAGGGGCTTTGCCTGGAGTGCCACATCGAGCTGCACACGCTGTGGCGTGTTGCCGGCCTTGAGGGTGATCCCGCGAGCCCGGGACGACTGCTCCGGCGCGGTGCCCTCTGGCTTGGGCGGCGTCGGGAAGGGCTGGAGCTTGCCCGCGTCCACCTGCTCGCCGGGGTCCTTGACGACCTCGCCGAGCGCGTCGAGGGGGTGGCAGGGTGATGCTTACCACTCGCGTCGACCCGCTGGGCGAGCCGCGTCGCCTGCCGTCGCTCGACCGCCGTCCCCCGCCGTCGGCTTGCACGATCTGGCATCCGAGGCTGCGTCCCGGCGGGTCGCTCGAGGTCGGTGTGCTTCTCGAGGCGATTGGGGGCGACGTGATCTCCGAAAGGATCGTCGCCGAGGAACTCGGTTCCGTGCGGACCTACGCCAGGGCGCATCGTGCCGCCGTCGCGCCGGGGTGCCTCAGCCGGATCGGCCTGCTGCGCCCTGCGGACGCGGGGAAGGTTCTTGTTCGCCGGGCCTATCACGCCGGCTGGACGCTCGGCGTGCTCGATGTCGGGTCCGACCTCGCCTCATTGGCGGCGAGCTGGACGAGCCCGGAGCGCTCCCGTGCCGGGACGGACGCCTTCGCGTTGGTCCTCGTCGGCTCGTGTGAGCCTGGCTCCCCCTCGGGAATGAAGTATGAGAACGAGCCGACGATCGGCATTACCAGCCTCGGCGTGGCAACCGTCGCTCGCTGGAGGAGAGGTCGCGACCCGAGGACTCTCCGCGACGGGACGCCCGCCCTTCGACCGCGGTGCGGGCCGATTGTCGGGCTCTTGACCCTCGCCTCCGCCTACGCCGGCGAGCAGCTCCGCGACCTCCGATCGGCCTGCCGTGCCTACGGTGTCCCGTCGGCCGAGCCGACCGGGGACGCGCTCGACGACCTGCGCGCCGAGGGGGCGGCGATGGCGCAGCTCTACTTCGCGATCCGCGCGGAGGTCGTCGCGGTCGGCCTTCCCGTCAACCTTGAGAGGGTGGCGAGCACTGGCTCGCTCGCGAGCGTCCTCCTGACCGCGACCGGCCTCCCGCCGTTGGCCGGCAGGTTCGACGATCTTCCTGACCGTCTGCGAGGTGCCGGCGCGTCGACGTTCCACGGCGGGTGGTTCGAGGGTCGGCATCTCCACGAGCCGGGTCGTGCCGCGAGCGCCGACCTGAGCGCCGCGTACGGCCGGGTCGCCTCAGCGCTCGACGCGTCCCGTTACCTCACCGCGAAGCGCGTCGAGCCGGTTGACATGACCGCCGCGCTGCGCCGGCTGCTCACCTCGTCGGACCTCGAACAGCTCGCGCTCGACCGGGCGACCTGGCGCCACCTCGGCGTGATGCTGATCCGGGTCCGACCGCGAGGCGAAGTTTGGCCCATGAAGGTCGGCGACGCGCTTGATCTCCGGCCGGTCGATCTCGGCGGTGGCGAGGTTTGGGCCCATTGGCAAGATGTCGTCGCGGCGACACTGCGCACCGGGCGCGTGCCGGAGGTCGTCGAGGCGACGCAGCTTCGCCCGATCGGC
>JAJZZB010000306.1 GCA_021797795.1 Actinomycetes bacterium | reverse complement strand
CGAGCGGCCCGAGGCGCCGCATCCCAGATCGTGCGATCTCCGCGCTCCGGGCGATGAGCTGGTGGCGCGCAGGGCGGGGCAGATGGCGCCGGTGGACGCGGGGGATCGACGCCCCGAGCCCGTCGGTGGGCGGTGAAGGCTCCACCACGGAGCCCCGCCTGGGCTCGGGACCCACCATCAGCTCGCCGATGCCGCTGGCGCCGCCGGCGGCCGGGCTGCGTGCGGTGCGGGCCGGGTGAGCGGCGCAGGAAGGGCGAGTGGTGAGGAGAGGCGCTGCGTCATGGCGTGGTCCCGCGCGCGGTGCGCGGCGGGGCGAGCCTAGCCAGAGCAGGGGCGGCGCTCTTCCTCACACGCCCACGCACGATCACCAGGCGCGCCGGCATGTCTGGCGCGCACACTGGTCAGGGTCCCCCTCCGGTGCCCGCCGAAGGTGTGGAGGGCGACGGTGTGGGAGGCGACGGTGTGCTGGTTGCCGTCGGCGTCGCCGCTGTCGCCGTGGTGGGGGCCGTGGTCGTGGCGGTCGTGGTGGTGGGGGCCGTGGTCGTGGTGGTCGTGGCGATGGCAGGACCCGCGGTGGCGGGACCCTGCGCAGGTCCGCTCCGGGCTGCGGCGCCTTCGGCTGCCGTCTGTTTGGGCACCTGCGACGGCGCCGTCGACGCCGGTCCGGCCGCACCGGCTCGCTCCGCTGGCGCGTTGCCGTCGAGCGCCTCGGTCATCTGCGGGTCGTTGCCGTCCATCCCGAGCGCCCACGCGCCCACCCCGGCGAATCCCTCACGCTGCGCGAGGGACGCGACAAGATAGACGGACGCGGGATCGAAGACAGCGTCCTCGTACCACTGCCCACCGACGTCGTACGACGTCCAGGCCGTGTCGGTGACCGGGTCCCAGTAGATGGGATGGCCGCTCGCGACCACCTGGGCGTAGGTGACCGGCGTGCCTGGTGCTGCCGCCTGCGCGGCCATCGTGCCGTTCGTCGTCGCCCACGAGTAGCCGAAGAAGGGGACGCCGAAGATCACCTTGGACGCCGGGACGGCTGCCGCGTACTGTTCTGCCTCGGAGACATCGGAGAGCTCGTTGCTGGTGATGGGCGAGGCCGCGCTCGGCGTGGCCCCGTAGTTGAGCCCGTAGGCCATCACGAACAGGGCATCCGCCACGGATGCCAGCGCGCTGACGTCGTAGAACCCGCCCGGGTCTCCAGCTGCACCGCCATCGGTGTCGACCGTGACCTGGAAGCGGGGGTTCGCCGCGTGGACCGCTGCGGACACGGCCGCCACGAGCCGCGTGAGACCCGACCGCTGCGCCGGACCCCCTCCTTCGACGTCCAGGTTCACGCCGTCGAGGTGCTTGGCGACGATTGCCGAGACGACGGACGCGCCGAGCGCGGACGCTGCAGCCCTGGAGGAGGTGAGCGCGGTGATCGCCGGCAGGGAGAAGCAGTCGACGGTGAGCACCACCCGGGCGCCGGCGGCATGCGCACGGGTGACGAGATCGGCGAACGCCTGGCTCTCGTAGCCATCCCAGCCTGTGCCGGCCTCGTCGAGCGTCCCGTTCGCATTGGCACTCAGCGCGAAGTAGGCGAGCGTCGTGAACCCGCTCATGTCGAGGCCAGCGTCCTCGCCGAGCGTCCAGTAGGGGACGAACCCGAGCACCTCGTGCGAGGACAGGGCCGGTTCGTCGGCGACCGACGGAGGAGCGGGCGGTGGGGGCGAGGACGCCGGCGCGAGGTGAGCCGCAACCCCCTTTCCCAGGCGCGCATCGGCGACGAGACGAGCCATGCCCAGTGGGAAGGCTCCGCTTCCCCCTCCACCTCCTCCTCCATCCCCCGATCCTTGGCGGGCGTCGCGGCCAGCTTCGGACCCGACGCTCCTCCGCGGCGCACTGGCGCCACGGGGCGCGCCAGGCTGCCCACCGGTCAGTGCCGGTACGGCCGCGGTGAGCGCCACCGCCGCCATCACGATCGCCAGCGCCCGTCTCCGGCGCGGCGCGTGCGCAGGCCGGGCGAGCGCTCGCGAGGTCTCTCGCCGGAGTGCACCCAGGTATGCAGCCGACCGGCCCATCCACCGAGCGGGGGAAAGCCGCCAGATCCGCCAGCGCAGCGCGTGACCCGAGAGGAGCGAGAGCGTGACCGCGACATCGGCGGCACGGAGCGCGAGCCGTAGCCGTCCGGCGTCGGTGACCACGTCGAGAGCCTGGAGGAGCTCGCCGTCAGGGGTGCGGACCGCGTCGTCGGCGCAGAACCCGCGGACCGCCCACCACGGCACGCGCAGCAGCGTCCGGTCCCTTCCTTGGGCGACGGCTCCCTCGGCGTCGGCTCCCTCGACGTCGTCGAGCACGACCCCGCCCGCGCAGAATCGCAGCGCGCACCTCCGTGCGCTGCTCCCCGCAGGGTGCAGCACGAGCACGTGCGCGCGCTCCGAGGCGCGAGCCATCCCCTCTTTCGATCGGCGTCCCATCCCCAGGCCTTTGAACCCCGCACGATTCTACGCACCGTGCCCTGCGGCGTCAGGTGCTGGCGCCGTCCTTCGGCCAGTCCTGCAACGTCTCGGCGACCTTGCGCAGGAACGAACGGACCGTCGACTCGGCGACCCGGTGGAGCAACGCCCGGTCGATCGCCCTTCCCACACCGTCGAAGGGCGGGCGGTAGGAGGCGTAGAGGATGAGCCGGCTCTGGCCTGGCCCGACGGACGCCACCTCCAGGTTCCCGTCGAGCACGGGGAAGAGGT
>JAJZZB010000305.1 GCA_021797795.1 Actinomycetes bacterium | reverse complement strand
CGGGGCCGCCCCTTCGGCCGAGGCCGCCCCGGCGCCGGCGGCTGCCGTCTCGCCCGAGGGCAACGACGTCGGCGTCGACCCGCACAAGAAGACGCTCACCGCCTCGGTCCTCGACCCCCGCGGCGGGGTGCTCGGCACCGCCAGCTTCAGGGTCTCGGGCGAGGGGCACCGGGCGATGGAGGCCTTCGTCGCCGGCTTCGGCCCGGTACGCCGATGGGGCATCGAGGGGGCCTCCGGGCTCGGCCGGCACACCGCGATGTACCTCGTGCGCGCCGGCCACGACGTGCGCGACGTGTGCCCGAACCGCACAAGTGAGCGGGACCGCGCCCGCCGCCGTGGCAAGTCCGACGCCATCGACTCGGTGAAGATCGCCCGCGAGCTGCAGTCAGACGATGCCTTGCCCGTGGCCTTCAAGCGCGCTGAGGGCGACGCCGGCCCGGACGAGACCACCGAGTGCCTCGGGCTGTGGCACCAGGCACGCCGGAGCCTGCTGAAGAGCCGCCAGCACCTCCTGAACGAGGCCGAGACACTGCTCTCGCCCTCCCCGAGGAGATCCGCGCCCAGCTGCCCGACACCTCCGAGGTCCGCCCCCGCCTCGGCGCCCTGGCGAAGGCCGACGCCGGCGGCGTGGCCGATGCCGCCACCCGCATCCGGCTCGCCATGCTCGAGCACCACCGGGCCGACGTCGCCGAGCTCGACCGGCGCGAGACCGAGATCGCCGCCGAGCTCGCCCGTCTCGTGGCATCGGCCGGCTCCAGCCTCTCGGAGCTGTGCGGGATCGCGGGGCGCTCCGACGCCGAGCTGCTCGTCGAGGTCGGCGACCCGCGGCGCTTCGCCGGCGAGGGCGGCTTCGCCCGCTTCAACGGCACCGCCCCTCTGCCCGCCTCCTCAGCAGAGGGCGACGGCGAGCCGGTCCGCCACCGTCTCGACCGAGGAGGCAACCGTCGCGTCAACGCGGTCCTGCACCGGATGGCCGTGACTCAGCTGCGTTGCGAACCGCGCGCCCAGGCCATCTTCGACAACGCCCGTGCGCGTGGCCACACGAAGAAGGAGGCCATGCGGGTCCTGAAGCGTCACCTTTCGAACGTTGTCTACCGGCGCATGACAGCCGACCTCAGGCGTCGGCTCGCTGCGGCGTCAGAAAGTTCTCCACAGGCCGCATGACCTGCTTGACATAGGAGCTTCGGACAGAGCGAGGCGAGGAGCCGGTCGACCAGGGCGACCTCTCGGCGCGCCACGCACAGCCGGGCATGGTGGGTCCCAGGGACGGAGAGCGTCCCACGATTGACGTCGTCGACGCGGCGCGACGGTGCACCCCGAACGGGACCGCGCGCGGCCGGCGGCGTCGGGAGCATGCGGGCGAGGCGAGCAAGCGCGTCGCGCTGGCGGTTCTCGGCATCGACTCGAGCCTCGGCAGAACAGCGGGCGAAGAGCTCGAGCCGGCCGATCTCCTTCCGGAGGGCGAGCTCGACCTCGGCGAGGGATGGAGGCGCAGGCGGAGTGCTCGGAGGATCGAGCACCCGGACGACGGAGGCGGCACGTGCCGCTGGCGTGGAGAAGCGCGCTCGTGGAAGCCGTCCTCGGTGTGCGCTTCGTCGTGGCCGAACAGGGCCGAGCACAGCTCGTAGAGCGGCGTCGAGAAGGCGTCGCGCGGGCAGCCGGCGAGGAGGAATCCAAATCGGCGAGGCGCTTGTCGAGCTCGTCGAGCGGCTCCTGGACAAGGCGGCGTGCTCGGTCGGCGGATGCCGGCCGACCCCAAGGCCGAATCTTGATTTGGAGGAGAGGGTGTGGCCACGATGCAAGTACAGCTATGAACGGCGAAGTCCCCGGGGGGATCTGTCTCGACTGTGGCGGCGCTGTACGGGCCTGGGCGACACGGACGGGCTGGAAGCACGTCGCCGGCCGCAACTCGACCACGAGGCACTGTCCGCACGACGGGCCCCCGCCGGCCGGCCGCGTCGCTGTGCCGCGGCCATGCACGCCGTACCAAGACGAGTGCTCGGAGGCCTCGTGAGCGGCCGCAGCGGGGACGCCGAACGCCTCGCCCCGAGCAGGGCGAGCTCGGGCGGGAGGGGCTAGGCAGCATCGCCGCTTCGCGCCGCGTCGCTTCGCCGGGTCATCGGGCGGTGGCCGGGGCCCTACGGCGGCCTCGAGGTGCTCGAATGCGGCCACGAGCAGCGGCTGTGGCGCGACATGATCAGTGATACCGTCGCCACCCGCCGGCGCTGTGGCGAGTGCCTCACCCTCGCGGAACGGAGCCAGGCGGTGCCCGAGGTCGAAAAGGAGAGCGCCGCGGAACGCGAGCAGCGCCTAGTCGCCCGGCACGTCGAGGCGCTCATGGTGCATCTCTCGACGCTGCTCCGCTGTGCGGAGGTGCCCGAGGCGGTCTACCACGCGGCGTTGTGTCTCCACCGGCTGCTTTGGCCGGAGGGCTCGGCGCCGGCGTCCCGCTGCCGGCGTCCCCGGCCCGCGACGTACCTCGACGGCGAGGACGAGATCGCGAGGCTGCTCCGGCGAAACGGCACGAGCCCCGTGGCCCGGGCGGCTGCGGAGGAGCCCGGGGAGCACTGCCGGGCGGCGCTGGGGCACGCGGCAGGGACTGTGGGGCGAGCGCCGCTTGGCGGCAGCGAGCATGAGCGCTGATCTCGTACCGGCTGGATCCGACCCGTTGGCGCGCGCCAAGGCGATCGCCCAGGCCTCGCTCGAGCTCGCCGAGCTCGAGGCGGA
>JAJZZB010000304.1 GCA_021797795.1 Actinomycetes bacterium | reverse complement strand
ACGGGCCCTACGGCGGCATGGGGCTCTACCACGGGCTGGCGGCGAGCGCGACCACCGGCCTCGAGATGATCGCCGCATGCGACTCCGACCCCTCCCGCCGCAAGGCGGCGGAGCAGGAGTTCCCCGGGTTGCGGCCCTATGCGAGCGTGGAGGAGCTGGCCGGCGACGACGACGTCGACATCGCCATGGTGGCGACGCCTCCCTCGACCCACTTCGAGCTCGCCCAACTGCTGCTCGCCGCCGGCAAGCACGTCGCCCTCGAGAAGCCGATGTGCCTCAGCGTCGAGGAGGCGGACCACCTCATCGGGCTCGCCGCCTCCAACGGCCTGGCACTCACCGTCCATCAGAGCCGGCGCTGGGATCCCGACTTCCTCTCGGTGCGCCGGGCGGTCGGCAAGGGGCTGATCGGCCAGCTGTTCAACGTCGAGACCTTCGTCGGCGGCTTCGAGCATCCCTGCCGGGCATGGCACTCGGAGGTGGCGGTGTCGGGAGGGGCGGTGTACGACTGGGGCTCGCACCACCTCGACTGGATCCTGCAGCTGATGGGCGGCTTCCCCGAGCGCCTCGTCGCCCACGGCCACAAGCGGGTCTGGAGGGACGTGACGAACCTCGACCAGGTGAGGGTGCGCCTCACCTGGGCCGACGGCCGCGAGGCCGAGTTCCTCCAGAGCGACGTGTCGGCAATCCGGCGGCCGAAGTTCTTCATCCAGGGGACCGAGGGGACGATCGCCGGCCACTACCGGCCCCTGCGCTTCGAGCACATCGAGCCGGGCGTCGGCTACGTCGCCGAGGACTCCCATCACGCCGAGGCGCCCGTGGCGCTCACTCTCGCCCGCTACGAGCCGGGCTACGGGATCACCGAGACGCAGCTCCCGCCGGCGCCAGCCGACCGCTACGGCTTCCACCGCAACCTCGCCGACCACCTCCTGCTCGGAGAGCCGCTGGCAGTCTCCCCCGAGTCTGCCCGGGAGGTCGTGGCGCTCCTCGAGGCGGCCGCGCGCTCGACTGACGAGGGCAACGTCCCGGTCGTGCTCACCCGTCCGTGAGCAGACCCGTCGGGATCGGGGTCATCGGCTCCACCTCCACCGTCGCGCGCCTGGCGGTCGTCCCCGCCATCGAGCGCTCGCGCGCCTGCGTGCTGGCAGCCACCGCCAGCCGCTCGGACGCGAGCGCCACCTATCGCAGCTACGAGGCCATCCTCGAGGACCCGGCCGTCGAGGCGGTCTACATCCCGCTGCCCAACTCGCTGCACCGCCAGTGGACCGAGCGAGCGGCGGCAGCCGGAAGGCACGTGCTCTGCGAGAAGCCGCTCGCCCCGACGGCCGGCGACGCCCTGGCGATGGCGCAGGCCTGCGAGGCGGCCGGGGTGAGGCTGATGGAGGCGTACATGACCCATTTCCACCCCCGCGACCGCCGACTGCGCCGGCTCGTCGCCTCCGGCCTCCTCGGGGAGGTGATCTTCGCCTCCTCCGCCTTCACGGGCGTCCTCGACCGCCCCGACGACCACCGGTGGCATCCCGAGATGGGAGGAGGAGCCCTGCTCGACGTCGGGATCTACTGCCTGAGCCCACTCCTGTCCGCCTTCGGAGTCGGCCCCCGGGAGGCCGGCTCCGTGGAGGCGGTGTCGACCGCCCTGCGCACGGGGGGTTCGGGGGTCGACGCCAGCTTCTCGGGCTGGCTCGGCTTCGGCGGGGGCCGGGCGGCGTCATTCCAGTGCTCCTTCGAGGCGCCCGAGCGCCAGCAGCTCGAGCTCGTCGGGACGTCCGCCGCCCTCTCGCTCGAGCGGCCCTTCACACCCGGCCCCGAGGACCGCAGCATCCGTCTCGTCCGCCGGGACGGCACGGTCGAGAGCCTCTCGACAGAGGGCGCCGACCCCTACCTGGCGATGGTCGACCACTTCGCTGCCGTCGTCCGCGGCAGAGCCGAGCCCGAGCGCCCGCCGGAGGACTCGGTCGGCCTCCAGCGCCTCGTCGACCGCCTCCTCCGGTCGGCCTCGGTCGACCGCCCGGGAGAGGCGCGGTGACACCGCCGTACCGGACGAGCCAGGTCACCGGCTCCGGCGGTGTGCAGCTCGCCGTCGACGTCTTCGAGCTGCCGCCGGCTGTGGCGGCCGCCGCCCCGGGCTTCCTCCTCGTCCACGGACTCGCCTCGAACGCCCGGCTCTACGACGGTGTCGCCGAACGCCTGGCGGCGGGAGGGCGGGTGTGCGCGGCGGTCGACCTCCGGGGCCACGGTCGCTCCGGCAAGCCCGAGAGCGGCTACGACTACGAGACGCTGTGCGCCGACCTCCTGGCGGTCATCTCCGAGGTCTCCTCTCTCGTCCCGTCGGCCGCCTTCTCCCGCCCGGTCGTCGTCGGGCAGTCCTTCGGTGCCAACCTCGTTCTCGAGCTGGCAGCCAGGGCGCCCGGCCGGCTGTCGGGCGTCGCCTGCATCGACGGCGGGACGATCGACCTGCAGGCCAGCTTCGAGAGCTTCGAGTCGGTCGTGACCGCCCTCTCGCCGCCCCGCATCGAGGGGACGCCGACCGCCGAACTCGAGAGGCGGTTCGCCGAGTTCCACCCGGACTGGCCCGAAGCCGGGATCCGTGCCGCCCTCGCCAACTTCGAGGTTCGCGAGGACGGCACGGTCGCTCCGTGGCTGACGCTCGAGCACCACCTCGCCATCCTGCGGTCGATGTGGCAGTCACGGCCATCCGACCTGTATCCCCACCTGCGCGTCCCGGTCCTGTTCCTGCCG
>JAJZZB010000073.1 GCA_021797795.1 Actinomycetes bacterium | reverse complement strand
CTCCGCCCGGGGGCGGCGGGTGCACCCGAAGACGGCCGGCCAGAAGCGCTACGCCGACGCCATCGCCGACAACGTCCTCACCTTCGGCATCGGGCCGGCGGGCACGGGCAAGTCGTACCTGGCGGTCGCCCTCGCCGTCCAGGCCCTGCAGGCCAAGGAGGTCAACCGCATCATCCTCACCCGCCCGGCCGTCGAAGCGGGCGAGCGCCTCGGCTTCCTCCCCGGCGACCTGATGGCGAAGGTGGACCCCTACCTGCGGCCGCTCTACGACGCCCTCTACGACATGCTCGAGCCCGAGGGCACCCAGCGCCTCATGGAGCGCGGGGCGATCGAGGTCGCCCCGCTCGCCTACATGCGCGGCCGGACGCTCAACTCGAGCTTCGTCATCTTGGACGAGGCCCAGAACACCACGGCCGAGCAGATGAAGATGTTCCTCACCCGGATCGGCTTCGGCACGAGGGTCGTGGTCACCGGGGACATCACCCAGATCGACATCCAGGGCGGCCGCTCCGGGCTGGTCGGCCTGGAGGACGTCCTCGGCGGCATCGAGGGCGTCGCCTTCGTGCGTCTCGGGCAGGCCGACGTCGTCCGCCACAGGATCGTGAGGGACATCGTCTCGGCCTATGACCGCTTCGCCGCCCGCCAGGCGGGCATCGGGCCGTCGGAGGGGGCCGCACGCCATGGCGATCCAGGTCTTCGTCGCTGACGAGCAGAGCGACCGCCCGATCGACCCGGGCCGCTGGCGCGAGCTCGCCGAGCGCGTGCTGGCCGACCGCGGTGTCGGCGGGACGGCCGAGCTCAACGTCCTCTACGTCGACGAGGCCTCCATCGCGTCGTTGAACGAGCGCTTCTTGCACCACGAGGGCCCGACCGACGTCCTCTCCTTCCCGGTGGAGGACGAGATCGACCTCCCCGCCCCACCCGCCGGCCAGGAGCCGGACATGACCGGGCCCGGCCGGGACGGGCTCGACGAGGATGCCGCCCCGCTCCTGCTCGGCGACGTCGTCATCTGCCCCGAGGTCGCCTGGCGCAACGCCCCCGAGCACGCCGGCAGCTACGAGGACGAGCTCGCCCTCCTGCTCGTCCACGGCATCCTGCACCTGCTCGGCATGGACCACGTCGAGGACGCGGCGGCCGAGGAGATGGAGGCGCTCGAGGCGGAGCTGCTCTCCCGCCTCCACGCCACCCCGGCCTCCCCCGGCCACGAGGGGGGTCCGCCGCGGTGATCGCGGCGGCCGGCTGGACCGGCACCGACGGCATCCTGCTGGCGGTCGTCATCCTCCTGATCGTCGCCTCGGCGGCCCTCGCCCTGGCCGAGACGAGCCTCACGCGGACCTCGAGGGCCAAGGCGAAGGCGCTCGTCGACACCCAGCACCGCGGCGCCCGGGCGCTCCTGCGCCTCGTCGAGGACCCCGAGGGGTTCCTCGCCCCGGTCCTGCTCCTCGTCCTGCTCAGCCAGCTCGTGGCCGCCACCCTCGTCGGCGTCGTCGCCGCCCACCTCTTCGGGGCCTGGGGCGTGGCCGCCGCCACGGCCTTCGAGGTGATGATCATCTTCGTCTTCGGCGAGGCGGTCCCGAAGCAGTGGGCCGTCCGCCATCCCGAACGGGCCGCCCTGCTGGCCGCTCCCGTCGTGACCGGCATCGTCGCCTTCCCGCCCGTCCGCTGGATCTCGCGGCTGCTCATCGGGATGGCCCGCGCGATCACGCCGGGCAAGGCGAGGACGGCCCCCTCGAGCGAGCTCACCGAGTCGGAGCTTCTCGCCTTCGCCGACGTCGCCCTCGAGGAGGAGGCGATCGAGACCGACGAGCGCACCCTCATCCACCAGATCATCGAGTTCGGCGACACGATCGTGCGCGAGGTGATGGTCCCCCGCCCCGACGTCGTCGCCGTCGCGGCCTCGGCGGCGGTGGAGAGCGTCCTCGAGCGGGCCATCTCGGCCGGCTTCAGCCGGATCCCGGTCTACGAGGAGTCGATCGACGACGTGGTCGGCATCGCCTTCACCAAGGACCTGGTCCGGGCGGTGCGTGAGGGTCACGGCGCCGCTCCCGTGCAGGACATCAGCCGGTCGGCCCACTACGTCCCCGAGACCAAGCGGGTCGCCCCCCTCCTGCGGGAGATGCAGCGGGGCCAGTTCCACCTCGCCGTCGTCATCGACGAGTACGGCGGGACCGCCGGCGTCGTCACCCTCGAGGACCTGATCGAGGAGCTCGTCGGGGAGATCGTCGACGAGTTCGACACGAACGAACCCCTCGTCGAGCCGCTCGGCCCCGGCGTGTTCCGGGTCTCGGGCAAGATGCCGGTCGTCGAGGTGAACGAGCTGCTCCGGGCCGACCTCCCCGAGGACGTCGACTGGGACACGATCGGCGGGCTCGTGCTCGCCAAGGCGGGCCACGTCCCCGCTGCCGGCGAGGCGGTGAGCGTCGGCCCGTACTTCCTCACGGTCGACCGCGTGGTGGGGCGGCGCATCGGGGCGGTCCGGGTCGAGCGCCGGGTGGGCGAGCAGCTCACCTTCGCCCCGGACGCGGCCGAGGCCTCCGGCGCTCCGGTGACCAAGCTGCCGTGAACGAGGAGCCCGTCGAGCAGACGGCCGAGCAGGAGCAGGTCCGCTCCGGCTTCGTGGCGGTCGTCGGCCGCCCGAACGTCGGCAAGTCGACCCTCGTCAACAGGATCATCGGGACGAAGGTGGCCATCACCTCACCGGTCCCCCACACGACGCGGACGAGGATCCGCGGCGTCCTCGACCGCCCCGACGCCCAGGTCGTCTTCGTCGACACCCCCGGCCTCCACCGGCCCCGGACGGCGCTCGGCGAGCGGCTCAACGAGACGGCGTCGGGCTCGCTCGACGACGCCGACGTCTGCCTGCTCATGGTCGAGGCGAATGCCCCCATCGGGCGGGGGGACCGCTACATCGCCGGCCGGCTGCCATCGGGCTCGGTCGTGGCGGTCAACAAAGCCGACCGGGCGAGCCGGGCGGGCGTGCTCGAGCACCTCGCCGCCGCGGCCGGCTCCCTCGGGCTGGCCGACGCCGAGTACTTCGCGATCTCGGCCCAGACCGGCGAAGGGGTGGACGAGCTCGTCGACCACCTGGTCTCGCGCATGCCGCTCGGCCCGCGCTACTTCCCTCCGGGCATGGTGAGCGACGTCCCCGAGGCCTTCTTCGTCGCCGAGCTCGTGCGCGAGCAGCTGATCCGCTCCGCCGAGGAGGAGCTCCCCCACTCGATCGCCTGCCGGGTCACCGAGTGGGAGTGGCCGAGGATCCGCTGCGAGATCCTCGTCGAACGGGAGTCCCAGAAGCCGATCGTGATCGGCCGGGGCGGCTCGGTGCTGAAGTCCGTCGGCACGGCCGTGCGCGAGCAGCTCCCGCCCGGCTGCTACCTCGAGCTCTTCGTGAAGGTCGAGAAGGGCTGGCAGCGCCATGCCGAGCTCATCGAGCGGCTCGGGTACTGATCGGGCCGGGCGAGGGCGCCTACGCCCGGAGGGAAGTCGAGCGCCGCTACCTCTGCCAGGCGGTACCACCCGGTGCGTTCGAGCCGCGGCGCATCCTCGACCGCTCCCTCCGGGGCACCGGTCTCCGGCTGCGCCCGGCGGGGAGTGACCTGCAAGCTCGGCCAGAAGGTGCGACCGCGGGGCGGCAACCCGGGCCTGTCGTGATCACGAACCTCTACCTCACCCCGGCGAGCACGCGCTCCTGGCCGGGCTCGAGGCCGACGAGCTCGAGAAGACCCGCTTCGAGTCGAACGGGGAGAAGCGCCGCTTCACCGTCGACCGCTTCGAGGGACGCTGGTACGGCCCCGTCCTCGCCGAGGAGCAGGTGGGACACGACGGCCAGCCGGCATCCCCGGCTTCGCCCTCGCCGAGGTGACGAGTAACGACCGCTGATCGGGTGGCCGGCTGGACGGCGCCGGAGAGCTCGAGCGGCGCACCCTGATCGCCCGCTCGGGCTGAGACGCCACCCCCCTGCCCCCGCTTGGGCGCCGGCCGCCCAAGGTCGTCCGGCGACTCCACGAGGGCACCTGGGCTCGGGGGATCCGGGAGCTCAGCGGGCCTTCGAGCGGACGAGCTCGATGACGGCTGTCAGGTCCTCGTCTGCGAAGCCGGCTGCGGCCGCCTCCTCGTACCGCCGCTTGACGAGCTCGGCAACCGGAAGGCGGAGCGCCTCCCGGGTCGCCATCTGCTCGGCCAGGCCGACGTCCTTCGCCCCGAGCGGCGTCGTGAACCAGGAGGCGTGCTTCCCGCTGAACAGGGCGTCGAGACGGTTCCTCAGCCCGGGCGCCACGAGCGGTGACGAGTCGAGGAACTGCCGCAGGGAGTCCTCGGGGAAGCCGACTGCCTGCGCGGTCGCCACCGTCTCGGAGAGGACGACGAGGCCGGCGAGCAGGAGGTAGTTGGCGAGCAGCTTCAGCTGCAGAGCGCGCTCCCGCTCCTCGCCGAGGTAGCGGACGTCCTCCGAGAGCGCCCCGTAGACCGGGGCGAGCCGCTCGAACTGCTCCTTCGGGCCGGCGACGAGGTAGACGGCCCTGCCGGCCTCGACTGCGGCCGGCGCCCCGAGGATGGGGCCGGCGAGGCTGCGGCCACCGGTCAGCTCGGCAAGCCTGGCCGCCGTCTCCGGGGAGACGGTGCTCATGTCCACGAGGACCGCCGACTCGCCGAGAGCCGAGGCGACCCCCTCCTCGCCGGTGGCGACCGACAGGACGGCGGCGTCGTCGGCGAGGCTCACGAGCACCACCTCGGCCGAGACGACCGCCTCGGCGGCGGCGGCCGCCTCGGTCGCACCACGCTCGACGAGGTCGTCGGCGCGCCCCGGCGAGCGGTTCCAGACGGTGACGTCGTGGCCTGCGTCGAGCAGGCGACCGGCGACGGCGTGGCCCATCTTGCCCATACCGATGACAGCAATCCTCATGAGCGTCCTCCTTCGGGGGGGCGCCGGGCGCGCCCTTCGGGACGTACCCGATCCGGTCGGTCGCCATGGGCGCCGACGTTGGCGGCAACCCTCTCCCCAGCATCGGTCCGCTCGTCGGCGAGCGAACCCAGGAAGGCGACCGCCTCCTCCCGGTCACGGGTGCGGCGCATCTTCGGGAGCGCCTTCACGAGGTAGCCGGAGTACGAGGCGGTGGCGAGACGGGGGTCGAGGACGGCGACGACGCCCCGATCGGTGGCGGAGCGGATGAGGCGTCCGGCCCCCTGAGCGAGCAGGGTGGCCGCCCGGGGCAGGTCGACGGCACGGAAGCCCTCGGCCCCCGCCGCCTCGCGGCGGGCGGACATGAGCGGGTCATCGGGTCGCGGGAAGGGGATCTTGTCGAGGACGACGAGGGACAAGGTGGCACCCGGGACGTCGACGCCCTGCCAGAAGCCCATCGTGGCGAACAGGCAGGACGCCTCCTCTGCTGCGAAGGCGGCGACGAGTGCCGTCTTCGGGAGGTCGCCCTGGACGTGGATCGGCCACGGGACCCGGGGGCGCAGCCCCGCCCCGGCCTGTTGCATGGCGCGCCGGCTCGTGAACAGCGCCAGCGTCCGGCCGCCGGCGGCGAGGATCAGCGCCTCGAGCTCGTCGTGAAGTCGTGCCTCGGCGCCCGGGCGGCGGCGGTCGGGCAGGTGGACGGCGCAGTACAGCAGGCCGTTGCGCCCGTAGTCGAACGGGCTCCCGACGTCGAGCTCGACGACGTCGCCCCGGGGGGCGCCGAGGCGCTCGGCGAGCCCGGGTGCCATCGTGGCGCTCGTCAGCACGACGGGCATCTCGGAGAAGACGAGCTCGCCGAGCCGCCCGCTCACGTCGAGCGGCGCCGAGCGGAGCGACCGACGCTCGCCGGTCTGGACCCAGACCACGGTGTCGTCCGCCGCCGTGACGCACAGCCCGAGCTCCTCCCGGCAGCGCTCGACCGCCAGCAGGGAGCGCAGGCAGCGCTGGGCGGCCTCGTCCGGGCCGGCCCCGTCGCCCGCCCGCTTGCGCAGCGCCGACTCGAGGCGGGCGAGGCGGGAGGTGACGGCCGCCACGCGCTCGCCGAGCGGCCCGAGTCCCGGACCGAGCCGCTCCTCGGGTGCCTCGGCGAGCGCCCGCTCGAAGCCCGTCGCCGCCTCGAAGACGTCCTCGGCGGCGCGGGGCTGGCCCTCGCCGGCGGCCGCCAGGGCGGCGCGGGCGGCCGAGGCGATGGCGCGAAGCCGGCCGGGGCCGACGTCGACGCCGAGGATCGAGGCGAGAATGTCCTCGAGCTCGTGCGCCTCGTCGACCACGAGGGCGTCGTGCTCGGGCAGGACGGCGCCGGCGCTGCGCAGGTGGGCGCCGAGGAGGTGGTGGTTGACGACGACGACGGCGGCGCCGGCCGCCTTCGCCCGCGCCTTCTCGGCGAAGCAGTCCGCCCCGGAGGGGCAGCGGTGGGCGCCGGGGCACTCGTCCGGCGAGACGCTCACCGCCGACCAGGCCGCCGGCGACGGCTCGAAGTCGAGCTCGGCGCGGTCCCCGCTCGTGGTCGTGGCCGACCAGGAGACGAGCCTCGCCACCTGCTCGCCGGTCGTCTCTGCCGCCCGGCGGCGGCCCGGGCGCGGCGGCGACGACGCCCCGGCGAGGTCGAGCGCCTCCTGGTCCCCGGCCCGCTCGATCTCGGCCAGGCGCTGGCGGCAGAGGTAGTTCCCCCTGCCCTTCAGCACCGCCCAGGTGACGGACTTCCCGAGACCGCGCCGGACGAGCGGCAGGTCCTTGTTGGCGAGCTGGTCCTGCAGCCCGAGGGTGGCCGTCGCGACGACCACCTGCTTGCCCGAGCAGATCGCCGGGACGAGGTAGCCGAGCGACTTGCCGGTGCCGGTCCCGGCCGCGATGGCCGCGTGCCGCGCGCCGGACCCGGTGAGCACGTCGAAGACCGCCCTCGCCATCTGGAGCTGACCTTCTCGGACCTCGCCGGAGGCGAGGCCGCCGACCACCTTGGCAAGGGCACCCTCCAGCTCGGATCGGGTCCCGGCCACGCGGCCGACCCTACCAGCGGGCTGTTCGGGGACCAGAGCCGCTCCGGTGACGCCGCGCCCGGCCCCTTGTCCGCCGTCAGCGCCCGCCAGAGTGCCGGTGGCCCACGACCTCAGCCGCCCTGCCACTCGTAGGCGACCTCGGGGGCGCCCTCGTCGTCGTCGCCGGTGGTCGTCCCGGTCGCGACGAAGCCGTGGCGCTCACGGAGGCGGCGGGCGCCCACGTCGGGCTGGAACATCCAGAGCCCGAGGACCTGCAGCCCGTGCTTCGAAAGTTCGACGAGCTGCGCGAGCCGATGCCCTGCCCGGTGCGGTGCGGTCCGGGTGCACGTCGAGCTGCTCGATCGACCGCTCGTCGAGAACGAGGAGCGCCGGCACACGACCGTCCTCCTCGGCGAGGAGCACCTCCCGGGTGGAGCGGGACACCACCTCGGCAACCACCGCCCCACCTCGTCGGCGTCGTGGACCGGCGGAGGGCCACGTCAGCGCGCTCGGGCACGGCACCACCTCCTCGACCGACCGGCCGAGGAGGGCGCGACTATCATGACCATCCGGTCACCAGCGGTCAGACAGGTCTCTGAAGGCGAGCGAGGGCGCCGGCAGATCATGCCGGAAGGGGATGTCCGTGACGGGACAGGGGCTCACCATCGAGCGGGTCGATTACGACGACCTGCACCTCGTCGTGCTCCGGGGCGAGCTCGACCTGCTGAGCGCCCCGCAGCTGCGCTCCTGTCTCGAGCAGGCGACCAGCTCCACCGTGGTGGTGGACCTCTCCGGCCTCTCGTTCATCGACGCCGCCGGGTTGTCGGTCCTCGTCACCGCCAAGCGGCGATCCGAGACCGACGGCAACCAGATGAAGGTGACGAACCCCGAAGGGCGCGTCCGCAGGGTCTTCGAGCTGGCGGGCCTCAACCAGCTGATCGGGTGAGCGCGGCTAACCCCGGCGCCGCCGTCCCCTCCAGGTCGACAGCGACAGGAACCCGACCGCTGCCACGATGACGACCGCCGCCCCGAGACCGCCGTTGCGGTGCAGGGCGAGAGCCAGGCCGATCACGACGAGCACCGCCACGAACAGCTCGGGCGTGTCGCCGACGAGGAAGTCCCACCAGAACCGCCCGAACGCCGCCACCCACCTGCCGACTGTCGCCATCGCCGCCACCTAGGAGCCGACCGGCTCCGAGACGGTACGGGAGGCATCCGGTGAAGGCAGCGCCCGGCGCATCACCTGGATGAGCACTGCCGCGCTGGCGGCGAAGAGGGCGACGAGGGCCAGCAGGAACAGGTCGCTCCCCGGCCACGCGATCCCCGATCCCTCGCCGACCCAGAAGACCCCGAAGCTCGTCAGCATGATGCCGACGCCCATCTTGAGGGAGTTCTCGGGCACCTCGGAGAGCTGGCGGGCGACGAGGGCGCCGACGGAGCCGACGACGACCACGGCGGCGGCGGCGGCCACGGCTGCCAGGCCGAGGTGGTTGGAGCTCGAGCCGAGGGTGATCACGATCATCACGACCTCGAGGCCTTCGAGGAAGACTCCCTTGAACGCCACGACGAAGCCGGTGGCGTCGCGCCGGCCGGCTCGCCACCCTTTCTCCCCGGAGGACGCGCTCGCTCCGGACGAGCCGCCCGAGAGCTCGGCGATCGTCTTCGCGTAGATGGCGTCCTCGTCGTGGATCGCCTTGTGGCCGCTCGAGCGGAGGACCGCCTTTCGGAGCCAGTTGAGCCCGAGGACGAGCAAGAGGCCGCCGACGACCACCCGCAGGGCGTCGAGCGGGACGAGGTGGATGAGGGGGATCCCGACCGCGAGCACGATGACCGCCAGCGTCACGACCGCCACGACCGTCCCCTCGATCGCCGAGCGCCAGCCCCGGGAGACGCCCGAGGCGACGACGATGGTCAGGGCTTCCACCATCTCGACGCTGCTCGCGCCGAAGACCGCAAGGGCAAGAATGATCGTCGAGGTCACCGGCGGCGAGTGTACCGTTGGCCCCGCGATGGCGAGGAACGAGCCGGCCGCCCGGGACAGCCGACCCGGCCCGGTCCTCGCTTCCCGGATCGCCCGCGCCGCAGCTCACGCTCTCGTTCTCCTCGCGCCCGCCGTCCCGATTGCCGGGGTCGCCGGCGAGGAGCTCGGGCGGGGCTGGACGCCGATGAGCGACGACGCCGCGCTGGCCTGGCGCAGCTTCGACGTCCTGTCCGCCCACCCCCCGCTCGTCGGCGCCTTCAACGAGGCGAGCGTGAGCGCCGCCCGGCCGGTCTTCGACCTCGGCCCGCTTCAGTACTTCCTGCTCGCCGTCCCGGTCCGCCTCGACCCGGTCGGCGGCCTGCTGTGGGGGGCCGCCGTCCTCGCCGTCCTCATCGCCGCCGTGGCGGTCGAGGCGAGCTGGCGAGCCGGCGGGGCGCTCCCGGCGCTCTCGGTCTCGGCCGGCTTCGTCGTGCTGGCGGCCACCCAGCCCCGGGTGGTGCTCAACCTCCCCTGGAACCCGAACTTCGGCCTCTATGCCTTCGCGGGGACGGTCGTGCTCTGCATCGTCGTCGCCACAGGTCGCACCGGGTTCTGGCCACTGGCCGTCCTCGAGGGCAGCCTGGCGGCCCAGTGCCACCTCGTCTACGCCCTCGGTGCCCTCGCCTCGGTGGCGATCGGGCTCGGGCTCGGACTGCTGGCGCGCCACCGGGGCCGCGCAGGGCTCCGCCGGGGGCTCCTCCACGGGGTGCTCGGCGCCGGCCTCGGGGTCGTGAGCCTCCTCCCACCGATCATCCAGCAGCTCGGCTCCCCGAGGGGGAACCTGTCGCTGCTCGTGGCCGACCTCGGCCGGCACGGGGCCCGGCTCGGGATCGGGGTCGGTCTCGAGGCGGTGAGCCGGTCGGCCCTGTGGCCGCCGGCCTGGGCTCACCGAGCACCGCCGGTGAGCGGTGCCGGCTGGTACGAGCACTTCCTGCACGCGCTGTTCACCGGGTCGCCGGCGGCGGGGCTCGCCGTCGTCCTCGCCTCGCTCGCAGTCGGGCTCGGTGCCCTTTTCACCGGCCGGGCGGGCCTCGGCGGGCTCGGCATCTGCTCGGCAGCCGCCGCGCTGCTGCTCGCCTGGACGACCGGGTCGATCGCGGTCAGCCAGATGGGGGTCCTCACCTACCTCGATGCGGCCTACTGGCCGGTCGGCATGATGCTCGACGCCACGCTGCTCGCCGGCGCCGGGACGGCGGTCGCCGCATACCTGCGGAGCCGGCAGGGGACAAGAGCACACATCCGGGCACATCAGGCCCTCGCCCTCGGGCTGGTGCCGCTCGTCGCCTGGTCCCTCTCGGTGGACCTCCCGATGACGGCGTCGTCCGCGGCCGTCATCGGAGGTTGGCGCGCCGCCCGGGCGACCGGCGGGCTCGCCTCGGCGATCGAGCGCCGCCCGGCCCCCCACGGCGTCCTCGTCGAGCCGGGGGTCGGCCTCTTGCCGGGCGGGCTCGACACCTGGGCGCTCGTCGAGGCGGTCGCCTTCCGCCTGGAGGCGGACGGCCACGAGGCGGCTCTCCCCCGGCCGATGGCCCCGGAGTTCGGGCCCGACGCGACCGCGCCGGCCCGAGCGGGGGTCGTCCTCGTCGACCCGGCAGGACGCCACGGCTGGAGGCTCGCGTGGGTCGCCCGCCCCCGGCGGGTGACCCTCTTCGGGGTCAGTCCGTGAAGACCCTCCTGCGCCTGCTCGCCCACCTCGTCGCAGAGGTCCCCCCGCTCCTCGTCGCCGGCCTGCAGCTCGCCCACGGCTGGGTGCCGACGAGCGACGACGCCGTCATCGCCTGGCGGAGCTGGGACGTCCTCTCCGGTCCTGTCCCCCTCGACGGCCAGTTCACCCAGATCTCGACGGCGAGCGGGCACGCCGCCTTCGACCTCGGCCCCCTCCAGTACTTCCTCCTGGCGCTTCCCGAGCGGGTCGACCCCCTGCACGGAGTGCTCTGGGGTGCGGCCGTCTTCTCGGCCGTGCTCGCCGCCCTCGCCATCGAGGCGGCGAGGGCGGCCGGAGGGCCGGTGGCGATGGTCGCCACCTCGCTCGGCCTCGCCGGCTTTTTCGCCACCGTGCCGGAGGCAGCCGTGAACCTCGCATGGAACCCGACCCTCGGCCTCTACGCCCTCGCCGCCGCCCTCGTGAGCGCGATGGCGGTGGGGACCGGTCGGCTCGGTTGGCTCCCCGTGGCCGTCATCACCGCCAGCCTGGCCGCCCAGTGCCACGTCGCCTACGCCGCGCCGGCGCTGGCGGCCCTCGTCGTCGGGCTGGTCGTCGGCTTGTCGTGGCGGTCGCCTGGCCAGAGGCTCCTCCGGCCGCTGCTCTTCGCCGGGCTGGTCGGAGCGGCGTGCTGGGTGGCGCCGGCCGTCCAGCAGCTGACGGGCCGGCCCGGCAACGGGAGCGTCCTCGCCTCGAGTCTCGGCCGGCACGGCCGCACGATGGGGATCGACTTCGGCCTGAAGGCCGTCGGGTCGGCAACGGTGCCGCCACCGAGCTGGTCGGCGAGGACACCGGCGATCGGCCCCCACCTGCTCCACGCGCTCTACGGCAGGCCGGCGCTCGCCGGCGCCCTGGCGCTCGGCCTGTGCGCTGCCATCTCCCTCCTCGCCCTTTTCACCCGTCGCCGTGGGCTGGGCGTGCTGGCGGCAGTGGGGGCGCTCTCCGGGCTGGCGACCGCCTGGACGCTCGGATCGGTCCCGCTCGCCGAGGCCGGCTACCTCCAGTACTACCTCTACTTCGTCCTCTGGCCCGTCGGCATGGTCGCCGTGGCGAGCGTGCTGGCGGCGATCGGCGCGCTCGGGGCGGCGGCGGTCCGAGGGCGGACGGGGCGCCCGGAGCTGCCGGCGCGTCCGGCACTCGCGGCGAGCGCCCTCGGGTCGGTCGCGCTCCTCGGCGCCGGCACGCTGCTCACCATCTCCGAGGTGGCCTTCGGGTCGAGCGGGCTGTTCCTCCTCGGCTGGCAGCCGGTCCACTTCGTCGCCGGGGCGGTCCCGCGGGCTGCCGCCCTCGCCCGGACCCACAGTGACGGCGGTGCCGGCGCGGCGCCGGTCGCGTTGGTCGTCACCGGTGAGCTCGGGTTCATCGACGATGCCATCAGCCAGGGGATCGGGTACCAGCTCGCCACCGCCGGAGTCCCGATCCGGCTCTCCCCGAGCGCCGCCCGCCCTCTCGGGGGCGGGCTTCGCGCCCGGGTCGGCGAGGCGGCCATCATCGTCCGGATCGCAACGGAGGGCGCCCGGCCGAGCGAGACCGTGTCGTGGGGTCGCTGGACAACCGCCGATGCACGGACATGAGCCGACCTGCGACGGGCGTGAGGCCCCGCACTCGTGACCGCCCGAGCCGGCCGGCGACGGCTCCCCGAGGACCCGATCGCCAGGTACCGTGTCGGCGTGCGTCGTGCAGGGTCCGTGCTCACGGCCGCCCTCGCCTATCTCTCCGTCGGGGTCTTCGCATGGTGGCACGTGTGGAGCGCCGCTCCCGGCAGCACGGTCACCTCGAGCGGATGGGGCGACCCCGCCCAGCAGATCTGGTACCTCGCCTGGGTGCCCCACGCCCTGGCGAACGGGCTCGACCCCTTCGTGACCCACGCCATGTTCGCCCCCGGCGGGGTGAACCTGATGGTCAACTCGAGCATCCTCTTCCCCGCCTTCGTGGCCACACCGCTCACGCTCCTCGCCGGACCGGTCGTCGCCTTCAACGTCCTCGTGGTCCTCGCCCCGGCCCTGAGCGCCCTCGTCTGCTTCCTCGTCTTCTCCCGCTACAGCGACTTCGCCTTCGGTAGGTGGCTCGCCGGCCTCTTCTACGGCTTCTCCCCCTTCGTGCTGAACGACCTGGCCGACGGGCACCTCCACATGACCCTCCTCGTCTTCCCGCCGCTCGTCCTCGCCCTGCTCGACGACCTCGTCGTGTCGCAGCGGGGCTCGGCGCTCCGGCGGGGCGCGCTGCTCGGCCTCGTGCTCGCCGCCCAGGCGCTCACCTCCCTCGAGGTGCTGCTGATCGTGGCCGTGGTCTCTGCGGCCGGCATCGTCCTGCTCGCCGTCGGCCACCCGGCCGAGATCGCTCGCAGGTGGCGCCGGGTGGCAACGGGCCTCGTCTCGGCGGGCGTCACGAGCGGGGTGCTCCTCGCCTGGCCGGTCTTCATCCTCGCCCGCGGTCCCCGTCGCTACAAAGGGAGCGTCTTCACCTCGCCCGAGTCCTACGTCATGTGGCTGAAGGCGCTCGTCTGGCCGAAGGCCGGCCCCGCCTCCCACCCGGAGCTGTGGGCCGCCTACGTGGGCATCCCCCTCGTGGCGATCCTCCTTCTCGCCCTGGCGTGGCGGCGCTCCCCCCACGCCGGGCTCTACCGGCTCTGCGCCGCCCTCGTGGTGGTCGGCCTCGTCTTCGCTGCAGGCCGGACGCTCCACCTGACGCCGAAGCTGAGCACCGGGATCCCACTTCCCGACCGGGCGCTCGCCCGGCTCCCCTTTGTCGAGAACCTGCTGCCGGTGCGGTTCATGATCGCCGTCGACCTGCTCGTCGCCCTCGTCTTCGCCGTCGCCCTCGGTGAGGCGCGCGACCGACTGCAGGGCCGCCTGCGAGGCCGGATCGCCTCGGCCGCCATCGGCTCGGCAGTCGCCGGCGCCGTCGGGGTCGTCGCCCTCGCTCCACCCGTCCTCGGCGCCCAGCTGCCGTACCCGACCCGCACGATCGCCGTGCCGGCGGTCTACCGCTCGCCCGCCCTCACACATCTCGCGCCAGGCTCGGTGCTCCTCGCCTACCCGGTGATGAACGGCTTCGCCGCCGATCCCCTCATCTGGCAGGCGGAGGAGCAGATGCCCTACGACATGGTCGCCGGATACGCCTTCATCCCCTCCGGCGGGCCGCACCCCCTCGGCAGCCTGCCACCCTCGCCGGTCACCGACCTCTTCGGGGACGCCGACATCGGGCTCATCGGGCCGACCCTGCCGCCGGCCGAGGCGGCGGCCGTCCGCCGCCAGCTCGCCTCGCTCGCCGTCTCCGATGTCGTCGTCCTCAACAGGGGGCGGCGCCCGGGCGACCTCGTCCGCATCCTCACCTCGATCCTCGGCCGGGGGCCCCGGCGCCTCGACGGCGCCTTCGTCTGGCTCCGGCTACGCCCGCCGGCGCTCGGGAGCTGAGGACCCGGCGTCCAGCTCGAAGGCGGCGAGCCCCGAGCGGGCGGCCGCCGCCAAGCCGGCGGCGACCGCCTCGGCCACCTCGGACCGCTCACCGGACACGACGACGAGCTCGGTGTTGCGGACGTGCGAGACCCGCCCCACCTTCACTCCCTTCGGGTTGTGGATCCCGATCCGGGCGCCGACATAGCGCGGCCGCTCGATGCCGATGACGGCCGCGCAGCTCCGGCCGGCGGCCTCGCACATGGCGACGAGGTCCCCGACGCCGAGCCACGACTCGTCGTTGTAGGAGACGAGAAGGAGGCCCGCCCTGACAGAGGCGATCACCTCCGCCAGGGCGAGCGGCATCTGGCGCCTCTTGTTGAACGGGCTGGCGTTGGCCTCGTCCCGGCAGTCGACCCGCTTGCAGGCGACGCCGTAGTGCTCGGGGGCGTCCCAGCGCACGAGCGTCTCCCAGACGTGGTAGTTGCCGAAGTAGCGGTGCTGGTTGTAGGGCGGGTCGAGGTAGGCGACGTCGACCGCCCCGAGCGTCGCCACGAGCGTGGTGGCGTCCCCGAGCAGCGCCCTGCCCGGGCCCGCCAGCAGCTCCGGCACCCGCAGCTCGAGCGGTCGGAGCGCCCGGGGGGCCCACGACTTCAGGTACGCCATCTGGAGTCCCGTCGTCGAGTCGACCCGGTCGGCCGCCTCGAGGAGGCTCGCCAGGAGCAGCGGGTGCAACGGGGAGGCGGCCCACCGCTCCTCGATGGCGTCCCGGATGGCGTCGATCCGCCTCCCGTTGTCAGGGTGGAAGTACCTCGCCTGCTCGGAGAAGACCTCGGTGACGTAGCCCACCCGACCCTCGAGGCCGTTCAGCTCCCCGATCGCCCGCTCGAGCTCGGCCCGCTCGAGCTCGGCCGCGTCGGTGGCGACGTAGGTGTCCGCCAGGACCTTGGCGTAGGTCGCCGAGTCGACCGCCGTCACGAGGAGGCCGGCCGCCTTCATCGCCCGGGCCACCCTTGAGGTGCCCGAGAAGAGGTCGAGGGCGCTCGAGGCGCCGGCGGACCCTGCCATGGCGACGAGCGTCGGGACGAGGCGCCGCTTCGAGCCGAGGTACTTGATGGTCACCGGCACAGCCTCGCTCGCCGGCGTGGCGGAGTCGCGTCTTTCCGCCGGGACTGCGACCGGCGAGGCCGGCGGACGCGGCGCCGGCCGGGGTGGTGCTGCCCGGAGGCGCGGTGCGCCTCCGGGCAGCGACGCTCAGGGCTGGGTGTCCGGTCCGGCCGCTGCCAGCGCCGGCACCAGGTTGGCGGCGTTCGGGGTGCCGAGACCCGTCACCGGGTCCCATCCCGTCGTGGCCGGATAGCCCGGGATGCCGGACCCGACCTGGGTGTTGTTGCCGGCGGTGACGTCGTTGAAGTACGACGCACCGTTCGGACCGCTCGCGAGCGAGTACAGCGCCGGGTTCACGAGCCCGAGGTCTTGTCCGCCGTACTGGTCGGCGAGGGCCACCATGGCGGCGAACTGCGGCGAGGCGGCCGAGGTGCCGCAGATGCCGTAGTAACCCGGGGCGAAGCCCGGCGCCGAGAGGTAGACCCAGACGAAGGTTCCGCACGAAGCGTCCCAGGAGACGTCCGGGACCCCGCGCATCGAGCCGATCGGCGTCGAGCCGGCGGGGAGGGTGTCCTGGTAGGCAGGCTTGGCGAAGACATGGCTGAAGCCGCCGCCCGAGCCGGTCCAGGCCACGTCGTGCTGGCCGGGGTTGTTCTGGCAGGCTGCCGGCCCGGCCGTGCTGTCGACCGTGGTGCCCGTGACCGGGTTCGTGCACAGGTTCGTGCCGCCGACGGCGGTGACGAGCGGGTCCGACGCCGGCCAGTTCACCTCGGGCGTCGTGATGAGCCGGCCCCCCTTGGCGACGGGCGCCTTGGTCGTCGCGACCGTCCCCGTGTCACCCGAGGCGGCCATGAAGGTGATGCCGGCCTTCGTCCCGGAGATGTAGGCGTGGCGAAGGTTCTGGATCGAGGCGTAGCTGCCGAAGGAGTCCTCCGAGGCGGCGAAGCTCTGGGTGACGACGTCGGCCAGGTGGTGGTTCACGACGTACTGCTCGGCGTTCATCATGTTCGGGAAGCCCTGGACGCCGAGCGTCTCGGCTGTCGGCACGACGACGAGCAGGATGTTCG
>JAJZZB010000303.1 GCA_021797795.1 Actinomycetes bacterium | reverse complement strand
GCCGCAGACCTGGCAGCCAACGGCCCGGTACAATTTCTCGGGCAGCTCGACGACCTCCCACCCGAGCGCCGCCAACGCACCCTCTTCTGGCTCATAGGCTTCTTTGCAGCGCTCGCAGAGCTTCCTTGCCAGGCGCTGGGCGACAACACAGTCGAGGGCGCTGCCCACGAGGAACGGCTCTACGCCCATTTCGACGAGGCGGTTCGGCGTCGTGGCGGCGTCGTTGGTGTGGATCGTGGACAGCACCAGGTGGCCCGTGAGCGCCGCCTCCACCGCGATGCTAGCCGTCTCCTTGTCACGGATCTCGCCGATCAGGATGATGTCGGGGTCAGCGCGCAGTATGGTGCGCAGCGCAGACGCGAAGGTGAGGCCCGCCTTGTTGTTGACCTGGATCTGGTTGATCCCCTCGAGTTGGTACTCGACTGGGTCCTCCACCGTTATCACGTTCTTCGTCGGCTCGTTCAACATGTTGAGCGTTGCGTACAGCGTCGTGGTCTTACCCGAGCCAGTGGGCCCCGTCACTAGGATGGTGCCATAAGGCTTCCCGTAGGAGACCTGATAGCGCGTCATATTGACGGGCAGGAAGCCGAGCTCGGATAGCCGCAGGTTCGCGCTCGAGTTGTCGAGGATCCGCATCACGACTTTTTCCCCGTGCACGGTCGGCAGAGTCGCGACGCGGAGGTCGACCGGACGGCCCTCGATCATCGTCGTTATGCGCCCGTCTTGAGGGACGCGCCGCTCGGCGATGTTTATGTCGGCCATCACCTTCAGGCGGCTCACGATCCCGTTTTGGATGTTGCGGGGAGAACGCATCACGTCGTGGAGCACGCCGTCGATCCGGTAGCGGATGCGGACATCTTTACCGGTCGGCTCGACGTGGATGTCCGAGGCCCGGTCCGAGATCGCCTGGCTTATGAGCAAGTTGACGAGCCGGACGATCGGCGCATCCTCACGGACTTCCTTGATCCTGTTGAGAGGGTCGTCATCGACCGCGGCGCTCGAGGCCGCAGCCTCCGCGCTCACATGCTCCGCTTCGGTGTCCCTGCGGTAGTACTTGCCGATCGCGGCCTGGAGGGCGTCGGCCGTCACGACGACCTGGCGGACGTCCGCGCCGGTCAGCGCCCGGATGTCGTCGATGGCAAAGACGTTGGAGGGGTCCGCCATCGCGACGAGGAGCTTCCCCTCCCACCAGCCGATCGGCATTGCCAGGTAACGACGGGCTAAGCTCTCCGAGACAAGCTGTGCGGCGACGGGGTCCACGGGGTAACCCGCGAGGTCGACGAACTCGAGGCCGAGCTGGCCGGCAAGGGTCGCTACGAACTGCTCCTCGGTGAGGAGGTGGTCCTCGATAAGGACCCGGGCGAGATTTTGCGTCCGCTCCCTAGAAGCCCTAAGCGCCTCGCCGAGTTGCTCGATCGTGATTATCCCGGTTTTCACCAGGACGACGCCCAGCTGTTCGTCCTCCGAAAGGGCGTCGTTCACGGTCCCTGGCCGCGCTCCTGCCATCTCTCAGTTGATCGGCATCGCTAAAAGGAAGGTGAAGGCTAGTTCCGTGCCGAGCCGAGGAACTTGAGGAGCAAGCCCCGGTTGACCGGTTCGGGCTCGGGCTCGTGATGCTCAGGCTCGGCCTCGGGCCCTCGTTCGGGCTCCGGCTCGAAGGCGGCCGCGGGTGTTTGGAAGCTACGGCCCCAGAAGTCCTCTCCCGTGTCGGCCACGGCCGCACTCACATCCGGCTCGTCGGGCACTTCCCCACCCTCGCCGGCGAAGGGGTCATCAGGCCCGACCTCGCCCGCAACAGCTTCGCCCGCAACAGCTTCGCCCGCAACAGCTTCGCCCGCAACAGCTTCGCCGACGAAGGCCTCGCCAGCGAAGGCGTCGCCAGCGACAAGGTCGCCGCCAACCTGCTCGTCGCCGAAGCCAGGGACGGCCAGGTGCACGAGGCGCAGCTCGACCAGTTCCTTGACTGCCTTGCAGCCGTCGAACTCGCCGAGGCTGAGCGAATCGAGGACGTCGGCGACCGTCCTGCCCCCTCCTATCCCGGCAACGAGCTGCCACTGGTCGGGCCGGAGCGTGACAGGAGCACCCACGTCCCCCGACAGCGACAAGTGGCTCGCAAGCGATGGGACCACCGCCTCGATCCCGGGCCACTCCAAGAGGCGCGCCTCAGCCTCCTCTAGCACCGGGGCCACGTCTTGTGGCACGACCGTTGTGACTGGTACCGACCCCTCGCCCCGGAAGGCAAAGCTCCCCTCGCCAAGGCGGAGCAAGGCGAAGAGGGCGTCCACCGCGCTCGCGCAGTTGCCGACGTCGAAGCCCGAGATCCGGCCGGCGTCCATCCAAAGGCTGCCGGCGAGCTTGGCAGACTCGACACGCAGCTCACCTGACTTCGCGGTTACCGAGAGAAGTGCCAGAACATCTGGCAGTGCGACCGTCTCGAGCGTTCCTTCTAGCGACACACCCATACCTTCGGCAGGAGGGTCAGCGTGGTTGAGGGCCGCCCGCCCGCCTGCGGAGCTCGGCCAGAGCCGCCGCCGACATCGCCTCGAGTGGGGCATCTTGGCCCGTCCACGAGCGGAACTGGCGGGCAGCTTGGTGGATCAACATGCCGACGCCATTTAGGGGCACCGCGCCCCGTTCCCGTGCGGCAGCCATGAGCGGCGTCACGTCGGGGGCGTAGATCAGGTCGGCGACGAGCTGGCCCGGCCCGATGCGCATCGGGTCGATCCCGAAGGGCAACCCGTCGCTCGTCATCCCGACCGGGGTGGCGTTCACGAGGAGGGCCGCCCAGTCTAGCT
>JAJZZB010000072.1 GCA_021797795.1 Actinomycetes bacterium | reverse complement strand
TTTGGCCACTTTCCGCTGGTAGCGCTGAGTCCGCCCGGAGGCTCGTCGCGCCGTTAGCAGTGAGTCCGATTCGGCCGCTCTCGCACCTCTCCCGGACGAAGCGCCATGCTACCTGGTCGTCCGAGTGCCCCGGAGGGTGCTCTGACGCAGGGCTCCCCAGAGGGGGCCCGAACGGACGCTGGCGTAGGGTGACAGTATGTCCTCTCTCGACCAGCAGGTCGACCCTTCCGACGTCGGCCTCGACGCCGATCGGCTCGCACGCCTCGGCGAGCACTTCGGGCGCTATCTCGCCAGCGGCCGGCTGCCGGGCTACAGCCTCCTCGTCAGCCGCGGCGGCGAGCTGGCTCACGTCGCCATGGCCGGCCAGCGCGATCTCGAGCGGGGACTGCCGATCGAGGCGGACACCGTCTACCGCATCTACTCGATGACCAAGCCGGTCACCTCTGTGGCGGCGATGATGCTCTACGAGGAAGGCCGCTTCGACCTCTCCGATCCGGTTGGCGACTACCTGCCCGAGTTCGCCGAGTTGCGGGTCTTCGCCGGCGGCTCCTCGATGAAGCCCGTGCTGAAGCCGGCGTCCGAGCCGATGCGCATCTGGCACCTGCTCTCCCACACCGCAGGGCTCACCTACGGCTTCCTCTATGCCCACCCGGTCGACGCCATCTACCGAGCACGCGGCTTCGAGTGGGGAACGCCGGAGGGTGCCGACCTGGCGGCGTGCTGCGAGATCTGGGCGGGGCTGCCCCTGCTCTTCGAGCCGGGAACGAGCTGGAACTACTCGCACGCCACCGACGTGGTCGGGCGGCTCGTCGAAGTGCTGTCCGGGCAGAGCCTCGACGTCTTCTTCGCCGAGCGGATCCTCGGTCCCCTCCAGATGACCGAGACGGGCTTCTACGCCCGCGAAGACCAGCTGGAGCGACTGGCGACCCTCTACCTTCCCGACGCCACCTCGGGCCGGGCGGTGGCGAGCGGTCGGATGGGCGCGGCCGCCGAGCGTCCTCCGCGGGTGCTCTCCGGCGGCGGCGGTCTCGTCTCGACCATGGGCGACTACTACCGCTTCACCCGCTTGCTCCTGAACGGCGGCGAGCTCGACGGCACCCGCCTCCTCGGGCCCCGGACGCTCGAGTACATGACGAGGAACCATCTGCCGGGCGGGAGGGACATGGCGTCGTTCGGGCACTCGCTGTCGGGTGAGACCGAGGAAGGGGTGGGCTTCGGCCTCGGCTTCTCGGTCGTCACGGACGCCGCTGCGCTGAAGGTGCCCGCCAGCGAGGGCGAGTTCGCCTGGGGCGGGGCCGCCAGCACCGTCTTCTGGGTCGATCCGGCAGAAGAGCTGATCGTCCTGTTCATGACCCAGCTGCTGCCCTCCACGACCTACCCCATCCGCCGCGAGCTGCGGCGTCTCGTCTACCAGTCGGTCGTCGACTGATCCAAGGAGGACCCATGCACGACCACCACATCGGGGTGATCTCCCTGCCGGTCAGCGACCCCGACCGGTCCAAGGCCTTCTACACCGAGAAACTCGACTTCGAGGTGGTGATGGACAACGAGTTCGGGTCCGGCCTCCGCTGGGTGACGCTACGGCCGCCGTCGGGCCAGACGGCGGTGACGCTCGTCACCTGGTTCGACTCGATGCCGCCGGGCTCGCTGCGCGGCACGGTGCTGAGCGTCCCAGACATCGAGGCGGCCGCCGACCAGCTGCGTGACAACGGTGTGCTCGAGCCTGACGAGCCGATCGAGTCGGCTCCCTGGGGACGCTTCGTCACGGTCGAGGACCCCGATGGGAACGGATGGGTGGTCCAGCAGGACAGCCCGCTGCCGTTCGACTTCGACTGACCGCCTGCGGGGAGGGATCGACGTTGAGGCGTCCGCTCGCCGCCGGGCTCGCCGCCGCGCTCCTCGCCGGTCTCGGCGCCGCCACCGGGCCGCCTGTGGCCGGCGCCCCCCGATCGAAAGTGACGACGGCGGCCGCCTCCGTGCCGTGCGTGACCGTCCGGAGGATCCGCACCTGGCCGGACGCACGGCTCGCCATGCAGACGCTCGCCGTTCCCGTGCAGGAGGCGAGCGTGACGGCCGCCGCCGGCGAGGTGCGTGCCGGCGCCGGTGGGATCCTCCTGTTCGGCTCGTCGGCGCCTTCCAACCTGGCGAGCGCTCTCGCCGGGCTCGAGCGCCACGACGTGCCGGGCAACCTCGGCCTCCTCGTGATGACCGACGAGGAGGGCGGCGGGGTGCAGCGGATGGCGAACCTGGTCGGCTCCCTCCCGTGGGCGAAATGGATGGGCTCCCACTGGACGGCGGCCGAGATCGAGCGTCACGTTGCGGCCGTCGGGCGCAAGATGGCCAGCAACGGCGTGAACGTGGACCTCGCCCCCGTGGTCGACGTCGACGGGCGGAGCGTCGTCCCCGGCCCGAGCGATCCTGACGGCCTCCGCTCGTTCAGCGGGACGACGTCGGTCGTCTCGCGAGACGGCGTTGCCTACATGAGAGGGCTCCTCTCTGCCGGTGTCATCCCCGTGCTGAAGCACTTCCCCGGGCTCGGAGGGGCGAGCGGCAACACCGACGACGGTCCCGCCCACACGCTCTCCTGGTCGAAGCTGAAGAAGGTGGGGCTGCCGCCCTTCACCACCGCGATCGGGCAGGGAGCGCCGGCGGTCATGGTCTCGAACGCGACGGTGCCGGGGCTGGCGTCCTATCCGGCCAGCCTGTCCCCGGCCGCCATCGGGCGGGAGCTCGTGCGCACGCTCGGTTTCAAGGGTCTCGTGATGACCGACTCGCTCTCGGCCGGCGCCATCTCGGCGGCCGGTTTCAGCGTCCCCTCAGCCGCCGTCCAAGCGCTCCGCGCCGGAGCGGACATGGTGCTGTTCGGCAAGGGGACCATGACGGCGCGCCAGATCGCCGCGCTGACCACGAAGATCGAGTCGGCGATCGTCTCGGCCACGACGCACGGTCTCCTTGCGCGGTGGCGCCTCGCCGCCGCCGCCACCGCGGTGCTCGCTGCCCGCCACCGGGTCTGCAGCATCTGAGCGGCCCCGTCCTCCGTATCGTTGCGCCATGGACCTCTCCGACGAACTGCGGGCCGGCCTCGACGTGGCGCTCAACGAGGCCGACTTCTGCGACGTCCGGGTCAACGAGCGGACCGGCGAGGTCCGGCTGCTCTTCGTGGCGCTCACGCTCCCAGAGGAGGGGCCCGAGCCCGAGGACCGCAGAATCGTCCTCTCCTGCACAGGCGTGTCACGCATCGTCGCCTCGCTGCGCAACGGGGTGGCCGAGGACGACGATGCCGAGGTGGTGCCGCTCCGCCTGGAGGAGCTGCCTGCCACCGTCCGCAGCTTCGGGAGCCAGCCCATCTACGGCTGGGAGTTCCTCGACCTGCCGAGCGAAGGCTGGAACGTCTGGCGGGAGCGCGCCAGCCTCGACTTCCCGGTCGGCCAGGGCCGGGGCTCGCACTCGCTCGACCTCTTCCAGCACACCGTCGAGGGACCGCCCCGCCACCTCGACCTGCGCATCGAGTTCGACGAGCTCTCGGTCACCGACGCGGCCGAGGAGGAGGTAAGCCTGGCCGCCTTCGCCGCCGGTGGCCAGCGCTGGTGGGCGGCGCTCGCGGCCGGCGACCCGAGGGTCGAGGGCCACGGGATCCGGCCGGTCGACCGCGGCGAGCAGCCCTAATCGTCCGGCGAGCCGCGTGGCTGGCGCGGAGGCCGTTCGCCGTCGGCCCACCAGCAGAGCTCGTCGACCAGCTCGCCATCGGCCCACAGCTGCAGGCCGAGCCCGGACCCGAACGGCTCGCACCCGGGAGAGGTGAAGGCGAGCAGGGCGCTGCGTCGACCGGGTGGGGCGGGCGGGAGCTCGAGGCGCAGCTCGAGCACGCCGTCGACCACCTCGGCGACGAGCCGCTCGTGCTCGCGGTCGTCGAGCACCACCAGCCGACCGGTGCGGAGCTCGTCCGTCAGCTGGGCGACCTTCGACTCGAGCTCGGCCAGGCGGGCACGCAGCTCGCGGAGCCCGGTGACCCCCTCGATCGACGGCGTGGTGTCGCCCACCTCGTGCACCTCCTCGCTTGCGGCCCCGCGCGCTCGCGAGGCGGTCTACCGATCGCGGGCCGGAAAGCGGCGAGGAGCACTGCGAACGAGCGCCGGAGCGAGAATAGGCCGACCCTGCGACAGCGCCGGTGATTCACAGTGCTCAGGAGCGCGCCGAGTCTCCGCCCGCTGCCTCCTTCAGGAGCTCGAGCGGATCGACGCCTAGCCGGTCGGCGATCCGCTCGACGGATCGGAGGGTGAGGTTCCGCTCGCCCCGCTCGATCCCGCCCATGTAGGTGCGGTGGACCTGCAGGAGGTCGGCGAAGCTCTCCTGGCTGAGTCCGCGCTCGAGCCGGTAGGAACGGAGTCGCTGGCCCAGTCGCCGCTGCAGGTCTCCTTCCATGCCGCCAACATGTCCCGTGTGCTACTTCTCAGTCTACATACCGATCAGTAGCACCGTCACCCTCCCGCCTCAGAGCACCTCGCGGCCGCTCAGGTAGGGGCGGAGCGCATCGGGCAGGGAGACGGTGCCGTCGTGCCGCTGGTGGTTCTCCACGAAGGCGGCGAGGAGGCGGGGAGTGGCGACAGCGGTGTTGTTGAGCGTGTGTGCGAAGCGGACGGTCCCCGTGGCGTCGCGGTAGCGGATGCCGGCGCGGCGGGCCTGCCAGTCGTGCAACGTGCTGCAGGAGTGGGTCTCCCGGTAGATGCCGAGCGAGGGGAACCACGTGTTGATGTCGTTCATCCGGTACTTGCCGAGCCCCATGTCGCCGGTGCAGGTTTCGACGACCTGGTAGGCGAGCTCGAGACGCTGCAGGATCGTCTCGGCGGTGCCGAGCAGCCGGTCGTGCCAGCGGGCCGACTCCTCGGCGTCCGCCTCGCAGATGACGAACTGCTCCACCTTCTCGAACTGGTGGACCCTGAGCAGCCCGCGGACGTCCCTGCTGGCGCTGCCTACCTCGCGCCGGAAGCACGGCGAGATCCCCGCGTAGCGGCGGGGAAGGTCCTTCACGTCGAAGATCGTGTCGCTCGACATCCCGACGAGCCCCACCTCGGCGGTACCGGCCAGGTAGAGGTCGTCCCGCTCGAGGTAGTAGATCTCCTCGCCGTGACCGGGGAGGAAGCCCGTGCCGACGAGCGCCTGTCGTTGGACGAGCGCCGGCACGCTCACGAGCTCGAACTCCTCGCCGATTAGGGTGTCGAGGGCGAGCGAGTGCATGGCGCGCTCGAGCAGCACCGCCTGCGACTTGAGGGAGTACGCCCGGTCGCCGGCGGTGTTCCGGGCGTGTTCGAAGTCGGCCCACCCCCGCTGTTCGAGAAGTTCGACGTGGTCTTTCGGCTCGAAGCCGAACTCGGGCGGCTGCCCCCACTCGCGGATGACGACGTTGTCCTCTTCTCCGGTACCGACAGGCGCTCCCTCCCACGGGACGTTCGGCGCCAAAAGGAGGAGGTCGTTGAGGCGCCCCCTCGCCTCGGCGAGGGCGGCGCGGTTGTCCTTCAGGGTGTCGTCGTTCTCGGCCGCCCGACGGCGCAGCTCCTCGCGCGCCTGAGCGTCGCTCGTGCGGAACCGGTTCGAGATCTCGCGGCGCAGCCGTTGGCCCTCGTCGACCTCCACCTGGAGCGACCGGACCTCGTCGGCGAGGGCGACGGCGGCGTCGACGTCGAAGTCCACGCCCTTCAGCTCAGCCGCCGTCCGGACAGCCGGCTGGTTGTCGCGGATGAACTTCGCGTCGAGCACGGCCTCTCCTTCGGTGACCCCGGTGGGTCGATGCTACAAGCCGAGACTCCCAGGTCACGACGCCGGGGAGGTGCCGAAGAACCCTATTTGGGGTACGAGGACGGCACCAGCCTGCAGGCGACGCCCCAAACTCGGGCACGGGAGGTTCACGACCATGATGTTCTGGTACGGCCAGAACCGGCCCTTCTGGGAGGTGGCTGCCATGTGGATCGCCGTGGTGGCGTTCTGGGCCGTCGTCGTCTGGGCGGTCTACGCGCTCGTGGCCACCCTCGTCCGCCGGGGGCGCCGGCCGGCGAGGGAGGAGGACCTCCTCGCCGCCCTCGACCAGCGCCTCGCCCGCGGCGAGATCGACGCCGAGCACTACGAGCGCGTGAGCAACGTCCTGTCTCCCCACAAGGCGAGCGCGAGGAGGGCGCGCCTCGTGGGCCGGGGCAAGGCCGCCTGACCGGCACCGAGAGTTCACCTCGCGTTCACCTCGCCATCACGGCGATGTCAGCTGGCCGTTAAGAGGACTGAGCAGACTCGTCCTCGTGGCAGACCAGACAACCACCACCCTCACCGCAGCCCTCGACGAGGCACCGATCTCACGGTTCCACCTGAAGGCGATCGTGACCTCGGGAATGGGCTTTTTCACCGACGCCTACGACCTGTTCATCATCGGCACGGTGACGGCCCTCATCACGTCCCAGTGGAACCTGAGCACGACCGAGACAGGCCTCGTGAACTCGATGACGCTCCTCGGCGCCTTCATCGGGGCGATCGTCTACGGCCGAGTGGCCGACCGCGTGGGCCGCAAGAAGATCTACGGCCTCGAGGCCCTGATCATGCTCGTGTTCTCGCTCGCCTCGGGCTTCGCCCCGAACGTCGTCTGGCTCATCGTCTTCCGCTTCTGCCTCGGGCTCGGCATCGGCGGCGACTACCCGGTCTCGGCGGTGCTCATGAGCGAGTACTCGAACCGCAAGAACCGGGGCAAGCTCGTCGGCCTGGTCTTCTCGATGCAAGCGCTCGGGACCGTCGTCGGCTACGTGGTCGCCCTCACGCTGCTGTCGAGCGGCATGAGCTCGGGCTACGTCTGGCGGATCATCCTTGCCCTCGGCGCCATCCCCTCGGCCATGGTGCTCTACTCCCGCCGGCGTATGCCCGAGTCGCCCCGCTTCCTCGCCCGGGTCCAGGGCAAGACCGAAGAGGCGGCGAAGAGTCTCGCCACCTACTCCGATGGCACCGTCGCCATCAGCCCCCAGGCGACGACCGGCGAGCGCCAGAGGCTCACGTTCCGGGAGTTCATCTCGAACCGCCGCTTCCTCATCAGCCTGATCGGAACGGCCGGCACCTGGTTCGTCTTCGACTACGCCTACTACGGCAACTCGGTCTCGGCCCCGCTCATCGTGAAGGGTGTGCTCGGCGCGGGGGCGACCATCGAGCAGTCGCTGGCGTTCAACCTCATGGTCTTCGCCCTTGCAGCCG
Source organism: Actinomycetes bacterium (assembly GCA_021797795.1). Classification (GTDB taxonomy): domain Bacteria; phylum Actinomycetota; class Acidimicrobiia; order Acidimicrobiales; family Bog-793; genus JAKACF01. The sequence continues at coordinate 9,258 of JAJZZB010000072.1, read as the reverse complement.
TGCCCGGCTACTTCCTCGCCGCCAACTTCATGGACCGCATCGGGCACCGCAAGCTGCAGCTCATCGGCTTCCCGCTCATGGGTCTCATGTTTCTCCTGATCGGGGTGATCCCGGGGATAACGGCGGCGGTGGCACCCTTCCTCGTCCTGTTCGGCATCAGCTACTTCTTCGCCGAGTTCGGCCCGAACACGACCACCTTCGTCCTCGCCGCCGAGTGCTACCCGACCTCGGCACGGACGACCGGGCACGGCATCTCGGCTGGCGTGGCGAAGCTCGGTGCCTTCATCGGGGTCTACCTGTTCCCCCACATCAGCGCCGCCTTCGGCATCGGCGGGGCGCTCGAGTTCTCGGCCGGGATGGCGCTCCTCGGCACCCTGCTCACGCTGCTCATACCCGAGACCGCCCAGCGGGGCCTCGAAGAGATCTCTGACGAGGACCGGGTCGTCGCCGAGGCGGAGCGGATCGTCTCCCGGATGCCGGTCAGCCCAGGCGCCACGACCTGAGCGAACCGGGCGCCGCTCTCTCACCGCCACCTCCCCTCCGAGGCGGGGGCGGCGGTGGCGCGTCACGGGTCCTCCCGGGCCGCCGCACGCAGCCGGCGCGCACCTTCGATCGGGAGCGGCGCTGCTCCCGCACCGCCCACCCGGCGCGACCAGCTCGTTAGGAGTGACCGGGCGAGCAGGCACCTCGTCTTCGACGCGCCGGCGAGAGCCTCCAAATCTCGGTGCCTTGTCGTCTGGCGCTGACTCCTCCCGGTTGCCGACGGCCGAGCGTCCCCGGCCCTCTCGAGGACGCCGTGTGGGACTAGCCACCTCTGGCAGCCGCCTCTTGCAACCTCGCATTCTATGAGTAGAATACTCAGTATGCTACTGATGCGGACACCGGTATGAGCGTCCGCCACGCGCTGCTTGCCCTGCTGAGTGAGGGCCCGAAGTACGGCCTGCAGCTCCGCCAGGAGTTCGAGGAGCGCACCGGTGACGTCTGGCCGCTCAACGTCGGCCAGGTCTACACGACGCTCGGTCGCCTCGAGCGTGACGGCCTCGTCGAGGCCGACGACGCCCACGAGGACGAGCGCCAGCGGGGCTACCGGATTACGGCGGAGGGCGAGAAGGAGCTGGCAGCGTGGTTCGGCACACCCTCTGAGGCCGGCTCCCCGCCCCGGGACGAGCTCGTGATCAAGGTGCTCGTCGCCATGGGCGTGCCGGGCGTCGAGGTCGGCGACGTCATCCAGATCCACCGTCGGCACCTCGTCGAGCTGATGCAGCAGTGGACCCGCATCAAGGAGGACGAGGGGCGCCTCGACCTCGCTCTCGCCCTCGCCGTCGACGCCGAGCTGTTCCGTCTCGAGTCGGTGGTGCGCTGGCTGGACGCAGCCGAGGGACGCATGAAGCGCTCGAGCCTCGGCCCGGCGCCCGCCGCCACGCCGCGGCCGAGGCTCCGCTTGCGGGCCAGGAGTCGATGATGGCTCTTCTCGAGATGCACCGCGTGACGAAGGTCTACGGCGAGGGCGCCTCGCAGGTGCTCGCCGTCCGCGACATCGACCTGAGTGTCGCGGCCGGCGACCTCCTGGCGGTGATGGGCCCGAGCGGGTCGGGCAAGAGCACGCTGCTCACGATCGCGGGCAGCCTGGAGGACCCGACGAGCGGAGAGGTAGTCATCGACGGCCAACTGCTCTCCGGCATGTCGCGCAACGACAAGGCCCGCCTCAGGCGGCGGTCGGTCGGCTATGTCTTCCAGGACTTCAACCTCCTGCCCGGGCTGACGGCGCTCGAGAACGTCTCGCTCCCCCTCGAGCTCGACGGAGTGCGGGCCCGGCGGGCCCGGGAGCTGGCGGCGGCGGCGCTCGAGGAGCTCGGGCTCGATGAGCGGGTGGCGCACTTCCCCGACGAGCTGTCCGGGGGCGAGCGCCAGCGGGTCGCCATCGCGAGGGCGACGGTCGGCGAGCGGCACCTGCTGCTCGCCGACGAACCCTCCGGCGCCCTCGACTCGGCAAGCGGCGAAGCGGTGATGCGGATGGTGCTCGCCGCCTGCCGCCGGGGTCTCGGGGCCGTCGTGGTCACCCACAACGCCCAGCTCGCCTCGTGGGCCGACCGGGTGGTCTTCATCCGCGACGGCCGGCTGGTGGACCAGACAGCCATCCCGCCGAGTCCCGAGTCACTCCTCCAGCAGGGGAGCGAGCCGTGACCCTCGCCCTCGAGCGAGTCGCTCCGGTCCACCGGAGCGACACCGGCGGAGCCCCGGCACGCCGTGCCATCGTCCGCTGGACGTGGCGCCTGTTCAAGAGGGAGTGGCCCCAGCAGCTCCTCGTGCTCTGCCTCGTCACGGTCGCCGTGGCGGCCACGATCGTCGGCGCGGCGGTCGCGACCAACACCCCGCTGCCTGCCAACGAGGGTTTCGGGACGGCGCAGGACATCGCCACCTTCTCACTCCCGAGCCGGAGCTTTCCCTCTGAGCTGGCGACGCTCCGGCACCGCTTCGGCAGGGCCGAGGTGATCGAGCAGGCGCCCCTCGTGCTCCCCGGCTCGGTGCAGACGTTCCAGCTGCGGGCCGAGAGCCCGCACGGCACCTTCAGCCAGCCGCTCCTCTCTCTCCTCTCGGGGGCGTACCCCCGGCGGCAGGACGAGGTAGCGGTCACCGCAGGCGTCGCGTCCGCCTTCCGATTGAGGATCGGTGATCGGTGGCGGGTGGGCGGACAGACTCGGCGCGTCGTCGGCACCGTGGCGAACCCTGAGAACCTGCTCGACGAGTTCGCGCTCGTGCTTCCCGGCGCGATTGCCGAGCCGACCCACGCGACCGTGCTGTTCGACGCGCCGCGGGTGTCCGCCGCCTCGATCGGCCCGACCGTGAGGAGCGTCACGCACCAGGCGCCCCCGAACGTGGTCAACCCGGAGAGCATCTCGCTCGCCGGGGTAACCCTCGGGATGCTGCTCATCGCCCTCGTCGCTGTCGGGGGTTTCGCCGTGCTCGCCCAGCGCCGGCTGCGGTCAATCGGGATGCTCGAGTCGCTCGGGGCGACCGACCGGCACTTGCGCCTGACGTTGCGGGCCAACGGGGTCATCGTCGGTGTCGCGGGAGCGGTCCTCGGCGTCCTGTCCGGCTTCGCCGCCTGGTCCGCGTACCGGCCGAGCCTCGAGCAGAGCTCGCACCACGTGATCGGCGAGCTCCAGCTGCCAGTCGCCGTCGTCGTCGTCTCGATGGGCCTCGCCGTCCTCACGACCTTCCTCGCCTCGGGGCACCCGGCCCGACAGATGACGAGGCGGTCGGTCGTCGCCGCGCTCTCGGGCCGCCCGGCGCCGCCTCCCCGGGTCCACCGGACGGTTGTACCGGGCGTCGTCCTTCTCGTCGGCGCCTTCCTCCTGCTCACGGTCTCCGGTGGCATGATCGGCGGCGGTATGCCCGAGCTCGTCCTCGGCCTCGCCGCCCTCATCGCGGCGATGATCCTGCTCGGCCCGTTCTTCCTGTCAGGGGTGGCCGAGCTCGGCCGGAGGGCGCCGGTGGCCGTGCGTCTCGCGCTCCGGGACCTCGACCGCTACCGGGCGCGCTCCGGCCCGGCGCTCGCAGCCGTCGCCCTCGGCGTGCTGATCGCCGTCGTCATCTGCGTGGCGGCGTCCGCCCGGTACGGCAACGTCCTCGACTACACCGGGCCCAACCTCGCCTCCGACCAGATGATCGTCTACGCCTCCTCGCATGCCTCCGGGGCGGTCATGGTGAAGCGAGGCGGTCCAGAGCAGAGGGGCAACAGCGCCAAGACGGCCAAGGCGCCCCCGCTCGCGGTCGTGCGCAAGAGCGTCTTGGGCATCGCCGCCGCGCTCGGCACCCGCGACGTCGTCGAGCTGCTCCAGGTGCCGGTGACCCTGCAGCGGGCGGCACCGGGCCGCAACTTCACCGGCCCCCTGTACGTCGCCACGCCGTCGCTGCTGCGCGCCTTCGGCATCAAGGCGTCGCAGTTCAGCCCGTCGGCCGACATCCTGAGCATGCGCCCGGGGCTCGCCGGCATCTCCGGGATGCACCTCCTCCCAAGCGGCCCCGGACCGCTCCACGGCCCGGGGCCGGGTGGCCTCGCCCACCCGGTGATCGAGACGGTGAGCGCCCTTCCGTCCGGGACGTCGGCTCCGAACACGGTCATCACCGAGCACGCCGTCCATGAGCTCCAGCTCAGCCCGACCGTGTCCGGCTGGCTCGTCCAGGCCCCGGCGACGCTGAGCGCCTCTCAGGTCGCCTCGGCCCGGCAGGCGGCCGCCGCGCTCGGGCTGTCGATCGAGACCAAGGATGACGCTCCGAGCGGTGGGCAGGTGATCAGCTACGCGACACTGTTCGGGATCGCCCTCGCCCTCGCCGTCCTCGCCATGACGGTCGGCCTGCTGCGCAGCGAGACCGCCGGGGATCTGCGCACGCTGGCGGCGACCGGGGCCGGGAGCCGGACCCGTCGCGCCTTGACGGCGACCACCGCAGGCGCGCTCGCTCTCCTCGGGGCGCTCCTCGGGACGATCGGCGGGTACGCGGGGGCGGTCGCCTGGTTCTCCGCCAGCACCCTCAACGGAGGGGTCTCGGCGCTCGCCAACGTCCCGCTCCGGAGTCTTCTCTTCATCCTCGTCGCCATGCCCCTTTTCGCCGCTGCCGTCGGCTGGTTGGTGGCGGGGCGGCAACCGCCGGTGATCGCACATCAGCCGATGGAGTGAGCTGGCGCGGTGCGCTCGCTCCAGCGTGGCTCATCTCGGGGTGCGGTCTTCCCGACGGCGGCCGAAGCGGGCGTTCTCATGCTGGTGGCTCACCCGACCCGGCCGCCTCCCCCCCCATGGCTGTGGGAGACGGCAGGATGCGAGCTGGATAACGCACACGCCAGACCGGTCGAGCCCGACGTCCTCCGCTCGCCAAGGGAGCAGGCGAGGTGAGCGACGCCGGCGGCCGGCGCGCCTTCGCCCCGGGCGATGAGATCGGAGGTCGGGGGGCGTCGGACTCTCGAGTGGCCGAACCGGGCAGGCACGGTCAAGGACCCGGGTGACGATGAAGGAGAGCGAGCGATGCCGTCGGATGCCGCAGGCGAACGAGAGGTGCTGGCGAGCGTGTTGAACGGCCAGCGCGAGCACGTCCTCGAGGCTCTCGAGGGCCTCGGCGCCGAGGATCTCCGCCGCCAGGTCCTTCCGTCGGGCTGGACGTGCCTCGGTCTGGTGAACCACCTCTCTCTCGACGTGGAGCGGTTCTGGTTCCAGGCGGTCGTCGCCGGGGACCGATCTGTGATCGAGGAGCTTCTCGGATCGTCGGAGAACGCCTGGAACGTCAGCGCCGATGTCCCGGCCGAGGACGTGCTCCGTCGGTACCGCGACAGCATCGAGCGTGCCGATGAGGTCATGGTCGCTCAGCGCCTCGACGCCGCCCCGGCGTGGTGGCCTGACTTCTTCGGCTCCTGGCGGCTCCACAGCATTCGGGAGATCGTGCTCCATGTCGTGACCGAGACTGCCACGCACGCCGGCCACCTTGACGCGGCACGTGAGCTGATCGACGGCACGCTGCACCTCGTCATCACCGGCTGAGTGCCGGCGCGCAACGCCGGGCGAGGAGGCCCGGCTCCAGGCGATGTCCCGCCGGGACGACCGGCGGTTTCCCGTGACGCCCCGAGTCCTGAGGGCACATGGCTATGGGCCCAGCTCCGAGGTGGACGCCACCACATATCAGAGCATCAGCGAGGCTGTCGCAACCAGGCGAGCCGACAGGCCGTGGCCACCGGAGAGAAGTGGGAGTCCCCGCGGCCGGCGCTCGGGGCCCGGGGAGGCGGAGATGGCGCGGGGCCGGGGCGTTCGGCTCACCGGAGGCGGTGGCGCGTCGCGAGCACCCGTCCGGAGGGTCGAGGGCCGACGCAGGCTCCCGCTAGATCGTCGACCTTCGGATCAGTCCCCGGAGACGGACCCGGCCGCCGGTCTGCAGGACTGCTGCCCGGTACACCCGGGCCGCCGCGAGCGCCACGGCGAGGGTGCTCGCGAGGCAGGCCACCGCCGAGAGCAGGAACTGCCACCACGTCGCCTCGCCGAAGCCGACCAGGGTCGGCATGGCGAACGGGGCCGTGGGGGGAAGGTAGGCGAGGACCTTTACGAGCAGGGAGACATTGCCGGAGCTGACGCCGATCAACGAGACGAGGTAACCGAAGATGAGCGGCGCGCTGAGGGGAAGCACCAGGCTCTGAACCTGGTCCTGCCGCTCGGCGAGGGAGCCGGCCGCCGCATAGACCCAGCTGTAGAAGGCGTACCCGAGGACCAGCCAGACGAGTGTGGCCGCCACGACGAGCGGGGCCGTGCCCCGGACGAGGCTCGAGCCCACCGCCGCGCCGAGCAGGAAGGCGAAGGCGACGAGGGCGGCCGCCTGGGCGAGCGCGACGGCGCCGATGCCGATGACCTTGCCGGCGAGCAGCTGGATCGGGCGCACCGTGGCGAGCAGCACCTCCACGACCCGGCTCGCCTTCTCCTCCATCACTCCCATGAGCGTCCAGGTGAGGTACTGGGTGAGCACGACGAAGATGAGGACCACGCCGAGCAGTGCCGTCGCCTCCGAGGTCGTCCGACCAGTCTTGCCGGGCTGGAGGCTCTCGACCGGTAGCGGCCTCGCTCTCGACACGATGGCCGCCTGCTGTGGGCTGAGGCCCGCCCGGGCGAAGGCGCGCTCCACGCCGAGCGTCTGTGAGACCGCCCGCACGTAGCGTGCTGCCGGCGAGGCGTCCGCGGCGGACACGGGAGCGTTCACGAGGATCGCACCGCCTCCCTCGACCACGACGTCCAGCTGCCCGGAGCTGACCGCTGCTCGTGCCCGCGAGTCGTCGGGCACGCTCACGAGGTCCACCTTCACGCCGGCACTCCTCGCCAGCACCTCGAGCTCGGTCCTCAACGACGGTGAACCTGCCACGATGCCGACATTGGTGGTGGCGGCCGCGCCGCTGTGGAGCGTCGGCACGATGACGGCGGCCGCTACGACGAGAAGGAGGACGAGCGTGACAGCGCGGAACATCCGGCTCCGGATCCGCTCGTGGATCTCGCGCGCTGCCACGAGGCCGGTGTCGCCGAGGTGCACCCGGCCGAGCGCGCCAGTGAGGAGCCGGTCCGGTCGAGACCGGGAGGACGTGCGCCTGCGGTCCGGTCGAGACCGGGAGGACGTGCGCCTGCGCCGTAGACCGAGGCGGATGAGCACGACCGCCACTGCGGCGATGAGGATCGGCACGGCCTTCACCGAGCTACCGCCTCCCGGAAGACCTCCGACAGCCGCCGCCGCTCGACGACGAATCTGGTGACCCGCCCCGCGCGGCGTGCGGCGTCCAAGACGGCGTCGCTGTCGGCGCTGTCCTCGAGGACCAGGCGCACCTCGCCACCCGGGGTCTCCGACACCGTCACACCGGCAAGTGAGCGTGCCCAGGCTCCGTCCCGGTGGCCCTCGACCCGGACGGCGAGCCGTCGCGGCCCGCTCGTCGTCAGGTCGTCGACGCTGCCGGATGCGACGAGGCGCCCGTGGTCGATGATGGCCACCGACTCGCACAGGTCCTCCACGAGGTCGAGCTGGTGACTCGAGAACAGCACGCAACGGCCGGCGCGGGCCTGTTCGACGAGGACGTCGCCGATGACGTCGATGCCCGTCGGGTCGAGTCCGGCGAGCGGCTCGTCGAGCACCAGGACCTCCGGGTCGTGGACGAGCGCGGCGGCGAGCTGGACCCGCTGCTGGTTGCCGTGTGACAGGGTCTCGACCCTGCTGGCCGCGCGGTCTGCCACCTGGAGGCGCTCCAGCCAGACCGCCGCAGCCGCAGCGGCGTCGAGACTGCCCATCCCGTGGAGTCGGCCCAGATACTCGACCACGTCCGCCACGAGCATGTTCGGGTACAGGCCGCGCTCTTCGGGCATGTAGCCGAACCGGCGCCGCTCGGAGGGCCCGACCGGTGCGCCCTTCCAGAAGACGGTGCCGTCATCGAGGTCGGTGAGGCCGAAGAGGGCCCGCATGGCGGTGGTCTTGCCGGCCCCGTTCGGGCCGAGAAAGCCGACGACCTGGCCTGGGGGCACGGTGACGCTGAGCCCGTCGAGCGCCGTCACAGGACCGAATCGACGGGTCAGACCGTCGAGCTCGAGGGGGCCGCCCACCAGAAGGAAGCCTACGCGCTCTCCCGTCCGGGAGGGTGGTCGAACGCCTCGGGCTCGAGAGCCGGGAGCACCACGGCACCGGCGAGATGCCCGGCGGTCGGGTCGCAGCGGGCGCCGCTGGCTCGTGGTCTTGCCCCCCGTCTCTGCCTGGTCCGCGCCGACGAGGCGACCGGACCGTCCGACTCCCCGGAAGGGAGTCGTTGCCCTGCTGACGCGCACCCCGACGAGGTATCGACGGTGATACTGGTCACCCACGAGCCCGGGTGGCGCCTACTTCGACCGCGGGGTGACCGTGCGCCACCGGCGCGCGACGTGGCCACAGCCGCTGCTTCGATGGTCCGGCTCGGTGTGCACTCGACGTTGGGCAGCGGCCGGGAGTTGTCACGCACCCGCGTCGCAGCAACTGGTCGTCCTCGGCGTCGGGCCGCTCCTGCCGGCCCGGGCCGGTATCCACTGGCTCCAGGCCGAAGACCGTACGTGGGGGTGGCTCGACACCGCGGAGGAGACCACGCCGTCTGCGTGGCGGACGTAGAGAGCAGCCCGGTTGTGGCGGCGCCTCAGGCTCGACCATTTCCACGACGAGACGATCGACCGGGCCGACATCGCCGTAGGCGGACCAGGAGCCCTCCGCCCTGCCGGGGATCCCGCGCCCACCAGGGCCCGGGCAGTTCGACGCGTCGCCGGCTCTCACGCACTGCCCGAGTTCCGACGGATTCAGGGCGGTGACCGGTACCTCGGTCGTCAGGTCGGCACGACCGGGCCGCAGCCCTTCCATCGCCGAGGTCGCTCGTCATCGTCATCGGCCACGAGACGCACCACGTCTCCCGGGTGCCTGATGGGATCGAGTTCCGGGTGATTCGACCCGTCCCCCTTCTGGCTGCCACGGCTGCACGCGCGCGTCGGCGGCAGGCGGGTGCTGGAGCGGATCCTGAGCTGGAGCCACCGCCCTCTTATCGCCCGTGCTGATCCTGATCGCGACGGCGAGTGGACCGTCGGCCGGCCGACGGGAAGCGTCTCGCTGCCATGCGGCCGGTCGGGGCCGCGCCAGGATCTCGGCGATGGCACTGTTGCGCCCACTCTGTCGAGAGCGCCCTTCACCGGCACCGTGTGTTGCCTGCGGCGACCTATCTCAACGCGACCGGCGCGGTGT
>JAJZZB010000302.1 GCA_021797795.1 Actinomycetes bacterium | reverse complement strand
GACGCGTCAGAGTTACTATACCCCTGCATGGTATATGCGCCGACGCGCTCATCGAGGAGAAGTCCGAGAAGAAGCCGCCCGGCACCGGCCCTGTCGGCGGCGAGGTGGTGAAGGGCTCGCGGAGGCGGGCGGCGGGTGGTCGGGCTCGACATCCGGGCTCCGAGCACTGACCGCCAATGACCCCCACGCCCGTGTTGGCTGTGGCAGGCGAACGCGCCGCGACACGCACGATCAGCGTCAGGGCCACGAACCACGCGGGGTCGTCTGTGGGTGTATTGGCTCCCGAGAACGAAGAGGCCGACCAGGTGCGACCCGTCGCTACTCGCGGATCGCCCCTCGAGCCCTCATCGGACCACGACCTCCCCGGTGAGGAAGTGGACGACGTCGTGGTAGCGGTAGGTGCCCGGCTTGTTGAACCGGACGGCGTAGGACTGCCCGTGGTGCAACAGCCCCGAGCCCCACTTTCCGTCGTCCCCAGTGACCGAGTCGACCGCGCCCGTGTCCATGACCCAGACGACCTTGGTGCCGGGGCGGACGACGACCTTGGCAGGGTCGAACCGGCCCTGCGGATAGGCGCTGCTCGCGTCGAGGACATGCACGGTGACGGCCTTGCCGCCAACGGCGCTCGACGAGCAGGCCGAGGCGGCGATCGAGCCGGATGCGACGAGCACGGCGAGGCCGGCGAGCCGGCGCGCTCGGCGGCCTCGCCGTGGCGCGTGCTGGGTGAGTGGTCCCGGGCGACCTGGCAACAGAGCCGTCTCGGGCGTCCGCGGCTCGCTCATGGGTTCACGACCACCTCGCCCCGTGCGGCCCGGTCGTTCTCGCAGAAGTAGCGGTAGGTTCCCGGCGCGTTGAAGCGAAGCGTGTAGCGCTGGCCGTACCGGAGAAAGCGGCTCCCGAAGGTGTTAGTGACCGAGGTCACCGTGCACACCCGTCGTGGGTCCTCGTTGACCCAGGTCGCCTCCGAGCCGACCGAGAGGCGGAGCACCCCAGGGCGATAGGCGGGGCCGGAGCTGCCCGCGACGATGTGGACGACGGCGACGGGCGTAGCCCGCCCGCAGGACGCGAGGAGCGCGCCCAGCACGACCGTGGCCACCGCCCCTCGGATCACCCCACACCGCACGCCTGGGGCCAGTCGTGCTCGGTGACGCAGACGTTCCCGCCCGGGAGAACCGGGTAGCCCGCCTGCTCCCAGCCGGGGATGCCCTGGTGGAGGACGCGCAGATCCGCGTTCGTCCAGCCGTGCTGCTTCAAGATCACCGAGGCGGCCGCCGCCTCCTCCCACGGGCAGTCGCAGTAGAGCACGAGGGTCTTGCCCTGGTAGCGGTTGAGGTACTGCCAGCCCGTTGAGGCCATGTCGGCGAGGGGCACCCACACGTCGTTCGGGATGTGGGCCAAGGCCCGCTCTGCAGCCTCCCGGACGTCGACGAGCACGTAGTTCGGGTTCTTGTGCTCCCAGATCGGGTAGTACTGGCTCAGCTCGATGAACGGGGCGTGCTGGCTGCCGCTGAACTGGTGGAGCTGGTTGCCCTGGGGCGAGCCGACCGCCTGGACGGCGGGAACGCCTCGGCCCGGGCCGGATCCAGCGACGACGAGCGGCACGGTCACCGCAGCCGCGACGACCACGACCGCGGCGGCGATCCAGGCCCCACGGACCTTCTGGCGCCGTCGCCGCTCGTGTTCGGCCCGGGCTTGCTGGCGCCGCCGTCCGGGCTGGCGAGGAGTGTGCGGTCGGTCCCTCGTCACTGCGGTTGGTCCTCCTCGGCCGGGCGGCGGAGCATCCGCAGCCCGTTGGCGATGATCAGCACGGCGGTGCCCTCGTTGAGGACCACCCCGGCGGTCAGGTTGAGCAGGCCGGCGAGCGCGGCGGCCACGAGCAGCGCCACGCTCGCAAGGCTCATCACCACGTTCTGGCGGATGTTGCGTTGCGCCCGGCGCGCCAGTCGAAGCGCGGCCGGCAGACGAGCGAGGTCGTCGGCCATGAGGGCCACGTCTGCGGTCTCGAGCGCGACGTCGGTGCCGGCGGCACCCATGGCGACCGCCACGTCGGCCGAGGCGAGCGCCGGGGCGTCGTTGACCCCGTCGCCCACCATGGCGACGGTGCGCTGCGTCGCCCTCAGCTGCTCGATCGCTGCGGTCTTGTCCTCGGGGAGGAGCCCGGCCCGGTACTCGTCCAGGCCCAGCTGAGCGGACAGCGCGGCTGCCACGCGGCGGTTGTCGCCGGTCAGCATGACGAGGTACCGCATGCCCAGGTCGCGCAGCGCGCCGATGGCGCCCGCGGCCTCGGGACGGGCCGCGTCGGCGATGCCGAGCAGACCGAGCACCTGCGCGTCGTCGGCAACGGCCACCGCCGTGACGCCGGCCGACTCGAGCTCGGCGAGGGCAACCTGGGCGGCCTCGGCACCGGGATGGGCAGGGTCGAGGCGGCCGACCCGAAGCCGGCGACCCTCGACGGTGGCGACGATGCCCACGCCCGGGCGGGCACGAGCGTCCCAGGCCGCCGGGACGGCGAGCCCTCGCTCCCGGGCGGCGTCGAGGACCGCCCGCCCGAGCGGGTGCTCGCTCGAGGACTCGACGCCGGCCGCCAGCGCGAGCAGGTGATCGGCGTCCAAACCGTCAAGGGCGACCATGCGGACGAGCACCGGCCGACCCTCGGTCAAGGTGCCGGTCTTGTCGAAGGCGACGGTGTCGACCCGGGCGAGCGCCTCGAGGGAGGCGCCGCCCTTAATCAAGATGCCGTCGCGCGCGGCGCGCGCGATCGAGGTGACCACGGTGACGGGAACCGAGATCACGAGCGCGCAGGAGCACGACA
>JAJZZB010000301.1 GCA_021797795.1 Actinomycetes bacterium | reverse complement strand
CCAGAGCGGGACCCAGCCCTGGCGCCGCTCGCGGACGAGCTCTCGCCCGCAGCGGCCCGGGTGCTCATCAGCGCGTTCTCCGGCTGGCGTGCCGCCTGGGAGGAGACTCGGGCGGTCGTCGAGGCCTGCATCCATCAGGGGTTCGAGGGGCAGCCGCCGCACGAGGTGCTCACCGACGCCCTCCGTTGGGCGTGCTGGCGCCGGCGTGCGCACGGCCCCATCCCTACTGAGGACATCTGGCCATGGGAGTCGGTGTACCACTGGGCGTGGAGGGGCATCCTCCTGTTCTCACGGAGCGAACAGCCCGACGAGGCCAAGATCGAGCGGGACATCGCCTGGCACCGCATCGCCGACAAGTAGACCGGCCGGCATAGCGAAGCCCGGACCCGATCCGCGCCATGCCGCATAGGTGAGGCATGCGCACCACCACCATACGCTCGAACCTCTTCGAGCCTCTCGACCTGCCGCGGCTCGCCGAGCTGCTCGATCATGCCCTCGAGGCATTCGATCACGGAGAGCCCGATGAGGCGAACGCATGCCTGTCCGATGCCGATGCGCTCGGAGGCGGGTTCGCTCTCGCCTGGGTGCTCGCCATGAGCGCGGTCAAGGAAGGGGTGGTCGTCCTCGAGCCAGTAGCCGGCGAGGAGACCGACCTCGAGGTCGCCTCCGGTGTCGCTCTCGCGTCGGCGGTGCTCTACGCCGCCTCGCTCGGCAAGGTGTTCACCGCATCGGCGAGCTGGGTCGTGTGCGCCCCGCCCGTGCGGAGAACGAGTCTCGGGGTGCTTGGAGCAGCTGTCGCCTGCCTTCGGAGCGGATCGATCAACGGATCATTCGGGCACGGTGTCTGATGCCAGCTCCCCAGATTGCCGTCATCGGCCTCCCCGGCCTCGCCCGCGCTCTCGATGCCGCCGGCTATGACGTCCTCGCCGATGGCTCGACGGAGCCCGCTACGGTCGCCGCGGCGGTTCGGGAGGCTGCTGCAGGCGGACGCCCCTATGTGGCCGTGGTCGGTGGCTCTGACCCGAGGATCCGCCAGTGGGTCGCACTCCAGCTCAAGCGCAACGTCGCGGTGCTCGTCGTGCGATCCGACGTCCTCGGCTTCGAGGATCCGCCGCCCGGCTCGCGCACCGTCGATCTGCCGGCTGACCTCGACACGATCATGGGCCGCTTCGGCGCCCCGCCCCGTGGTGCACCGAACGGCACCGTGGTCATCGGGTCAGACGGGAACCTCGTCACCGACGCACCACCGAGCCCGGTGGTCGAGCAGCACACCCAACCGCCGCCGAGCCCGTTCGAGGCTGAGCCGACGCCCCAGCAGCCGACGCCCCAGCAGCCGACGCCCCAGGGTGTCGCCACCACCGAGGTCGCATCGATCGACCTCCGCCCGCCGGTGCCGACCGAGCGAGGCTGGGTCGCGCCGGTGGCGCGAAGCGAGCTGCTGCCCGACAGCTTCGACCCAGCAGATCTCTTCCGCTCCCAGACGAGCGCACCGGCGCCATCGGCGCGCGCTTCCCGGCGGGCACCGGTCGTCATCACCTTCTCGGGCAAGGGCGGCGTCGGCAAGACCGCGACCGCCCTTGCGCTCGCGCAACGGGCGGCGACCAAGGGCAGTCTCGCACGGGTGCTCCTCGTCGACGCCAACCGTGGTCAGGGCGACGTGCGCAAGTACCTGCGGCTCCGCCCTGGGGCGCTGGCGAGCGTCTACGACGCTGCCGCGTCCGGCGACGTGCGCAAGGCCATTGTCGGGCCGAAGCGGCTCGCCGAGCATCGGGATCCGTCGCTCGCCCCGCTCGCCTTCGGTGTCGTGCTCGCCCCTGACGACGAGCACGCGGACCCGACGACGACTCCGACCGCCGCGTACCGCTCGGTCGTCGACTTCGCGCGGGAACGCTTCGACCTGGTCGTGCTCGACACCCAGATCGTCGAGGCGGCTGACACCTCCGGGCTCATCGACGACCTCGTCGTGCCCCTCCTGCTCGAAGGTGCCTACGGGGTCGCCCTTGCCGACACCTCGATGGCGGGCGTCCAGAACACCCTCGCCAGGGTCGCCTCGCTCATCGCCCGAGGCGCCTCGAGGGATCACCTGCTGCTCGGGGTGAACCGAGCCTCGCCCGAGTCGGGGCTCGACGAGAGCCTGATGCGCCGGCGCAGCGAGCAGCTTGCCACCTGGGTTGGCCTCGTGCCAACAGACCCGCAGGTCGCGAGCGCCTTCGAGCGGGGCTTCATCCCCGGCGACCCAGATGCGCCGGCGACGCCTGCCTACACCGCGATGCTGGACGCGATCCTGGCGAGGGTAACCGGGCTTGCCGCCTTCGACGCGCACCTCGCCGATCACTCGCCAGCAAAGCGCGGCGGGATCTTCCGGCGCTCTCGCCAACGCTCTGGCAGGTAGGCGTGGGCACCGAGCACAGCGACGAGGGAGCGCCTGAGCCTGAACTGCTCGACGAGCTCTTCCCGCTCGAGCGTGCGGCGAACGCTCGTAGGCAGGCAAAGTCGAGGTTCGCCGCACATAGGACGCCTGGCCCCAGGTCATCAGGCGGTACCGGCCCCGATCGAGTGAGCGTGCCTCTTGGGCCAGGCCGTGCCGTCGAGTCCGGCAGGGTTGCCGAGGTCCTTCGCTCACACCGCGCTGCCCGACGCTTAGCCTCGACCGGTGATGCGTCGAGCCGTGAGGGGCTCAGCCTCGAGAGCGAGCGGTCCGAGTGGCGGCGATCGGCGTTCATCGGTGCCATCTCCGCGCTCGGCGGGCTCGCTGTCCGCCTCGTCGTCGTCCGTGTCCTCACCAGCAGGCTGAGACACCTGGTGTCCGGACGGCA
>JAJZZB010000300.1 GCA_021797795.1 Actinomycetes bacterium | reverse complement strand
ACCTTCCGGCGACAAATCGCGAGCCTCTGAACAGGGAAAACGCGCTGGTCAGAGGGTTTTTTGGAAGAAAGTTTCCGGAAGGGCTGAGATCACCTCAACGGCGTAGCCCGGAAGGTTCCGCTAGCGTGCTCGGCGCGCAGCTCGTCGGCGCCGACGACCTCGCCGAACGAGACGTCCAGGCGTCCGAGGCGCTCGCACGCTGGGCAGCCGGCCAGGCGATGTCCACGCCCAATGGCACCCAGTCCGTCGAGGTCGTACCTCGCGGCGAGTTCTGCCACCCGTCCGAGGGCCTGCTTCTGCGGCGCACCTATCGCGGCGGTGGCTGGCTCGTGACGGCAGACGAGGGCCGCTCGCTCGGCCTGCTCGCGCAGTGGTGGGCGCCTGCGCGCGGGTGGTTCAAGGGCGGGTTCTTGCTCGGGCTGCCGGGATGCGGCGAGTACACGACGTGGACCGACGCCAAGGGCCGTCCCCGCTCGGGCTGGCGGGCCGAGCTCCACACCCCACCCATCCGCATAAAGGCGATGGGGGAGCACGGCCTCCGGGCCGAGTACGGACGAGCCGGCAGGGGCGGCCGGACACCCAAGGCCGGGGATCCAGCCGGTCATTGGGAGGATGGCAAGCCCTTCTTGGGGCGCATCGTCGATCTCATCGGCCCGGCCTTTGCCTTCGATGGCCAGGACACGTCCAACTTGGCTCCTCACCTGGGCGCCTTCGGGCTCTCAGCGCTCGACGTACCGGCGGCCATTCCGGTGTCTCCGGCCGGAGCCGACCAGCTGCTCAACCTGGCCAGGGCCGTCCACCAGCTCGCACTGGCTCTCGACGACGAAGCTGCACGCTGGCTCGTCAGCGACGAAGACCGACAAGACGGCAGCGCTGCGGTCGGCCTCCGAGAGCTCGTATCGGGCGGCTCGCTCGCCACCCGGATCTGGAGACGCTCGGGGGCGACGCCGCCCCTCGCCAAGTTCTCGACCCCAGACGACGCTGCGCTCGATGCCTACGCCGCTGGGTCGCATGGCGGATGGTGCGAATGAGCATCCGAGGCCAGGTCCTCCCAGCGGTCGACATCGACGGCCGTGCGGCGTACGCGGCGGCGGCGTCGCTGGCGCGCATCGACCGCGTCCTCTTCGCCGAGCGTCTTTGCGAGGTCGATCACCTGGGCGAGGTCCGGACGCTGAGCGCCGCTGCCGCGGTCGGGCACTGGGGGCCGTTCTTCGATCGGGCGACGTACGAGCACCACGCGCTCACCCGCTGCCTCGTCCTTCCCAGGGGCGAGCCCTGGCCGATCGAGGTCCAAGAGCACGGTGGCCCGCGCCTCTACGTGCAGGCGGTGACGAGCAGCGAACCCATGAAGGTCACCTTCGGCGACGTCATGGTGGCCTCGTGCTTGGGTGGTCGACCGGCGACCGTGCTCTCGGCCACTGGTCTCCAGCCGGACGGATGCGAGAAGGTGCTGCCGATCCCGCTTCGAGACGGTGGCGTTGTCCCCGTCGGGGAGAACCCGATCGCCGCCCTGGTTCGGCTGCGCCCGCCAAAGGGCGTCAACGACCGGCTCCGTGCCTGCATCCGCGGTGTGGCGAACCCGGCAGCGTGGGGCATCTTCGCCCGCCTCGATCAGCGCCGGGAGAGGGGCAGTCTTGTCGAGCAGTACGCCGCCTGGTCATGGCCGCCGATCGCATCATCTATTCCGGCCATCGTCCGGATGTGGCTCGCCATGGTCGACCGTGCGGTCACCGAGGCCGGTGGAGCCGTCATCTGCAGGGACACCGACGGGCTCGCCATCGTCTCCTCGCCCAGTGGCGACAAGATCGAGTTGCCCGACGGCCGCATCGTGCGTGTCCTGGCGTGGAGCGAGGTCGACGACCTCCTGCGCCCCTTCGATGCGCTCGATCCCTTCGACGACGCCGGCGCGTTCTGGTCAGTCGATCGCGGCACCGAGGAGCGGCCCCTGCACCAGCTCTCCCTTGGGCGCAAGCGCTACAGCAAGCTCCTCTCCGACGGCGCCGGCGGCTTCGAGGTCACTGGCGGCACCGAGCATTCCCTCGGAGGAGGCGTCGTCGACCCGCCGGGGTGGACAGCGCGCGGCCCGGATGGCCTGCGCCGCTGGGTCCGGACGGTCCACGAGTACGCGCTCGCCTGCGCGACCGGTCCTGACCCCGGTTGGCGCGCTGCATGGGACGAGGGAGCCGACCAGCCGTTCCCCGTGCTCCGGCGCTTCTCCGCGGCGTCGCCGTCGGCCCTCGCCGAGGTGCCGGCTGCGCTCGGTCTGCACCCCTTCGGCTCCTGGGTCGAAGCCGAGCCCGACAAGCTCTTCGGCGACCCGGGGGCTCCGGTCGCCCTCGACTCCGGAGACGACCTCGCCTCCTGGGCAAAGCTCGCATGGTTCCACCGCGACGGCCGGCGCGTCTGCGTCGGCACCACCGAGCGGCCCAGTGTCGACGTCGTGGCGCGCACGCTCGACGACTACGCCTACGCCTGGACGCGCCCCGTCCTCGAAGAAGACGACGAGGACGTCATCGAGATCGACCCCCGGCTCCTCCGCAGGGTCGGGCGCGGTGGTGCCCTCATCGACGCGCAGCTCGCCGACCCCTCCGCCCGCGCCGCGGACCACCAGGTTTGCTACTCCGCGGGCGACGCTCCCGCCTTCGTCGCCGACGAAGCCCGACGAATGGGGAAGCGAGCCTTCGCTCGGCTGGCCGGTCTGCCGGCCACCGTCGCCGAGCGCGCTGCCCTGGGCCTTCCCATCTCGGCTGCCAACGTCGAGCGGGCGCTCCAGGTGCTCACCGGACATCGCATCGACCGTCTGTGCGCGCTCGACGGCTGTGAGCAACCG
>JAJZZB010000071.1 GCA_021797795.1 Actinomycetes bacterium | reverse complement strand
GCGCCGGCGGAGACGATCGGTCGACGAGCCCGTCGGTGAGAAGGAGAGCGTGGAGATCTTCGTCCCCCCTGACTGAGCTCGATCGTCTCGGCGGGCCAGCTCGAGGACTACCGGAGGGCTCTTGCGACACGCGTCCCGAGGCTGGCACCGGGCCCTCGGCGGGCGTGGTGGTACACCCTCGTGGTCTACTCACCACGGCGCGGAGCGGCACCGTTCACTTCGGTGAAGTCGAGGGCGGACTTCGGTGAAGTCCATAGGAGCTCCGGGGGAGAGACTCGAACTCTCAACCTAGCGGTTAACAGCCGCTTGCTCTGCCGATTGAGCTACCCCGGATCGACCCGCCGGGTCAGCCTACCGAGTCCGGCGACCACCGTTGGACAAGCAAGGCGGCGCCCGACAGGGAGTGGCGTCTCCCCCCTTGCGAGGAGTAAAAGGTACCGGTGAAGTTCAAGACGGGTTTCCTCCTCGGTGCGGCGGCTGGTGCTTGGGCGGTCTCGAAGGCCTCGCAGCTCCAGCGCGGTGGATCTGCGCCCGCACGCGGCAGCTCCGGCTCGGACGAGGCGGCCGAGAAGATCCGGGCTCTCTCGGGGCTCGCCCGCGAGCGAGTGGCGGACCTCGTCGACGGCCCGTTCGGCACGATGGCGAGGGACCGGATCGCCGAGCTGATCGGCGCCTCGCTCGGCGGGCGCTCCATTCGCGGCGACGGGACGATCGACGCCAGCGCCCGCTGGCCGGACTGAGCGGCTCTCAGTCCCCTTCGACATACTCCCGCAGCGGGCGGGAGACCATCGGGTGGCGCAGCTTGGCGAGCGTCTTCATCTCGATCTGACGGATCCGCTCGCGGGTCACCCCGAAGTGCTGGCCCACCTCCTCGAGGGTGCGGACCCTGCCGTCGTCGAGGCCGAAGCGCAGCTTCACGACCTCCTGCTCCCGCTCGGTGAGCTCGCCGAGCGCCCGCTTCACAGCCTCGTTGAGAAGCATCCGGGTGGCGGCATCAGCCGGCACCTCGGCCGACTGGTCCTCGATCAGGTCCGAGAGGCTGAAGTCCTCCTCGTCGCCGATCGGCTGGTCGATCGAGATCGTGTCCTGCCCGATCCGCTGGAGCTCGCGGACCCGTTCGGTCGGCAGCTGCACGCGGGTGGCGATCTCCTCGACGGTCGGCTCCCTGCCGAACTCCTGGGCGAGCTGGCGGTGGGTGCGCATGACCTTGTTGATCGTCTCGACCATGTGGACCGGGATCCGGATCGTCCTCGCCTGGTCGGCGACCGCCCTCGTGATCGCCTGGCGGATCCACCAGGTGGCGTAGGTCGAGAACTTGAAGCCCCTCCGGTAGTCGAACTTCTCGACCGCCCGCATGAGGCCGAGGTTGCCTTCCTGGATGAGGTCGAGGAACGCCATGCCGCGGTTGCGGTAGCGCTTGGCGATGGAGACGACGAGGCGGAGGTTGGCCTCGATGAGGAGCTCCTTGGCCTCCTGGCCGTCCTCGATCGCCTGGGCGATCTGGCGTCGCTCCTTGGCGGGCACCTTGTCGTAGGTGCCCTCGGCGACCCATGAGTCGTACATCGCCTGGGCTTCGACGCCGGCCTCGATCTGCTTCGCGCACAGCACCTCGAGCGCCGGGCTGAGCAGCGACACCCGGCCGATCTCGCGGAGGTAGGCGCGGACCGGGTCGGTGCCAGATCCGCCGGTGGCGTGGTGCTCGGCGGCGGCGGCGAGGGCGCTGGCCAAGCGCATCTTGCGCTTGTCGCTGTCGGCACGCAGCAGCCGCAGACCTTCCGAAGCCGGTTCGACGGTGCTCATGAGCCCTCCCGTTGGCGTGCTGTCAACCACGCTACCAACCGATCCGCTGCGTCGGTCACGGTGCGAGGGGGGCGCTCGCCGGCACCGACCTCCCCGAAGAGCTCCAATTCGGACTTGAGCCACGAGATCACCGGCGCCGTCGCCATGAGGCGCGGCTCGTCGCCTTCTGCCTGGGCGCTGCGGGCGTCCGCCTGCAGCTCGGCGAGCGCCTCGACGGTCGCCGCCCGCGTCAGGGCGACGACGACCTGGTCGGCGCTCGCCGGCGGCTCGGAGTTGGCGAGCGCGACGAGGAGGTGCCCCACCTCGTCCGAGGAGCGCTCGATGGCCTCGTGAAGGCTCGTCGAGGAGGCGAGGGAGTTGAAGGCGTCGAGGTGGACAGGGTCGGGGAAGAGGCAGGCGTCGATCCGGCCCGCCAGGGCGGCCGGCTCGTGGATGGCGAGGGCGAGGGCGTCCCGCCGCGCCCGCTCGCCGGCGCTCGGCTTGCGCCGTGGCGCCGCCCGCCCGCCCGCCGGGGGCCGGTCGCCCTCGCCGTCGGCCTCCTCGGGCGGCTCGTCGCGCGCCGGCGGCTCCTCCACCTGGGCGCGGCCCCTCGCCGACTGGCTGGAGAGGGCGGCGGCAAGCCGGGGGCGGAGGGTCTCGACGTCGATCCGGGTGCGGTCGGCCACCTGCATGAGGTACTGGTCACGGACGAGCTCGTGGGGGTGCTCGGCGATGACGGCGATCGCCGCCTCGGCCGCCTTCGCCCGGGCCTCGGGGTGGCGCAGGTCCTCTCCCTCGAGCACGCGGGCGAGGCGGAACTCGAGGTAGGTCCTGGCGCCCTCTACCGCCGCCCGGAGCGCCTCGGGATCTTCGGACGCGAGGTCGCCCGGGTCGCGCCCCGGCGGCAGGTTGGCGACGCGCACCTCGATCTCATGGCGCCGCTCCCATTCGTAGAAGCGGGCGGCGGCCGACTGCCCGGCGCCGTCCGCGTCGAAGGCGAGCACGATCCGGCGGCCGAAGCGGGCGAGCAGCTTGAAGTGGTCCTCGGTGAGGGCGGTCCCGCAGGTGGCGACGGCCCGGGGGAGGCCCACGCGGAAGAATCCGATGACGTCGGTGTAGCCCTCGCAGACGATCACCTCCCCTGTCTGGACGACGGCCTGGCGGGCGAGGTTGAGGGCGTAGAGAGTGGAGCGCTTCTGGTAGATGGGCGTCTCGGGGGAGTTGCGGTACTTCGGCCCGCTCCCGTCGCCGATGCCCGGGACGAGCCGGGCACCGAGCGCCACAGCCTTGCCGTCGGGCTGGAAGATCGGGAAGACGACCCGCCCCCTGAAGGCGTCGCGCGGGCCGTAGTTGCCCTGGACGACGAGGCCGGCCCCGGTGAGGGCGGCGGTCGACGCCTTCACGTTCCGCACGAGGTGATTGCCGCCCTCGGGTGCCCAGCCGAGCCGGAAGCGGCGGACGATCTCGCCGTCGAGCCCCCTCGAGCGCAGGTACTGGCGGGCCCGGGCGGCGTCGGGGCCCGAGAGGAGGCGCTCGTGGTAGTAGGCGACGGCCCGCTCCGTCGCCTCGTAGAGGGCGTCCCGGCGGTCCCTCGCCTCGCGGTCGCGGCCCGTGGCCTCGTTGCGGACGGCGATCCCGGCCCGCGCCGCCAGCCGCTCGACCGCCTCGACGAAGCTGCAGCCTTCGATCGCCCGGAGGAAGGTGATCGAGTCGCCCGAGGCCTGGCAGCCGAAGCAGTAGTAGAGACCCGCCTCGGCGTTCACGCTGAAGGAGCCGGACTTCTCCGAGTGGAACGGGCACAGCCCGACGAACCGCCGGCCGACACGCTTCAAGGAGGTGTACTCGCCGGCAAGGGCGACGAGGTCGGTCGCCTGGCGGACCGCCATCACGTCCTCGTCGGGGATGGCCACCGTGCGACGGTACCGTAGCCCGGCCCGCCGTGCGGGCGGGGCCCGTCAGCCGGCGGCGGGCGGCCCCTTTCGCAGGCACTCGGCGACCTCGGCGAAGGACTCCCCCGGGGCATGGGAGTCGAGCCACCAGGTCATGCCGACCTCGACGAGGCGCGCCAGGCCCGGACCGAGCTCATCGGGCGGGATCAGGCCGGTCGCTCCCCGGCAGACGAGGTCGATGTCCGGGCGCGCCCCCCGATCGATAAGCTCCCGGCGGACGGCGGCGAGCTCCTCCGGGCGCGGGAGGAGGGGCGGCCCCCCGCCCTGCTCGAAGAGGGGGAAGCAGCCTTCGCAGCGGGCGGCCCTGGCGAGCGGACGCCTGTGCGGCCAGAGGCAGGCGGCCCAGACCGGGAGCGGGTCCTGCAGGGGTCCGGGGAGGAAGGCGGGCACGTGGGCGGAGAAGTGCTCGCCGTCGAAGTCCACCTCCGTGGCGGACCAGAGCCGGCGGCAGAGCTCGAGGGACTCGTCCAGGCGCTCCCCGCGAAGCCGTGGCTCGACCGCCTCGCCCGAGAAGGCGCTGAAGTCCCCCGCCTCGTCGTCGCCGAGGCCGATCCCGACGACGAGGCGCCCGCCCGACAGCCGGTCGAGTGTGGCCGTCTGGCGGGCGAAGACCCACGGCCGCCTGCGGGCGAGCGGGGTGACGAGTGCACCGAGCCGCAGTCTCGTGGATGTCGTCGCCACAGCCGCCAGCGTGACGAAGGAGTCGGCGACGGCCATGCCCGGCTCGGAGACGAGCTCGTCCCAGACGAAGAACCCGTCGAAGCCGGTTCCTTCTGCGATCCGGGCGAGCTCGACCACGCGTGCCGGTTCGGCCAGCTCGCCGAAGGCCGGCAGGTAGACCCCGAACGAGGGGGCCACGGGTCAGCCGCCGGCGAGCACCGACTGGGCGGCGGCCAGCCGGGCGATCGGCACCCGGAACGGCGAGCAGCTCACGTAGTCCACGCCGGCGCGGTAGAAGACCTCGATCGACTGTGGGTCTCCTCCGTGCTCGCCGCAGACGCCGCAGTGGAGCCCCGGGCGGGTGGCCCGCCCCGCCTCGACGGCCATGGCGACGAGGCGGCCGACGCCGTCGGGATCGACGTTCTCGAACGGGTTGGCGGGAAGGAGGCCCTTTTCGAGGTAGGCGTTCATCATCCGCCCCTCGACGTCGTCACGGCTGAACCCGAAGGTCATCTGGGTGAGGTCGTTCGTGCCGAAGGAGAAGAAGTCGGCCACCTCGGCGATCTCGCCTGCGACGAGGGCCGCCCTCGGCGTCTCGATCATCGTCCCGATGGCGACCTCGATCCTCCCGGCGGCGTCGGTCTCGCCCGCCTCGGCGATCGCCTCCTCCACCCAGGAGCGGGCGAGCGCCAGCTCCTCGCGCGAGACCGTGAGCGGGATCATCACCTCGACGATCGGGCGGCCCCCCGCCTTGGCCCGCCGGACGGCGGCCTCCATGAGGGCGCGGACCTGCATGGCGTACAGCCCCGGCTTCAACACGCCGAGGCGGACGCCGCGGGTCCCGAGCATCGGGTTGGTCTCCCGCCACGCCTTCGCCGCCTCGAGGAGGCGCTCCTCCTCGCCGCTCAGGCCCTGGCGTGCCTGCTTCACGAGGAGCGATTCGACGTCGGGCAGGAACTCGTGCAGCGGGGGGTCGAGCAGGCGGACGACGACGGGGAGGGAGTCCATGGCCTCGAGGATCTGCACGAAGTCGTCCCGCTGGGCGACGCGCAGCTCCTCGAGGGCGGCCTCCTCCTCGGCCGACCCCTCCGCCAGGATCATCCGGCGGACGATCGGAAGGCGGTCCTCGCCGAGGAACATGTGCTCGGTGCGGCAGAGGCCGATGCCCTCGGCGCCGAGGCGCCGGGCGTTCTCGGCGTCCGGCCCGTTGTCGGCGTTCGCCCGCACCCCGAGGCGGTCGCCCCTCACCTCGTCGGCCCAGGACAGGATCCGGGAGAGCTCCTCGGGCGGCTCGGCCGCCGTCAGCTCCACCTCGCCGGCGACGACGATGCCGGTGGTGCCGTCGATCGAGATGACGTCCCCCTCGGCGAGGGTCGTCCCGCTCACCGAGAAGGTCTTGGCGCCGGCGTTGATCCGCACCTGCTCGGCGCCGACGACGGCCGGCTTGCCCCACCCCCGGGCGACGACCGCCGCGTGGGAGACGAGGCCGCCCCGGGCCGTGAGGATGCCCTCGGCCGCCAGCATCCCGTGGACGTCCTCCGGGCTCGTCTCGTTGCGCACGAGGATGACCTTCTCGCCCGAGGCCGCCTTCTCGGCGGCCTCGTCGGCGCTGAAGACGACGGCGCCGACCGCCGCGCCGGGCGAGGCGCCGAGACCCTTGGTGAGGGGCGTGACGGAGATGTCCTTGAACTGCGGGTGGAGGACCTGGTCGATGTGCTCGGCGGTGATCCGCTGGATCGCCTCCTCGTGGCTGAGGGCGATGGCCCGGTCGTCGACCATGTCGACCGCCATGGCCAGGGCCGCCCGCCCGGTCCGCTTGCCGACCCGGGTCTGCAGCATCCAGAGCTTGCCCTGCTCGATGGTGAACTCGGTGTCGCACATGTCCCGGTAGTGGCCCTCGAGCCGGGCGAAGATCTCCATCAGCTCGCTGTAGATGTCCGGAAAGCGGTCGCCGAGCGCCGAGAGGGGCTCGGTGTTGCGGATGCCGGCCACGACGTCCTCGCCCTGGGCGTTCACGAGGAAGTCTCCGTAGGCGCCCTGGGCGCCCGTCGCCGGGTCCCTCGTGAAGCCGACGCCCGTCCCCGAGGCGTCGTCGCGGTTGCCGAAGACCATCGCCTGGACGTTGACGGCGGTGCCGAGGTCGTGCGGGATCCGCTCGCGCACGCGGTAGGCGACGGCCCGGGCGCCGTTCCAGGAGCTGAAGACCGCCTCGATGGCGCCGCGGAGCTGGTCCTCGGGCGCCTGGGGGAAGGGGCTGCCGGTCTTGTCGGCCACGACCCGCTTCAGCTCCTCGACGAGCCCGCGAAGGGCGGCGGCGGGGATCTCGGCGTCGGTCTTCACCCCGGCCGTCTCGCGTGCCCGCTCGAGCGGCTCGTCGAGCGCCTCCCCGGAGATTCCGAGCACGATCCGGCCGTACATCTGGACAAAGCGGCGGTAGGAGTCGTAGGCGAAGCGCTCGTCGCTCGTCTGCTTGGCGAGCCCCTCGACGGACTCGTCGTTGAGGCCGAGGTTGAGGACGGTGTCCATCATCCCCGGCATGGAGAACTTTGCGCCCGAGCGCACCGAGACGAGGAGCGGGTCGGCTGGGTCGCCGAGGCGCCGCCCCATGCGCTCCTGGAGGCGCTCGAGGTGCCCGGCCACCTCCTCGCTGAGGCCCTCCGGCCAGCCGTCCTCGATGTAGGCCCGGCAGGCGTCGGTCGAGATGGTGAAGCCGTGGGGGACGGGCAGGCTGAGCACCGACGTCATCTCGGCCAGGTTCGCCCCCTTGCCCCCGAGGAGGTCCTTCATCTCCATCGGCGGGCGCGGGTGGGAGTGGTCGAAGTCGTAGACGAAGCCCATCGTGTTCTCCTACTGGTCGAGTCGCGTCCGAGCCTAACGACCCTGCAGAGGGGCGAAAAAACCGCCCCGCCGGTGGTGGCGCGGCCCGGTGGCCGAGCTAGCGGACGGTGTCGAAGCGCTGGTGGAGGTGCGCCGCCACCTCGGTGACCGGGAGGCGCACCTGCTCGGTCGAGTCCCGCTCGCGGACGGTGACGGCGTGGTCCTCGAGCGAGTCGAAGTCGATCGTGACGCAGTAGGGCGTCCCGACCTCGTCCTGGCGCCGGTAGCGCCGGCCGATGGCCTGGGTCTCGTCGTAGTCGCAGATGAAGTGCCGCTGCAGCATGTGGAGCACCTCCCGGGCGAGGGGGGTGAGCGTCTCCTTGCGCGAGAGCGGCAGCACCGCCACCTGGTAGGGGGCGATGAGGGGGTGCAGCCGGAGCACCGTCCGCTTCTCGCCGGCCACCTCGTCCTCGTCGTAGGCGGCGAGCAGGAAGGCCATCGCCGTCCGGGTGAGGCCGGCGGCCGGCTCGATGGCGTGCGGCATGTAGTGCTCCCCGCTCGCCTGGTCGAAGTACTCGAGGCGCACGCCCGAGTGCTCGGAGTGGGCGCGAAGGTCGTAGTCGGTGCGGTTGGCGACGCCTTCCAGCTCGCCCCAGCCCCACGGGAAGAGGAACTCGACGTCGGCGGTGCCGGCCGAGTAGTGCGAGAGCTCCTCGGGGTCGTGCTGGCGCAGGCGCAGCATCGAGTCCGGGATGCCGTAGCGCCGGTACCAGCTGAGCCGCTCGCCGCACCAGTACTCGAACCACTTCTGACCCTCGTCGGGGGGGACGAAGAACTCCATCTCCATCTGCTCGAACTCGCGGGTGCGAAAGACGAAGTTGCCCGGCGTGATCTCGTTGCGGAACGACCGGCCGGTCTGGGCGATGCCGAAGGGCGGGCGCTTTCGCGTCGTCTGCAGCACGTTCAGGAAGTTGACGAACATGCCCTGTGCGGTCTCGGGCCGGAGGTAGGCGACCGAGGCGTCCTCCTCGAGCGGGCCGACGAAGGTCTTGAACATGAGGTTGAACGGCCGCGCCTCGGTGAGGTCGCGCGAGCCGCACTTCGGGCAGGTCTCGCCGATCTGGTCGGCCCGCCACCGCTCCTTGCAGTTGCGGCAGTCGACGAGGGGGTCGGTGAAGGTGGCGAGGTGCCCGGAGGCCTCCCAGACCCTCGGGTTCGTGAGGACGGCGGCGTCGATCGGCACGACGTCGTCGCGCTCTTGGATCATCGCCCGCCACCACGCCTCCCGCACGTTGCGCAAAAGGAGGGCGCCGAGGGGACCCCAGTCGTAGGTCGAGCGGATGCCGCCGTAGATCTCGGCCGAGGGGAAGACGAACCCCCTCCGCTTGCACAGGTTGACGACGGCGTCGAACAGCGCCGGGTTCGGGCTCGGGTCGGACGCCCGGTCGGCGGGCTCGGCGTCGCTCGTCATGGGGGAAGGTTAGTGAGCCCCGTGCCGGGGCGGCGAACCGGCCCTCAGTGGCGCCGCAGCACCGTCTGCCAGGCCCGTTCCATGCCGGCGGCGAGGCAGCCGTCGACGACGGCATCGTCGCCGAGGGCGCTCACCCTGAGCTCGGGGGCGACCGCC
The DNA here is from genome assembly GCA_021797795.1 of Actinomycetes bacterium. Lineage (GTDB taxonomy): Bacteria > Actinomycetota > Acidimicrobiia > Acidimicrobiales > Bog-793 > JAKACF01. The sequence goes on along the minus strand of JAJZZB010000071.1, from coordinate 7,735 downwards.
GCCACCGCCTCGAGGGCCTCGGCGACCCTCGAGGCGAAGCCGGGAGCCCTGCCGATGCCGCCGCCGAGGACGATGCGCTCGGGGTCGAGCACCGCCACGATGGCGGCGACGGCGCGGGCGACGAGGCGGGCCTCCTCCTCGACGACGGCCGTGGCGGCGGCGTCTCCCTCGAGGGCCGCCTGGAAGACCCGGCGGGCCGAGGCACCCTTCTTGATGCCCCCGCGCCGCGCCGCCCGGACGACGGCGGCCGCCGAGACCCTCGCCTCGAGCTCGCCGTGGCGGCGCACCTCGCTCTCGGCCACTCCCGGCGTCGTGCCGAGCGGGAGGAAGGCGATCTCGCCGGCCGCCCGGTGGGCGCCCCGGTGCAGGCGGCCGTCGATGACGAGCCCCATGCCGATGCCGGTCCCGACGTGCACGAAGCAGAAGGTCGAGACGTCGCGACCGTGCCCGTGGTCCCGCTCGGCGAGAGCGGCCAGGTTGACGTCGTTCTCGAGGACGGTGCCGCGGCCGAAGACCTGGTGCAGCTCGTTCACCACGCCCGGCTTCTCCCACCCCGGCAGGTTCCGGGCCATCGTGAGGACGCACCGCTCGGGGTCGTAGACCCCGGGGGTCCCGACGACCACCTGGGTGAGCCGGCTCCGGCGGATGCCGGCGGTCGCCGCCATGTCGTCGGCGAGCGAGACCATCTCCTTCACCCTCGTCTGGCCGCTGGCGGCGTGCACCCGACGGCTGGCGCGTGCCCGGACGGCGCCCGAGAGGTCGCACAGGGCACCCCGCAGGAACTCGCGGCCGACGTCGAGGCCGAGCACGAAGCCGGCCTCCGGCCGGATCTCGTATAGGACGGCGGCCGGCCCCCGCACCCCGGTGCGCAGCCCGGCCACCTGGACGAGGCCGTCACGTTCGAGGTTCGAGACGGCGACGGCCACGGTGGGCTTGGAGAGCCCGGAGATGCGGGCGAGCTCGGCCCGCGAGACCGGGCCGGCGGTCCGGACCTGCTCCAGCATGAGCTGCTCGTTCATCGCCCGCATGAGCTGCGGGCCGGCCGCCACGATCCGCCGCGGCCGGTGACCGTCCCGGCGGTCGCCCTCCGGGCTCTCGGTGGTGGCTGGCATCGAGGACAAGCTTGCCACGACCCCCACGAATAAGTTACTTTCCTATTAGAAGTCTGACGGCCGCCGGCGGCCTCGCCTCCGCCGACGGCCCGTGGTCAGGGGGGAGGGCCCGTTGGTCGCGAGCGCGAGCAGTGCCGCTTTTGTGGCGGACGCCGGCGTGCCGCCGGGGGTCGTGCTCGGCGTCGACTTCGGCGGCTCGAAGATCGCCGTCGCCCTCGCCGCCCTGGACGGGACGCTCCTCACCGACGGGACGCTCGCAACCGAGCCGCAGCTCGGAGCGGCGGCGAACGTCGAGCGTGCCGTCCGGCTCGCCCGCCAGCTGCTGGCCGAGACCGCCAGTCTCGCCAACCCGGTGCCGGGCGACCGCGGACCGCTCCTCTCGGTCGGCGCCTGCACCTTCGGGATCCCGCAGGACTCGGGCGTGGCCCTCTCGCCGGCCGTGCCCGGCTGGGACGCCCTCCCGCTCCGGCGCCACCTCGAGGCGGCCTTCAGGGTCCCTGTGAGCGTGATGACCGACGTCAAGGCGGCGGCGTCGGCAGAGGCCCGCCACGGGGTGCTCCGGGGCGCCGATCCAGGGCTCTACCTGAACCTCGGGACGGGGCTGGCGGTCGCCTTCGTCCTCGGGGGCAAGGTGGTGAGGGGGGCGCACGGCGCCGCGGGGGAGATCGGCTACAACCTGCGCTCCCCGGCCGACGTCTGGGACCGGCAGGGGGCCGGCGTCGTCGTCCTCGAGGACGTCGTGAGCGGGATGGGGCTGTCCGCCTCGGTCGCCCGGCTGGACCGCGGCCGCACCGTCGCCGGCGCCGCCGGGGCCGGCAGGGGCACCGACCTGCCCGTCTCGGCCTCCGAGGTCTTCGAGCGGGCGGGGGACGATCCGGCCGTGAAGAAGCTGCTGGACCAATTTCTCCGGGAGCTGTGCTATCACCTGGTCAACCTGACGATCGCCCTCGATCCTGAGCGCATCGCAGTCGGAGGTGGCATGGTTCGCTCCTGGGACGTGCTCCGCGAACCGATCCGCTCGGCGCTGCGCGCCCACGTCCCGTACCCGCCCGAGGTCCTGCCGGGCGCCTTCCCCTACGACGCCGCCCTGCACGGCGCTATCGACCTCGGCCTCGAGCTCGCCCTCGGGGCGGGCGGCCAGCGAACTCCACGACAGCGTTCAGCCATCACAAGACAGGGAGAAGCCAAGTGAGACACATGAACCCGGTGCGGCGACTCATGGTGCTTGCTGCCGTGGCCGTCCTCGGCCTCGTGGCCGCCGCCTGCGGAAGCAGCGGCGGGGGCGGAGGCGGGGCGGCCAGCGGGGGCGGCGGGGCGCCGAACTCCGTCACCATCTCCGACGAGTTCGGGGAGACCTGGAACTGCCAGTTCAACCCCTACAGCTCCTCGGACCTCTACTTCTCGTTCGGGACGATCTACGAGGAGCTCGTCTACCAGGACGTCCTGAAGAGCGGGGCGCCGACGCCCTGGCTCGCCTCCAAGTGGGCGTGGAGCAACGGGAACAAGACCCTCACCTTCACGATCCGAAAGGGTGTCACCTGGTCCTCGGGCAAGCCCTTCAGCGCGAAGGACGTCGTGTTCAGCTTCGATCTGTTGAAGAAGTACCCGGCCCTCGACTTGAACTCGGACTGGTCGGTGCTGAAGAGCGTCAGCCTGTCCGGCTCGGACCAGGTGGTCTTCCAGTTCAAGACCGCCGCGGTGCCGTACTTCTACTACATCGCCGGCGAGACCCCGATCGTGCCGCAGTACATCTGGTCGAGCGTGAAGAACCCGGTCACCTACCTCGACCAGCACCCGATCGGCACCGGGCCGTTCACCCTCCACAGCTGCAGCGGGGCGAACATCCAGTACAAGAAGAACCCGCACTACTGGCAGCCCGGGCTCCCGAAGATCGAGACGGTGAACTTCCCGTCCTACCTCTCGAACACGCCGGCCAACCAGGACCTGGCGAACGGGACGGACCAGTGGGGCTCGCAGTTCATCCCGAACATCAAGAGCGTCTACCTCTCGGCGAACCCGAAGTACTACCACTACTGGTTCGAGCCGGTGGCCAACGTCTCGATCTTCATCAACCTGAAGAACTCGATCCTCTCGAACCTCGCCGTCCGCCGGGCGATGGCCTACGCCGTCAACCGGCCGCAGGTCTCCAAGATCGGCGAGTACGGCTACGAGCCTCCCGCCAACCAGACGGGCATCGTGAAGCCGACCTTCTCGAGCTGGTACGACTCGAGCCTCGCGTCCCAGTACGGCAACGCCTACGCCTACGACCCGCACAAGGCGATCAGCATCCTCCAGGCGGCCGGCTACACGAAGAACTCGAGCGGGATCTTCCAGAAGAACGGCCATCCGCTCTCCTTCACGATCGTGAACAACGGCGGCTACTCCGACTGGGTGGCGGCCGTCAACGTCATCCAGTCCAACCTGAAGGCCGTCGGCATCCAGCTGAAGCCGGAGAACCTCTCCAACACCACCTGGACCTCCGACGTGCTGGACGGGAACTACCAGCTCGCCTACGACGCCGAGACGGGTGGCCCGGGCCCCTACTACGAGCTGCGCCAGTGGCTCTACTCGCCCAACACCGCCCCCATCGGCAAGTCGGCGGCGACGAACTGGGAGCGGTACTCGAACCCGGCGACGGACTCTCTCATCCGCCAGTACGCCGCGACGACGAGCGCCGCAACCCAGCACCAGATCGTCGACCAGCTGGAGAAGGTGCTGCTCACCGACGTGCCCGTCATCCCCGTCACCGAGGAGGTGGACTGGTACCAGTACGACACCCAGCACCTCGGCGGCTGGGTGACGCCCCAGAACCCCTATGCCCAGCCGGCCCAGTACGCCGCCCCGGACTGGGGCGTGGTGCTCTTGCACCTGTACTCCAAGCGAGGCTGAGCTAGGCCGGTGCCGGGTCACCCGGGCAAGGAGGCGCAGGGATGAGGTTCGTCCTTCGGCGGTTGGGGTTCTTCGTCGTCACGTTGTGGGCGGCGGTGAGCTTCAACTTCCTCATCCCCCGCCTCATGCCCGGGAGCCCGGTGCAGGCACTCCTCGCCGAGCACCCCCACCTCGGGCCGCAGGCGATCAAGGCCCTCACCGTCCTGCTCGGCGGGTCGAGCCACCAGGGCCTGGTCGCCCAGTACCTCCAGTACTGGGGCCACGTGCTCACCTTCAACTTCGGCGTGTCGATCACGACCAGCTTCGGGACCTCGGTGAACAAGATGGTCTTCGACGCCCTGCCGTGGACGCTCGGGCTCGTCGGGGTGACGACGGTCATCGCCTTCGTCGCCGGCACCCTGATCGGCCTCGTCAGCGCCTGGAAGCGGGGCAGCTGGCTCGACAGCGCCCTGCCCCCGATCTTCGTCATCACCTCGGCCTTCCCCTACTTCTGGATCGGGCTGCTCGCCATCTACATCTTCGCCATCCGCCTCGGCGTGCTCCCGAACCACAGCGCCTACAACTTCTACAACGACACTCCCGGCTTCGACCTGCACTACATCGGCGACGTCCTGCAGCACGCCATCCTGCCGGCGGCCACCATCCTCATCACCTCGATCGGCGGCTGGATCCTCACGATGCGCAACAACGTGGTGACGGTGCTCGCCGAGGACTACGTCCGCATGGCGAGGGCGAAGGGGCTGCGGCCGTGGCGGGTCATGTGGCAGTACGCCGGGCGCAACGCCATCCTGCCGAACCTCACCGGCTTCGCCATGTCGCTCGGCTTCGTCGTCTCGGGCGCCATCCTCGTCGAGTACGTCTTCAACTATCCCGGGGTCGGCTACATGCTCCTCGACGCCGTCAACGGCCACGACTACCCGCTCATGCAGGCGCTCTTCCTCCTCATCACCGTCGCCGTGCTCGTGAGCGTGCTGGCGGCCGACGTCGTCACCGCCGTGCTCGACCCGCGGACCCGAGAGCTCGGATAGGCACGTGGCCACCGACCGACCGATCGACGACGGGGCCGAGCCCGCCGGCCGGCTGCGGGCCGCCGCCGCTCGCGTCCCGGCCGTCGCGGCGCTCGTCGAGCCGGGGACCCGCCCGGCGGGCGCCCCGCCGTCCCCGAGGCGCCGCCGCGTCCCGAGGCGATCGCGCTTCAAGCTCGTCGCCGCCGTCCGCCACAACCGCAAGGCGACCGCCGGCGCCCTCATCCTGCTGTTCTTCCTCGTCCTCGCCGTCTTCCCGGGCCAGATCGCCCCCTACAACCCGAGCGCCCTCGCCTTCTCGCCCGGGCTCGGCCCCTCGGGCACCCACTGGCTCGGGACGACCTCCCAGGGCCAGGACATCTACTCCCAGCTCATCTGGGGGACGCGCCAGTCGCTCATCATCGCCTTCGCAGCCGGCGGGCTCGCCACGACGCTCTCGGTCCTGATCGGGGTCACCTCGGCCTACCTCGGCGGGGTGGCGGACGGGGTCCTCTCGCTCGTCACCGACGTCCTGCTCGTGATCCCGGTCTTCCCGCTCATCATCGTGATCGCCGCCTACCTGAAGGGTGCCGGGACGCTCGACATCATCATCGTGCTCGGCGCCCTCGGCTGGTCCTACGGCGCCCGCCAGCTGCGCTCCCAGGTCCTCTCGCTGCGCAAGCGGGAGTTCCTCGAGGCGGCCAGGGTGCGGGGGGAGACGAGCAGCTACATCATCCTCACCGAGATCATGCCGACGCTCACCTCCCTCATCGTCGCCACCTTCCTCGGCTCGGCCGTCTACGCCGTGCTGACGGCCGCCGGGCTGCAGTTCGTCGGCCTCGGCAACCCGAACGCCATGAGCTGGGGGACGATGCTCTACTGGGCCCAGAACAACGAGGCGCTCAGTGCCGGGATGCCGCTGTGGGCGATCATGCCCGGCGTCTTCGTGGCCCTCCTCGGGGCCGGCTTCGCCCTCATGAACTACGCCTTCGACGAGATCTCGAACCCCGCACTGCGGCCCGTGCGCCGCATCGGCAGGGCGCCGTTCGTCTCGGAGTCCGACCTCTCCCTCGCCGCCGCCTCTCCCGGCGGCGGCACCGGGCGCCCCGAGCAGAGGAGCAGCGATGGCTGAGGCGATGGCCCCCTCCCTCCTCACCTCCGGCGCCGGGGCCGCCTCCGGCCGGCTGCTCGAGGTCCGCCAGCTGACGGTCGCCTACGCCACCGACGAAGGGCCCGTCGTCGCCGTCGACCGGGTCGACCTCGACCTCGGCCCGGGAGAGTTCCTCGCCGTCGTCGGGGAGTCGGGCTGCGGCAAGTCGACGCTGCTGTTCGCCATCGCCCGGCTGCTCAGCCCGCCGGCGGGGATCGTCGGCGGGAGCGTCTCGTTCCGTGGCCAGGAGATGGTCGACCTGAGCGAGAAGCGCCTCCGCCACATCCGCTGGCGGGACTACTCGGTCGTCATGCAGAGCGCCATGAACGCCCTCAACCCGGTCATGACCGTCGCCGAGCAGATGCGCGACGCCTGCCGGGCGCACTCGGACATGTCCGACGCCGACATCGCCGAGCGCTCGGCCGAGGTGCTCCGGCTCGTCTCGATCGACCCCATCCACCTGGGCAGCTACCCCCACCAGCTGTCGGGCGGGATGCGCCAGCGCTCGATGATCGCCATGGCGCTGCTGTTCACCCCACAGCTCGTCATCATGGACGAGCCGACCTCCGCCCTCGACGTCGTCGCCCAGCGCTCGCTCATGCGCCAGATCAAAGAGCTGCAGGAGCGTCTCGGCTTCGCCGTCATCTTCGTCACCCACGACGTCTCGCTCATCCGGCAGTTCTCCGACCGCCTCATGGTGATGTACGCCGGGGAGCTGGCCGAGCTCGGGACGACGGCCGAGGTCTTCGCCAGGCCGCTGCACCCGTACTCCCGCGGGCTGCTCGAGGCCTTCCCCTCCATCCGGGGGGAGAAGGTCCCGCTCACGGGGATCGCCGGTTCCCCGCCCAACCTCGCCTCGCCCCCGCCGGGCTGCCGCTTCGAGCCCCGGTGCGCCGACGCCATGGCCGAGTGCGCCACGACCCGGCCGGCGCTCTACGGGCGCGGCGACGGCCTCGTGCGCTGCCTGCTCTACCGGGACGGCAACGGCGGGACGGGGAGCCTCGCCGGCCGGAGCTCGCGCGACCTCCCCGCCGAGGTCACCCTCGCACGGGACGGGGAGGGTTCCGCCCCGCTGTTGGAGGTGAGGGGGCTGACCCGGCACTTCGGCCTGGGCGGCGTCGTCTCCAAGCGGGCGCTGCACGCCGTCGACGACGTCAGCTTCGCCATCGGCGAGCGGGAGGTCGTCGCGCTCGTCGGCGAGAGCGGGAGCGGCAAGAGCACCGTCGCCCGGCTGCTCGCCATGGTCTACGAGCCGACCGCCGGCGAGGTCACCTTCGCCGGCCGCCCGCTGTCGTCCATCCGCCGCCGCCCCGACCGCCTCGCCTACCGGGGCGAGGTGCCGATGGTCTTCCAGGATCCCTACAGCTCGATCAACCCGGCCTTCAAGGTCTCCCACGGAATCATGCGGGCGATGGTGCTCCACAGGAGGGACCTCGACCGGGCAGGGCGGCGGACCGAGGCGCGCCGGGTGATGGAGGCCGTCGGGCTCACGCCAGCCGAGGCGATGCTCGCCAAGTACCCCTACGAGCTCTCCGGCGGCCAGCGCCAGCGCCTCGGCTTCGCCCAGGCGCTCGCCCTCC
>JAJZZB010000299.1 GCA_021797795.1 Actinomycetes bacterium | reverse complement strand
CTTCGAGCCTTGATCGCACGCGTCCCGAGGTCGGTCGGACCTGCGCGGCGACCACGGCTGACACCGAGTTGGTGGCCTCCGGGGGCCCGGAGGGTCGGGGGCTCCGCTAACTCAAGGATCTAGGTCAGACAGCGCCCGGATCGACGCGACCGACAGCGGCACCCCGGCTCGGGAAAGGCTCGAGACGGCCAGTTCCACGAGCCCGAACGCCGCCATCGCGGCGTAGGAGTTGTAGTTGAGCGTGCCCTCGAGCCCCGCCTGCTCCCAGGGCTTGCCCTCGGTCCTCATCGTTCGACCTCGATGACCTCGTGCGCCTCGGCGCACGCCCCGAGCGACTCGATCGCCGCCCGGCGCTGCTCGGCCTGCGCGTAGCTCGTGAACGGCCGGCTCTCCCAGCACGCGCAGCGCACCACGAAGCCGACCTGCTGGCTCGACTGCTCGGTCCGTGCCATCGCCACCACCTCCACGAGCCCTCATCCGGCCGCCGAGCCGCCACTCTCCGACCATGCCCACCTACGACCGCCGCGGCGCGCGCCACCCCCGGCCCCTTCGACTCGTCCAGCACCTTGTAGGCGAAGTTGTGCCTCCCGGCCCCGCCGGAGCTCCATGACGCACGTCCTGGACTCCCCCGACGACCGGCCCGCGTCCTGGTGGTCCTGCACCGGGACGGAGAAGCCATCGCCGACCGTCGCACAGTCGATGATCGAGCTGTTCGTCACCGGTGTCTACCGAAGCTCCGCCTCGAAGAACGGCCGGTCGGACGTCCCCTGCTCTCGATGCGCCGGCGTGCATCCCATGACCGGGGATCCCCGCGGGCGCCCGGCCCCGACGACCGTCCGACCGCCGACGTCGCGAGCACGGCCGGGCACAACGCGACACGCCGCCCACCCCGGTAGACTCACTTGTGATGTGCACGCCGTCGAACCCGATCTATCGACCAGGAGGTGGCCATGGGCTGGCGTGTGCTGCCGGCCCTGGCGATCGGGTCGGCATTGCGAATCGGCATGGACACGTCGCCCGCTCCACGACCTCGTCATCAGAAGAAGGACGTCGAGAAGGCGCTTCGCTACGCCGAGCAGCGGGGGTGGACTATCACGGTGGTCCATTCCGGCCATCTCTGGGGGACTGCTGCCTGCGGTCGCGGGTGCGAGATGTCCATTCACTCGACCCCAGAGAATCAGGGCAACCACGCCAAGCGGTTGCGCAGAAAAGTGGATCAGTGTCCACACGATGACCGGGCGCGCCGGAGGTGAGAGGATGCGAACGTGGAGTTTCACGCTGACCCTCGAAGGGGCTGAGCAGCTTCTCACCCCCGAGGTCCACAACGCCTTGTTCGAGGCGGGGTGTGGTGATGCCTTGTTCAGCATCGTTGACGGGGTGCAGTACGCGGAGTTCGACCGGGTCGCTCCTTCCTTGGACGACGCAGTCTCCTCCGCTGTTGCTGCCATCGAGTCGGCCATCCCGGGTGTCAGGGTGGTCCGGATCGAGCCAGAGCCTATTTCCGCTACCGGCTGAACCCGAACAGCACATCGACGTTCTCAGGACCGGGCCCCAAGGGCCCGGTCCTTCCGTCTCCAGGCTCGGTCGCGCATCCTCGACGGCACGAAGCCCCGCTCCCGCCGAACCTTCCCTGCGCCCGCCGCCCGGCTCCGAGGTCGGTCGGCTTGCCGCTCACGATCAGGACCGATCCACCCGGCCGTGCGCGAGAAGGACGAGCCTGGCGACAAGAGCCCGCCCCCACCGTTCTCCTCCGGCGCTCGACACGGGGAGGCCCTGCTGCCACCTACCAGCCTTCGCCAGCACCCGCCATGGCAGGGCCGCCCTCGCTCATGCGACGGCCGCCGCCTCGAGCCGCTCGGCGAGGCGCCCCGCCACGAACGCGCGCTCGCTGTCACCACGGCCGCGCAACCCAGACACGATCGTCTCGGCGAGAAAGCGCGCATGCAGCTGGGCAACCGAGCGGTCCGGCACGCCGAGCAGCGCGGCGAAGACCGCCTCGAGCGACGACAGGTCCCCGCCCCCTTCGGGCTCGAGCTCGTCGAGGTCGACGACGATGACCTCGACGCCGGGGTCCGCCGTCACCGCCTGTATCACGCCGCCCTCCGTCTCGACCACCGCTTTTTAGGCGAGGGGGCTGTCGCCTTTAGGCGACAGAGGAATCGCCCCCTGGAGCACTTCGCCTTCGTTGTTATGTATCTAGCGACTGTATAATGATGACGATGGATCGTCGCTATGCGCGCAACTCCGGGGCGGTGTACTTGCTCGGCTATCACCTGGTGTGGTGCCCGAAGTACCGAAAGCGCGTCCTTCTCGGCCAGGTGGAGACCCGCCTGAAGGAGCTGATCCGCGAGCGCTGCGCCGAGCGGGGGTGGGAGATCGTCGCCATGGAGACGATGCCAGACCATGTCCATCTCTTCGTGCGGACCGATCCGACCGACGCTCCCGCCTATGTCGCCAACCAGCTGAAGGGCTACACGAGCCGGGTCCTTCGCAGTGAGTTCGCTCACCTGCGCAGTGTGCTGCCGACGTTGTGGTCGAGGTCCTACTTTGTCTGCAGCGTCGGTAGCGCTTCGGAGTCGACCATCTCTCGATATATCGAAGACCAGCAGACCAAGCCACCGAAGTACGGCAAGGACCGAGTGTTACAGCCGCATGGAACCATGGCGTCGTGAGCCAGGTCACACGCCTTGTCCGGGTCCGCCATCGCGGGGCGCCCGTCTTCCTCGGCGTCGAGACGAGACCCGACGGATCGCGCACACCGGTGTGGTCGTCTGACCCCGACTCCGTGGCACGATGGATGGCAGACGGCTTTCGGTTTCGCTTCAACCAGCGCCGG
>JAJZZB010000298.1 GCA_021797795.1 Actinomycetes bacterium | reverse complement strand
TCATAGCGATCACCGGGCGTCCGGAGCGGACCGTGGACTACCGCCTCGCCCGGCTGAGGGAGCGCTCGTTGGCAGCGCGTACCCGGCCGTACGCGGCGTCGGGATCGGCGCCCTACTACTGGTGGCTGACCCGTGCCGGCGCCCGTCTGGTCGATGGGACCTCTCCGGCCCCGGGGAAGGGTGAGCCCAACCCGCTCTTCCTTCGCCACACCGCAGCCACCGCCGGCCTCTACGTGGCCCTCCTCGACGTCGGCCCCGATGCAGGGCTCATGCTCACATCCTGGCATCGCGACGAGGAGTCCTGGGAGGACTGGGACCACCTCGGGCATCCTGGTCGGATCCGCCCCGACGCGTTTGTCGAGGTGCAACTCGAGGTCGACGGGGAGCCCGCCAGCGCCGGCGCGTTCATCGAGGTCGACTTCGCGACCATGGACCAGGCGCGCCTTCGAGCCAAGGTCGCCCGTCACCGCCGCTATGTCAACGAGACGATCTGGTGGGATCGCCATCCGTGCTGCCCGGCGCTGCTCCTCGTCACGACCTCGGAGGCCCGGGTGAGCCGGTTCCTGGCGGGCGTCGAGAAGAACCGGCCGCAGCGCAACCCCTACGAGAAGGACCACCCCGCTCGCTACGACGAGCTGGTGGCGGCGTGTGCGGCTGTCGCTTCGCCCGAGGCGGCCGTAGCTTCGCCTGTGTGGCGTGCAGGGGTGGACGACGCGCCGTGCACGCTCTCGGCGCTGCTCATGGCCGAGGTGCGCCAGTACCGCCAGGTCGTCGCCCGAGTGAAGACCGCCTGGCGTGCCGAAGACGACGCCCTCCGACGCTCGGCCGCATGGGACCTCGCGCGCGACGCCGACGACATCGCTTCTGCATTGGGCGACGCAGAGGCCGCTGGCGCGCTCCGCTACCTGCTCGGCCACAAGAGCTCGGGACACCACGACTGGGTGGACGAGCACCCCGACCTCGCGGACGCCACGCTCGCCTGGTGGCGCGAGGCGAAGGTGAACGACGCCCTGGCACCGGTGCCCCTCGTCGATGCCTGGCGGTCGGTGGGCCGAGCATGCTGGCTCGAACAGGTAGAACGCTTGCTTGCCCAGCACGAGGCTCTCGCACTCGGTGACCCGCTCCTTCGCCGGTCAGCCGAGGCGCTTGGTTCAGGAGATCTCGTCGCCGACTACGAGCTGCAGCGGACCGAGCCGATCGACGGGCGCGCAACGGTAGCCCGAGCCATGGCCGAGCACGAGCGCCGTCGGGAGGTCGCCGTCACGGCCGAGCTCCAGACCCTCCCGCTCCACCGGCGTCTCCTCGCCAGCCGGGCCGAGCTCGAAGCCGCCTACGACGCCCGCCACCTGTGCGTCTGTCCGCGTTGTGGCGTGCCCCGCAACAATGACGAGGATCCGGGCATCTCGGGCTACCACGGGGTGCGCTGTCGATGCTGCGGCGGACAGGTTGTGCCCGTCGTTGAGGCTCCTGTGCTCCCGGCCGAGCTCGACGACTCGATCGCCCGGATCACCGACCGGCGCGAGCGGCTTCGGGGTGAGCGATGAGGGAGCCCTCATCAATGCCGATCCCGGCCGCCCCCGACAGAGTGGGACTACCCCACCACCCGCGAGGTCCCGCTCGGCGTCAAGGTTTGGGCAATCCGCCTGCTGGCCAGGTCCCGAAAGACCCCCGCCATCCGCGAGGCGCCGCTCGCAGCGACGGGTCCAGTATCGAGCCTGGTGAGTGCGAGGTCCCGGATCACCCCCGCCGCCCGCGAGGTGACGACCGGACCACGTCGCTGGCGGTCCGGATGGAAGTCCGCCTCCTCACGGGAGAGGCCGGCAGGGCGCTCGCCGCCGCCCAGGGCCGGGCGCTGGCGGCCCTGGGCGCATCGGTGGGCGAGGTGGAGGTAGAAGGAGGCGAGGAGGTCTCGCCATGACCACGCCCGCCGGTCCGTCACCTCGTTATGCCTGGTACGGGAGGGTCTCGACCGAAGACGAGCAGGACCCGACGCTCTCCTTCCCTCGTCAGCTCCAGAACGCCGAGCGACAGGTGGCCGAGGCCGGCGGGCGGATCGTCGCCCACTACTACGACATCGAGTCCGGCACGCGCTCCTACGCAGCCCGTGGCTCTGGCGGCCTCACCGGCTTCGACATCCCGATCCCCCGAGACGGCGGCCTCAAGGAGCTGCTCGCCGACGCGGCCCGCCGACCGGCTCGGTTCGACCGGGTGATCTTGGAGTCCATCTCCCGCCTGTCACGCAATTCCTCGGTCGCCTTCCGCGTGGAAGATGAGCTGCGATCTGCCGGTGTCCGTCTGTGCGCGGCCGACGAGCCCCAAGAGGAGTCCTTCGGCACCATCGTGCTGCGCCACGTGAACATCGGCATCGCCCGGGGTTACCACCACGAGCTGATGGTCAAGTCCCGCCAGGGCCAGGAGACCTCGACCCGCCAGGGCTGGCACACCGGCGGCGTCGCCCTCTACGGGTACCGCTTCGTCACCCACGACCACCCCAACCCGCACAAGGCGAGCCGCGGCATCAACAAGCGCACCTTGGAGCTCGACCCCGTGCGCGCCCCGGTGGTGCGGGCCATCTACGACTGGTACCTCGGTGGCGGGATGGGGCTCCTCCAGATCCGCGACCGCCTCAACGCCGACCCCGACCGCTACCCGCCACCGGTGCCGGTCGACCCGACGACGGCACGCGGTGCCTGGAGCCGCTCCAGCGTGTGGGAGGTGCTGCGCAACCCCAAGTACACCGGCTACCAGGTCTGGAACCGCAGGGCTCGCAAGAAGGGCCACAACCGCACCAATCCGCCCGAGGCCTGGATCTGGTCCGAGGAGCCCGCGCACCCCGCCGTCGTCAGCCGCGAGGAGCACGAGGCGGTCCA
>JAJZZB010000297.1 GCA_021797795.1 Actinomycetes bacterium | reverse complement strand
CGATGGCCCGCCCGTGGCGACGCAGCCACGCGAGCGATCCCTTGGCCCGGTTGAGGCCGAGGGCCAGGCCGACGAAGGGCAGGCCGAGGCCGAGCGAGTACAGCGCCAGCAGCAATGCCCCCCACGCGGCGGTGCGGGTGGCTGCAGCGGTGGCCAGGATCGTGGCGAGCACCGGGCCGATGCAGGGCGTCCAGCCCGCAGCGAAGGCCATGCCCACCCCGAAGGCGGCCTTCGGACCGGTGGGCAGGCGGTGCAGCGCGAAGCGGCGCTCGCGGTACAACCACGGGATCCGCAGCACCCCGGCCATGGCCAGGCCGAGGACGATCATCCCTGCGCCAGCTATGTCCATGACGAGCGGCAGCTCGCGAACCACGAGCGACCCCAACAGCCCGGCGGCCACCCCGAGGATGGTGAACACGAGCGTGAACCCAGCCACGAACAGCACAGCGGCCCGAAGGGTCACGGATCGGGCCTGGATCCGGCTCAGCTCGGACACTGGGAGCCCCGAGATGTACGAGACGTAGCTCGGCAGCAGCGGCAGGGTGCACGGCGAAGCGACCGAGATCATGCCGCCGACGAGCGCGAAGAGTGGGAGCAGGAGCGGCGTCATCTACGACATAGCGTAGTTACCCCATCTCGGGTCGAGCAAGTTGTCAGAGCGGGCAGTGACCGGACATCTGGAACAGCATCTGGAGGTTGCCGATCCAGACCCCGAACCCCGTCACCGAGGCGACGCAGAGAGCGAACCCGGGGCTGTAGAGCAGCCCGAGCGGGGCGACCGCGAGCCCAGGCGGTGGCCCGTCGAGGGCCGCAAGGCGCTCCGCGACCGTGTCGGCCGCCGAGAAGGCGGCCACCTCGACGCCGACCATCGAGGCCGTCACCCGACGCAGCGCGCTGCGCAGCCGGTCACGACCGTCTTCGACGACACCGACCGCCACCTCGTCGGCCCAGCGTTCGAGAGCCACCACGAGCGCCCGGGCACTGTGCTTCGCGGGGGGGAAGAACGCGAGGCCGTGGCGCACCACGCTGGCGACGCTCAGATAGCGCTGGTGGCGGTGGTCGAGATGGGCGGCCTCGTGGGCGAGCACCGCGGCGAGCTCGTCCGGGCAAAGCGCGGCGACGAGCCCCGAGGAGACGACCACCTGACCTCCTTGGTAGTTCTGACCTCCTTGGCAGCCCACGCTGAAGGCCGCCAGCTCGTCACTTGGCAGCACGACCAGGTCGTGGTGACCGAGCCGGGCGTGCTCGCCGATACAGCGCTCGACCCACGTCCCGCGACGAACCCGGCGCGCCCGATCGAGGGCGAGCGCACCCGAGCCGGCGACGACCACGGCCAGGACGCCCGCCGCCCAGCCTGCGGCTGCCCCGCCGGGCGCCACACCCCCGAGCATCTGCAGGCAGAGCGAGGCAAGGCCGAACGCACCGGATGCAGACAGGACCGTGGGGGCGGCGTAGAACACCAAGCCCAGCTCGAAGACCCCGAACCCACCCACCAAGGCGGCCGCGCTCAGCCGCGCCCAGTCGCTCGGCGCTAGGCGGCGTCCGATCGGCCGGAGCGCGCCGGGAAGGGCGACGAGGCCGAGCCCTGCCAGCACGAAAGCCACGCCCACCGCCGGTCAGCTCCGCCTGTCGCCGTCGAGCAGCCGGCGCAGCCGAGCCCGGTCACCGGGCCTGAGGCCGGAGACGAAATAGCTGAGCGCCAGCGGGCGGTCCTTGGTGGCACCGAGCACCTCGCCCATGCGCGACGCTGCGTAGGCCTCCCGGCTCTTCAGCGGCTGGTACGCATAGGCACGCCCCGCCGGTTGGCGGTCGAGGCGTCCCTTGCGCCACAGGCGCACCAAGATGGTCATCACCGTTGTGTAGGCCAGGCGACGCTCCCCCGACATCAGCTCGTGGACCTGGCCCGGCGTGAGGGGGCCGGCGGCGTCCCAGAGGACGTCCATGACCTCCGCCTCGAGCTCTCCCATCGCCAGCTTCGCCATACCCGGATCACCTCGCGCCTCGCTACCTGCGACGAAGCGTAGTACGCCTGCCCCAGAGGAGCGGACCGCTACCATGAGCGACACCCTCTCGTAGAAGACGGCACCGAGGCCGATCAGCACCCACGTGCCTGCACTCGGGCCCTCGTCGCCGACGGCATCATCCACATCGAGTCGCCGGTCCGGCGGACCTACACCCTCGGCGACTTCTTCGACGAATGGCGGGAGCCGCTCGGGCCCGAGCAGGTCGGCCCGTACCACGCCAAGGTGACCGCCTTCTACGACGGCAAGCGCTGCGAGGCCAACCCCCGCGACATCCCGTTACACGCGTACGCCCAGATCCAGCTCGACGTCGGCACCCCGCTCATCGCCCCCGAGCACATCACCTTCCCCAACGGCCTGTAGCGGCGGCCGAAGCGTCAGGCGTGGCCGTTGCCGGCAAGGCGGGCGACTGCGCCCAACAGGCCGCTCATCGTGGAGACGAGGGGGGAGTTCACGTAGGTGACCCGTCCCGACGCGTCGAGCAGGTAGTAGATCTCGAGCTCACCGGCCGGGTCGTAGGTGGCGGTGAGCCGGCTCGACGCCACCCCCCAGGTCCAGTCGGGGTTGGCGGAGGCGGCGCCGGCGTACTGGCGGGCGAAGGCGGTGATCGACGGACCTGACTGGCCGAGGTCGTCTGCCAGCTCGAGCTCCACGACGCGCACACCTCGCGACGCGAGGTTGCCGATCTCGCCAGCGAGAGCTTGGGTACCGGCTTGGCAGCTCGAACACCAGGTCGTGACGAACCACACGAGGGCGGGGTGACCCCGCAGCGAGCCGATCGCGGCCTGGGCGCCCGAGGCGGTGGTGAACGACCCGTTCGGAGCGATCGCGCCGACACCGGTCGATCGGGTGGT
>JAJZZB010000296.1 GCA_021797795.1 Actinomycetes bacterium | reverse complement strand
AATGGCCTCCGACGCGTTAAGACGGTGCGACGAGGGGTTCGAGGTGCTCAAGCTGAAGGTCGGATCCGACCCGGCAGACGACCTGTCACGTGTCCGAGCTGTCGCAGCCGCCACCGAGGGCCGGGCGGCGCTCCGGCTCGACGCCAACCAGGCTTGGACTTGGCGGCAGGCGCAGTTCGTGCTCGGCGCCCTCGAGCGTGACGGCCTCGTCCTCGACTTGGTCGAGCAGCCCGTCCACGCCTCGGATCTCCGAAGCCTCGCCCGCATTAGGGCCGCCTTCCCCTGGCCCGTGCTCGCCGACGAGTCGGTGCGCACGGCCGCTGACGTTCTCCGCCTCGTGGAGCTCGAGGCCGCCGACGCCGTCAATGTCAAGCTCGCGAAGTGCGGCGGCCTGCGCCCAGCCGCCGACGTCGTCGCCGTCGCCCGGGCCGCCGGGCTGGGCGTCGTTGTCGGCTGTATGCTCGAGCCGCCCGCTGCCGTTGCCGCGGCGGTCGCCTTCGCTGCGGCGGTGGCCCCGAACGCGGTGCACGACCTCGACGCTTCGCTCTTCACCGGCGAGGGTGGCCGCCTTAGCTATCGGCCGCCTTTCGTCGAGGTCCTGGCCTGACTCCAGGACTCCTGACCTGTTGGGATGATCCCTGCGGGTCGAGCGCTGCCAGCGAGGAGGTTCAGAACCCCTTCACGCTGAAGACGAGGCGAAGGTTCGTTCCCGGGTAGATCGTCTCGGTCTCGTTCAGCTCCGCGCAGAGGGCGGCGATCGCCCGGCTGCGCCGTGGTGCGGAGAGCGCGTTGATGCGCACATGGAGCTCGTCACCGTTCACTACCTCGAGGTCGGCGGGTGAGCGCAGCGCCTCGAGAAGCAGGGTCCTGCCCTCGTCCTCGGCCCGGGGATAGTGGGGCGCGAGCACTCGGCAGAGGGCGGTCGTCGCGTTGTAGGTCGCCATGCGGATCGCGTCGTGCAGGCGCTTGCGCTCGGGCGAGAGGCGCATCGCGTCCGGATAGACCTCGCCGAGGGCGACGCGGGCCGGGACAGCACGCTGTGCGGCCTTCGCGTCGAGGAGCGCCTCGCGCGCCGCGTCGATCCCGTCGAGGCCCGCACTTCCCTTCTCTAGAGTCGTCCGGGCGAGCTCTGCTTCGGCGGCAGTGACGGCGGCCTTCGCGGAGCGCACGGCCGAGGCAGCTTTCTTCTTCGCCGGGTTCGGGACGGACCGGGCGAGGTCGTCCTCGTGCTTGGCATAGGTGTCGAGGGCGTCGAGGCCGAGGTTGTGACGCAGGTAGCGGAAGAAGTTCTCCTGCCGCCAACGGGAGAACATCGCGTACGCGACGTTCTCCGCAGCGAGGTCGGTCCGTGTCGTGAGGATCTGGGTCTGGTGGCAGGTCCGCTCATCGAGGCGGGTGACCTGGCGGCAGGAGAAGATCTTCGTCGCCTTGCCGACCTTGTAGGAGAGCCGCACCATGCGATCGCTGAGCAGGTAGGTCTGGTCTCGGCCGAGGTCGTCGGTGAGCTTGTAGACAGAAAAGGCGTCTCGCGGCTCGTCATCGAGGGGCGCCTTGCGATAGCTGAGCAGGTGAAAGCGCGCCGACTCAAGCTCGGCGAAGAGCTTCGGACTGTAGCCACCGCGGTCGAAGCAGATCGTCGGCCACGCGTCCTCGCCGACGAGGCGACGGATCTGCCTCGCGGCGATCTCGAGCTCCCCGGTCAGGCTGGCACCGGGCTCGGTGTTCCAGCAGAGCACGCCCTCGCCGTTGGCATCACAGATCCAGGTGTCCACCTCTGCCGGAGCGGCGAGCCGGACACGAGCGAGATGGGCTTTTGGAAGGCGGGCCGTGCCGTGGTAGGCGCGGACGTGGCCGTCGACGTAGAACAGGCCGCACGCCTCTTGTGCCGAAGCGAGGTGAACTTCGGCCAGGTGCACAAGCACCTGGTCGCTCCGGCTCAGCCTGGCAAGCTCCTCCATGCGCCGGCGCATCGTCTTTACCTCCGGCGCCCGGTCGAGACCGAGCAGGCGACCGAGATCGACGGGGTCGAGCCTCGTCAGGCCCTCGGCGCGTGCCTCGCCGAGCAGGAGGTAGAACACGACACCGAGCACGAGGGAACGAAGAGAGTAGAACGCCGCACGCCCGCTCGAAAAGACCGAGTCGAAGGCGTCGAGCACGCCCGTTGCCAGCAATGCCTCAAACGGCCAACGCGCCGGCGAAAGGAAGCGACGCACCCTCACAGATCACCGGCTCGGCCCCGGGCAGCAGCCCGCCGCGTGCGAGGGCACGCTCGGCCTCTCGTGGCTCGGGTCGTGCCAGCGGCTCGAGCTTCGTGCCGGCCGGTGCTCGTGCAGGCACAGCCGGAGCGGCTCCGGGCAGTCCACGGCGCACCGTCGAGGGATCGAGCTCGAGCGCGCGGGCGATCGCCCGAAGCCCGAGACCCTGTCTGTGCAGTTCGGCGATCTCGGTCTTTTTCTCCTCGGTCAGCTTGCTCGCACGTCGAGGCCCACGCCTTTGCGGCACGAGACCTTCGGTGCCGTTGGCGGCGTAGGCTTTGCGCCAGCGACGCAGCGTCTCGAAGTCGACGCCGAAGGCTGCAGCGACCTGACTCGGCGTCGCCGCTTTCGTCTCGACGAGCTGCACCGCCGCCAGGCGCCGGCCGGTAACGTCGTCTGGCTCGAAGCACCAGGTGGCGATGCCGAAGATGAACACAGCGCCGCCCTGCTCGGTCTCGAGCAGGGATGCAGCCTTGTTGATCTCGACCGAACCGGTCGGGACGAGCGGAAGGGGGCGTCCGAGCATCACGGGACCCATCCCAGCATGACGGAGCAGCACGGCGACTGACACGCAGATATTGTCCCACGCTCAGCTAGAAAACGCGAATCCTTGCCCATATTTATAAAGCAAGATGTCGCTCTATGTCAGGAGTCCTGGACTCTCTCGTCGCCATAGA
>JAJZZB010000295.1 GCA_021797795.1 Actinomycetes bacterium | reverse complement strand
TCACGCCGAGGGCGCGGTCGAAGGTTTCGCACAACAGCTCCTCTCCAGCGAGTACCCGGGCGAGGGAGACCTCCTGGCGGGCCACGATGGTGAGCCGCCGCACGGGCGGGTCGGTGGCCGATCCGTACGAGTCCGTGGCGGAGATCTCGAGCGGCAGCTCGAGCCCCCCGATCTCGGACAGATCGAGCGCCAGCCTCAAGAGATCGGGTCCGTTCGGAAGCGGCGGGACCCCCCAGTTGAACGTGAGGGGGAAGAACCACTTGTCCGGGGGCTCGGCATCGTCGGGCAGGGCCATGACGGCGTCTTCGAACGAGAGGAGGCTGCGGGGCTCCACCTCGAGGGCGAGGTGGAGGTCGATCGGACCGCCACACCCCTCCTCAGGGTGGAGGTCCACCTCCCAGAACTGCCGCAGCGAGTACGTCTCGACGAAGTGGCGCTCGTCATGGACGTGGAAGCCGTGATCGACGGCATGATCCTTCAACTCGGCCACGTAGCCGGCGACATCGATGACGGCCATGTCGACGGCGAGTCTAGGCGGACGAGCGGCTACCGTGCGAGCGTGGACCCCCCGGACGTGCTCGAACTCCTCGCCGAGGCGGCAGAGCGGATCCGGTCGGCGCTCGGCCGGCTGAGCGACTGGGGGCCGTCGGGTCTTCGAGCCGGCCAGTACCGCTCCGACCTCGTCGCCGACGATGCCGCCTGCGAGGTCCTGCTCGGCGCCGGCCTCGGCGTGCTGAGCGAGGAGTCGGGCCGCCGCGGGCCCCCCGATGCCGCTCTCGTCGCCGTCATCGACCCGGTCGACGGCTCCACGAACGCCTCGAGGGGGATCCCGTGGTACGCCACGAGCATCTGCGTGCTCGACCGGGAGGGGCCCCTCGCCGCCCACGTGGTGAACCAGGCGACAGGACGCCGCTACGAAGCGGTGCGCGGCAAGGGGGCGACCCGTGACGGGCGGCCGATCGGCCCGAGTGGCACCACCTCGCTGCGGCGGGCGGTCGTCGGCCTCTCGGGCTACCCCCCCGAGCACCTCGGCTGGCGCCAGTACCGGGCCCTCGGGGCGGCGGCGCTCGACCTGTGCGCCGTGGCCGACGGGACCCTGGACGGCTACGTCGACTGCGGCCCGGACGGGCACGGCGTCTGGGACTACCTCGCCGGCGTGCTCGTCTGCGGGGAGGCCGGGGCCGCCGTGGCGGAGGCCAGCGGGGGGGACCTCGTCGTCCTCGACCACGCCGCCCGGCGGGAGCCGGTGGCGGCCGCCACCCCGGAGCTGCTCGGATCGCTCATGACCGCACGCCGGGAGGCCTTCGGTCCCCCCGGCCACTCAGCCGGCCTCCCGGGCGCACGGTAGCCTCCGAGCTGATGGAGGACAGCGAGGCGACGGGGCCGCAGGATCCGCTGGCGCTGCTCCTCGAGGTCCAGGCGCGCGACCTCCATCTCGACCAGCTCGCCTACCGCCGCCGTCAGCTCGGGGAGCGGAGAGCTCTCGAGGCGCTCGAGGCGCGGGCGGCGGAGCTCGAGGAGCGTTCGGCCGGCGTCCGGACCGAGCGCGACCGTCTCGACGCCCGGCTGTCCGACCTCGAGGCGCATGCCGACTCCTACAGCTCGCGCATCGAGGCCATCGAGCGCCGGCTGCGCGAGGGGGGCGCCTACCGGGAGGTGCAGGCGATGAGCGGCGAGAGCGAGTCGCTCGCCCGCCACCGCCGGCAGCTCGAGGACGAGGAGCTCGAGGTCATGGAGCAGATGGAGCCTCTCGAGGAGGAGCTCGGCTCCCTGTCGGGGGAGCTCGCCGGCCTGGCGGGCGCCCGCCGGGAGGCTTCGGCCGCCCTGGCGGGGGCCGAGGCCGTCCTCGAGGGCGAGGCGGCAGAGGTGGCCGGCGAACGGGGGCGGCTGGCAGCCGGGCTGCCGCCCGACCTCCTCGCCACCTACGAGCGGCTGCGGCAGCGGCTCGGCGGCGTCGGCGCCGCCCGGCTCGCCGACGGCGCCTGTGGCGGTTGCCACCTGAAGCTCCCGAACAGCGAGCGGGAGCACGTGCTGCACGCGGCGCCGGGCGAGGTCGTCTTCTGCGACCAGTGCGGGCGCATCCTCGTCGCCTGAGCGACCCGTGACGACCTTCTCGACACCGAGCTTTCGAGGATGAGGGCGCGGACCGCCGCCCGGGCTCGGGCGGTGGCGGGCGGCCCGTGCTGATCCTCGTCCGCCACGGCCAGAGCGAGATGAACGCGGCCGGCGTCCTCGTCGGCCGGAGCGACCCGGCGCTCACCGAGCGCGGCGTCCGCCAGGCCGAGGCCACCGGGCGCCATCTGGCGAGGGTGAGGGACTCCCGAGGCGCCGGCGATCTCCCCCTCGTCGTGGTGACGAGCCCGCTGCGCCGGGCCCGGCGGACCGCAGCCGTCCTGCTCGGGGCCGCCGGGTACGCCGTCGAGGTCGATCTCGACGAGCGCCTCGCCGAGATCGACTACGGCGAGCTCGAGGGCCTTGACCCGGGGGAGGTGGGCGAGGCGCGGTGGGAGGCCTGGCGCCGGGACCCCAGTTGGCGCCCGCCGGGCGGTGAGACGCTCTCCGAGGTGCACGCCCGCGTCGCCAGCTGGTGCGAGGAGGTGGCGGCCGCGGCGGCGACCGGAGACGTGCTGGCGGTGAGCCACGTCTCGCCGATCAAGGCGGCGGCGGCCTGGGCGATCGGGGCGGGACCCGAGCTCGCCTGGAGGACGACGCTCGCGGTGGCGGCCATCACCTGCATCTCGACGGCCCCGCGGGCGCTCCACTCCTTCGGCGAGGGCGGTCACCTGCTCGGGCTCTGACGCGACACGGCCCGGGCCGACGCCCGGGCCGTGTCGTGTGGGCTTGGGTCAGGCCTGGAAGGCCTCCGAGGCCGGGGCGTCGATCACGTTGCCCGGCGCGCCGACCGAGATCGCCACCTTGCGGGCCTTGGCGT
>JAJZZB010000294.1 GCA_021797795.1 Actinomycetes bacterium | reverse complement strand
CTACGGCGATACCACCAAGCACCAGCGGGCCGAGCGCGTAGCCGCCGTCACGCCAGAGCCGGTAGACGCCAAGGGCGCCGCCGCGCCAAGCCGGGTCTGCAGTGTCGCCGACGGCGGTGATGAGATTGGGATAGGCGAGGGCCATGCCGATGCCCATGAGCGCGGCTCCGGCGAACCAGGTGGCGTGCGCCGAGGTGGCGACGAACAGTGCGAGACCGCCGGCGATGAGGAAGGTGCCGGCGGTGATGGGCAGCTTGCGGCCGATGCGATCGGCCAGGGCGCCGGCTGCTACCTGACCGAGCCCCCACACCCAGGCGTAGACGCCGACCAAGACACCGACCTCGGCGAGCGACACCCCTCGGCGAACCAGGTAGAGCGGAAAGAAGGCCGCAACCAGGCTGTCTGCGAACTTGTTGAAGAACCCGGCCTGGCACACCGCCAGCATCGAGCGGTCGTGCCAGCTCATGTAGGCGGCGAGCCGGCGAAGGCGCGGCGCGGGCGCATACATCCCAGTAGGAACGCTGGCAGAGCCGTCTCCCTGGGCTGCGGACTCCGAGCGGGCGAAGGGAAGGGTCTCCCTGGCAGGGCCAACGGTGACGAGCATCCCGAGCGCGACGACACCGAGCGCAAGCAGGTAGGGAGTGGGGCGTAGCCCGTAGGAGGAGACGAGGAGCCCTGCGGCGAACCCGCCGAGACCGACACCGATGTACCCGGCCGACTCGTCGACCCCGACCGCCAACCCTCGATTGGTCGGGCCCACCAGGTCGATCTTGGCCGTGACCGACATCGTCCAGGTGAGCGCCTGATTCCAGGGCTCCGGACATAGAGGCCCGGATTTCGCGCTGAAAATCACGCTCTGACCTCGTGAATTGGCTTTGTACCATCCACTCGTTGGTTTCCAAGATGTGATGTAATAGGCGCGTGGTTAGGTGTGCACAGGCCCCGCTTCCGCTGCTGCCGGCAGGGGCGCGGGCGATCGGCGAGGCGGCGGGCGTCCTCGAGAACGACGAGGGTGGGGTGGTCTTCATCTGGGGCAACGCGGCCTACGCGTGGGACGCCGGCGACGAAGGCGCACGACGGTTCGCGGCGGTCCAGCTTGTGCGGACCGCAACCGCCAAGCCCGGCGCGGTGGCGGCGGCCTTCTCGGTGGGGGTCGGAACGCTGTGGCGCTGGTCCAAGAGCTTCACCGAGCACGGGATCGCCGGCCTCATCGAGCACCGGCGTGGACCGAAACGCCCGCACAAGGTGAGCGAGGAGACTGCTCGGCGCATCTGGGTGCTGCGGGCTCAGGGCAAGAGCCTTCGCGAGATCGCCGCCGCAGTCGGGCTGTCGACCTACCCGGTGCGCCAGGTGCTCGGCCTCGTGGGCGCAGGGCGCGCCAGCGCCGACGCAGCGACCGGGGCCGAGGCCGACAACGCCGATGAAGGTGAGCGCGACGACGCGCCGAAGAGCGCTCACCTCGATCCCGGCGCCGAGGGGGCAGCGGACATGGGTCTGCTCCCGGTGCCGCTACCCGCGCCCCGGACAGCCGAGCGGGCCCTCGCCCGCTACGGCCTGCTCGACGAGGCAGCGCCTGTGTTCACCGAGGGAGCGGGGCTTGGGCGCCTCGGGACGCTGCTCATCGTGCCCGCTTTGGAGGCGACCGGGCTGCTGGACGCGGCGAAGAGCACCTACCAGAAGATGCGCAACGGCTTCTACGGGCTCACCTCGTCGATCCTCACCTTGGTGTTCTTGGCTGTGGCTCGCGAGCCACGCGCCGAAGGGGCGACGCGTCTTCCCCCCGCCGACCTCGGGCGCCTGTTGGGGCTCGATCGGGCCCCGGAGGTGAAGACCATCCGGCGCAAGCTCGCCGAACTGGCCGGGCGCCACCTCGGCTCTGTCCTCGTCGCCGAGCTCGCCCGCCGCCACGCCGACGCCCACCCCGAGGCGATGGGCTACCTCTACCTCGACGGCCACGTCCGCGTCTACGCCGGCAAGCGAGACCTGCAGAAGGCCCACGTGACCAGAGCCCGCATCGCCGCCCCGGCGACGCTTGAGACCTGGGCGTGCGACGAGCGCGGCGACCCGGTCTTCGTCGTCACCTCGGTGCTGTCCGCCTCGTTGGTCTCCGAGATCCGCCGCCTGTTGCCTGAGCTCTCCGCCTTGGCGAACGGACGCCGGATGACCGTCGTGTTCGACCGGGGCGGGTGGTCGCCCGAGCTGTTCGCCGACATGGTCGCCAAGGGCTTCGACTTCCTCACCTACCGCAAAGGCAAGGTGAAAAAGGAGCCGAAGAGCGCCTTCAGCGAGCACACCTTCACCGAAGAAGGCGTCGAGCACGCCTACGACCTCGCCGAGCGCAACGTGCGCCTGCGGCTTCCGAAGAAGATCGACGGGCGAAAGACCCTCACCGCCCGCCAGGTCACCCGCCGACAGAAAGACGGCCACCAGACGACGATCGTCACCTCGCTGACCGCCACCTCCAGCGCCGAGGTCGCCCACAAGATGTTCAACCGGTGGCGCCAGGAGAACTTCTTCCGTTACGGGCGGGCCCACTTCGCTCTCGACGCCTTGGACTCCTACGCCGCCGCGCCCGACGACCCCACCCGCAGCGTGCCCAACCCGAAACGAAAGACGGCCCAGGCACGTCTACGCAAGGCGAGGGCGACCTTGGTGCAAGCCGAGGCGGCGGTCGGTGCTGCCGCGGCCGACAACGTCGAGGCCGCCCGACCGACCATGCGAGGCTTCAAGATCGCCAACGCCACGTTGACGGCCGCGCGCAACGCAGCCCAGGCGGAGGTCGAACGCCTCGCAGCCGAAGTGGCCGCCACGCCCACCCGAGTGCCGCTCGCAAGCGTCCGCCCCGAAGCCACCGTGCTCGACGAGGAGCGCAAGCTCGTCACCCACGCCATCCGCATGGCCACCTTCAACGCGGAGTCGGCGCTCGCGCGTCTACTCG
>JAJZZB010000293.1 GCA_021797795.1 Actinomycetes bacterium | reverse complement strand
CCGCGACGCGCGCGGACAACCTGACGGTCACCATTACGGCGCGGGCCAAGGCCGGCCCGGTCGGCGTGTTCGACCCGCAGGGCTTGGCGACCGGCGTCCCCTCGGCCCTGCGGTGGTCGCCGGTGCGGGGCTGCGAACACCCGCAGACGGCCATGATCCGGGCCAACGCCCTGTGCGCGGACGCCGGCGACGGCACGGAGTCGGGGAGCTTCTGGCGCCAGCAGACCACCGCCGCGGTGCGCTGCCTGCTCCACGCGGCCGCGCTCGACGGCCGCAGCGCGGCCGACCTGTACCGCTGGTCGCTCAGCCCTGCAGCGGCGAAGGACGCGGTCGACGTCTTGGTCCGCGCCCCTGGCGCGGCGCTCTCGTGGGACAAGGCGCTCGATGCGATCATCTCTGCGGACCAGCGCCAGCGCGACTCGACCTGGGCGATGGTCGCCAACACCTTCGCCGCGCTGGCCGACCCCCAGGTCCTCGACGCGGTGTCACCCGCACCGGCCGAGCGGTTCGATCCGGCCGAGTTCCTGCGCCGCCGGGGCACGCTCTACCTGCTCGGCACGGCCTCGGGGGCGAGCGCAACCGCGGGGCTCGTCGCCGCGCTCATCGAGGACGTGGTGGAGGTCGCCCGCCGCCTCGCTGCCGCATCGCCGGGCGCCAGATTGGACCCGCCGCTCGCGCTCGTCCTGGACGAAGCTGCCAACTACCCGATCCCGAGCCTCGGGGCGCTCATGTCCGAGGGCGGCGGCACCGGGATCACCACCCTCGCCGTCCTCCAGTCCCTCGCCCAGGCCCGCGACCGCTGGGGCCGGGAGCAAGCCCAGGGAATCTGGGACTCGGCCATCGCGAAGATCATCCTCGGTGGCGGTGGCGACGCCGATGACCTGGCGGCCATTGCCCGGCTCGTCGGGGAACGGACCGAACGTGAGTACAGCGAGACGAGCCAGGCCGGCGGGGGTCGGTCGATCTCCGCGTCCAACCGGCAACGGCCCATCCTCGACGTGGCCGGCCTGCGCTCGATCGCCTTCGGCCACGGTCTGCTCCTGCTGCGCTCCGCCCGCCCGATCATGCTCACCCTCCGGCCGTGGACCGCCCGGCCCGACGCCGAGCAGCTCCGACGCGACCGCAGCGCGATCGAAGACGCCATCCGCGCCGCCGCCGAGCACCGCTGGTCGGCCGGTGCGTGACCCCCGGCCCGGCCTGGCCTGGTCGCTGCGCCGGCTCCAACGGCGCCTCGCCTACCGCGACTACATGACCAGCCGCACCTGGTTCGCCCGTCGCAGACGATGGGCAGCCGAGTGGAGCGCCCGTCACGGTGCCGAACCCTGCTGCCTGGCCTGCGGCGGCCCGTGGTCGCTCGCCCGCGACGACCTCCACCACCGCAGCTACACCCGCCTCGGCCACGAAGCCCACGGGGATCTCACCCCGCTGTGCCGGGTGTGCCATCGAGAGGTCCACCGGGTCCTCGAATCCGACCGGTCCTGGCGCCGCCTGGACCGTGCCCAAGCGACGGATCTCATCATCGCAGCCCTGCGCCATCGGGCTCTCACCTCGAAGCAAGGAGCACACCCATGACCGACACCGCCGGACCGTCGAGAGTCGACCCAGTCGAGGACGAGGCGCGTCGCGCCGATCGCATCTCCACCCTGGCAAGGCTGTACGAGGCCGACGGTCCCGCCGACCTCGACGAGCTGACCGCGCCGGTCTACTGGCCTGACCTCGCCCCCGCCGAAGCCCGCCAGGAATGGGCATCGCTGCGAGCGTGGGTCGAGGCGCTCGTCGGGCGGTTCCCCCATCTGGACCACCACGTCATCCCCCGATGCTGGTACCGCCACCCTGGCCACGTCGAAGCCCTCGCAGCGCTGCGCGACGCGGAGCGGGTCAACTACGCA
The DNA here is from genome assembly GCA_021797795.1 of Actinomycetes bacterium. Classification (GTDB taxonomy): domain Bacteria; phylum Actinomycetota; class Acidimicrobiia; order Acidimicrobiales; family Bog-793; genus JAKACF01. The sequence continues at coordinate 1,068 of JAJZZB010000293.1, read as the reverse complement.
GACACCGCACCCGGCACTGCCGCAGTCGACTGGCACCGCGCCTTCCAGCTCGTCGAGCTCCGCCTCCGGGACTGGACGAGCCAGCTCGCCTGCGGCGCCACCCACGAATCGCGCACCCGTCAACCCCAGCCGGTCGACCCGTCCGAGTGGGAGCAGTTCGTCACCGAGGACGCGACCCGCCGCGCCCATCGCGCGATCGCCTCCGCACTGGACGGCGAGGGGCGCCGAGTGGCTGCCGGGCCGCCAACACCATGACCACCCACAGCAACCGACATCCCGAGGTTTCGCACATGGCGATCGAGACCATCTGGGCGCTCCAGCACACCTGGGTCAGCGCGAAGACCATGACCTTTCCGCGAAGCGTCGGTGAGCGAGCTGGCTATGGTCGCTGGCTCGCCGCCAAGGACTGCACGGACTGCTGGCGCGCCGGCCGGGACCACGAGAACGGCACCGACAACGAACCCTGGTTGGCCGAGCGCCGCGCCGAGGAGGCCGCCGCGATCCGGGCCTTCGAAACCGAAGCGTCCATGTCCGACCGCGGCGGGTCGGACCGCTCGGTTCCCTGGGCTGCCCGCGTCCGCTCCCAGCTCCTGGCCGCCCACGACCGTCACGTCACCGGACAGCACATGAGAAGGGCCGACTACGACGCCCGCTTCGAGGCCCGGGCTCGCACCGTGACCGCCGCGTCGTGGTGGATCGACCAGCGTGACACCGATCCCGCCGACGTCGAGGAGCTGCTGATCGACCTCGCCGCCCAGGCCACCGCTCGCACCCAGGGGAACCCCTACTGAGATGGGCACCTGGCTCGACACCCAGCCGGCGGCCACGATCCGTTGCGCCCTCAGACCCGGCGTCGCCCGCCCGGACGGTTCCCGCCCGGACGACGCGGCTCGGATTGGTCTGTGGCTCGAGCTCGTCGACTGCCACCTCGACCAGCTCCACGTCGAGCGCTCTCAGCTCAACTGGGAATGGGAGTCCGCCTACGAGAAGGGCTGGTCGCCTCGTACCGCCGCGTTCGCCGCCTGGGCCAATCATCACCGTCGCGTCCACCTCGCCGGACAGGACCCG
>JAJZZB010000070.1 GCA_021797795.1 Actinomycetes bacterium | reverse complement strand
TGTGTTCTCCCGGATCCGGTCGAAGACCACGATCGTGTCGTAGAGGGAGTAGCCGAGGATCGTGAGGAAGGCGACCACGGTGTCCGGCGTCACGAGGAAGCCGGTGAGCGAGTAGATCCCGACCGTGACGAGGATGTCGTGCAGCACGGCGACGATGGCCGCCAGCGCCATCTTCCACTCGAAGAAGATCGAGATGTAGAGGGCGATCATGATGAAGAAGACGATGAGGGCGATGATCGCCTTGTGGGTGATCTGGCTCCCCCAGGTCGGGCCGACCTGCTGGACGGTGACCGAGGCGACCGAGGAGTGATGGGTCGCCGAGGCGAGCGCCTTCGAGACCTCGTTCGCGAGCGGCCCGGTCGTGACCGACTTGTTGCTGCCGAGCTTCGCCTCGACCTGGATCGTCTGGTGCCGGCCCGATCCGAGCAGCGTCACGGTGTCGCCCGACAGGCCGTACTTGCCGATCGCCGAGCGGGCCTCGGACACCGTCGCTCCGTTGGCGGCCACCTGCCAGGAGGTGCCGCCGACGAACTCGATGTCGAAGTTCAGCCCGCGAAGCCCGAGCGAGAGCACGCCGGCGAGGATGACGATCGCCGAGGCGGTGAACCACGCCTTGCGACGGCGGACGAAGTCGAACTTGGTCTGGCCGTAGTAGAGGCGGCGGAAGCCGCCGAGGGGGCCCCGCCCCTCGGCCGGGGGCTCGGCAAGAACGGCCGGCGAGTCGCTCACGTGGTCCCCTCGCTGCCGGCGGCCGCCAGCCCGCGGGCGATGCCGAGGTGCCGCGCCTCGGTGAAGATCCGGTTCCGGCCGAGCAGGATGACGAAGGGGCGGGTGAAGAAGTAGGCGGTGAAGACGTCGATGATCGTCGAGAGGCCGAGCATGAAGGCGAAGCCCCGAACGGCCCCGACCGACAGCCACCACAGGACGAGGGCGCCGATGAGCGAGACGGCGTCGGCCGACAGGATGGTCCGGTAGGCGCTCTTGAACCCACGGTCCACCGAGGCGCGGACGGACCGTCCCGCCCGGACCTCGTCCTTCAGCCGCTCGAAGTAGACGACATAGGAGTCGACCGTGATGCCGATCGAGACGATGAGGCCGATGATGCCCGACAGGTCGAGCGTGAGCTGGAAGGAGCTGTGCCCGAGGGCGGTGACGATCCCGTACAACAGGGCGGCCGTCGTCGCCAGCCCGAGGACGGCGACGATGCCGAGCGCCCGGTAGTAGAAGATCATGTAAAGCATCACGAGCGCCAGCCCGAGCAGGCCGGCCAGGAGCCCGGCGTGCAGCGAGGAGGCCCCGAGCGTCGGGGAGACCACCTGGGTCGTCTGGGGCGCGAGGGTCACCGGCAGGGCGCCGTAGTTGAGGTCGACGGCGAGCGAGTTGGCGCTGGCGGAGCTGAAGTTGCCCGTGATCTGCCCCGAGCTGCCGAACTGGGCACCCGTGGCGTCGATCGACGGGGCGGAGATCACCTCGCCGCCGAGGTCGTCGGCGACGAACTTGTGGTAGTTGCGATTGGCGAGGTTGTCCCAGATCTGAGTGCCCGGACGGGTGAGGCTGAACTGGATGATCCAGTTGTTGCTGGAGGTGAAGGTCGGTGTGGCGCTCGCGATCACCGACCCGGTCGCCTGGGCCGGACCGAGCTCGTAGCGGAAGGGGAAGCCCTTCTGCGCGAGGAGCACGATCGAGCTCGGGTTGTCGTAGCCGGGCGGGGTCGTCTTGTAGTGCGAGAGCAGCGAGTAGGGCTGCGGGTTCGGCGTGCTCGTGGTCGGCTGGAGCACCGACGGGCAGGCGGGCGGCTGACGGTACCCGCCTGCGGCGGCGCCGGAGGACTTCTTCACCGTCGACGACGAGGCCGCCGGTGCCGTCGAGCTCGTCGTCGTGGTGGTGGGCGCCTTCGTCGTCGTGGTGGTCGAGCCGGGTGACGAGGTCGTGGTCGTCGTGGTCGAGCTCGACTTCTTCGCCGCCCCGGCGTACGCCGGGGCGTAGCAGAGCACCGGGCGGAAGTACAGCTGGGCCGTCGCGCCGAGGTGCTTTTCCACCTGACGGGCGTTCTTCACGCCCGGCAGCTGGACGACCACGTCGCTGCCCTGGACGTTGATGTTCGGCTGGCTCACGCCGTAGGCGTTCGCCCGGTTCTCGAGGATGCTGACGACGGTGTCCAGCTTCGCCGGCGACACCGGCTTGCCGGTCGAGCACTGCGTCGTCGAGCCCTTGGCGGCCGGGCAGTAGACGACCGACAGCCCGCCACGCAGATCGAGCCCGAGGAGCGGCTTCCAGCGAGCCGCCAGGACCCCCAGGAACGCACCGACGCAGACGACGCAGACGAGCACGACGCTCAGGACATGCCCCCGCTTCATCAGGCTTCCCTGTCGTCTCCGTCGTGTGTCGGGGTGCCGCCGGTCTCCTCGGAGGCCGACTCGTGCACCGTCTCGTCATGGTCCCGTTCGGGCGACACGCCGTTGGTCGACCCCGGTGCCACCATCGGCGCGCCGTCGGCAGGTGGGGCGATCTCCTCGTCGCTCACCGTCGGCGGGGTCCGACGGCCGATGGCGGCCTTCAGCACCTCGATCTCGGTGTTGGGGGCGATCTGGATGCGGGCACGGTCGCCCTCGAGCCAGGTGACCCGCCCGATGATCCCGGAGGTCAGCATGACCTCGTCGCCGATCTCGATGGACTGCTGGGTCTGCTGGGACTTGCGCGCCCGCTGGCGCTGGGGGCGGACGAGGAGGAAGTAGCCGGCTGCGACGATGACGACGAGGAAGAGGATGCTCGTGGTGCTGCTCCCCGTCGTCTTGGTCGTCGTCTTGCCCGCCAGAGCGACACCGTGCAGCCAGATGCTTGCGGTTGAAAGGTGGAGGTACATGCGCTCCCTACTGGTCGAGAACGAAGCGACCGACACTGTAGCGGTTGGGGGGCCGATTCCTCGACCGGCTCAGGGGCCGCCTCGGTACCCACTCACTCTACTGGTCAAACAGGCTCCGCAGGGCACCGCTCCCCTCCGGGGCATCGGCCGGGGAGTCGGGCGGAGCGAGCCCGAGGTGCTCGTAGGCGGCCGGGGCGGCCACCCTGCCCCGCGGCGTCCGCATGACGAGGCCGCACTTGAGCAGGAAGGGCTCGTAGACGTCCTCGACCGTCTCGGGCTCCTCCCCCACGCTGACCGCCAGGGTGGAGAGCCCGACCGGTCGTCCGCCAAAGCGGACGCAGAGGGTCTCGAGGATCATCCGGTCGAGGTGGTCGAGGCCGAGCTCGTCCACCCCGAACTGGTCGAGTCCGGCCATCGCCGCCTCTGTCGTCACCACGCCGTCCCCCTTCACCTCCACGAAGTCGCGCACCCGCCGCAACAGGCGGATGGCGAGGCGGGGCGTGCCCCTCGAGCGGCTGGCGATCTCGGCGGCACCGCCCGGCTCGAGCTCGACGCCGAGGAGGCGGGCGCTGCGGACGACGATCGTCTCGAGCTCGTCGGGTCCGTAGTGGTCGAGCCGGGCGACGAAACCGAAGCGGTCCCGCAGTGGGCCGGTGACGAGCCCCGTCCTCGTCGTCGCCCCGACGAGGGTGAACCGGGGCAGCTCGAGGCGGAGCGAGCGGGCGGTCGGGCCCTTGCCGATGACGATGTCGAGCTGGAAGTCCTCCATCGCCGGGTAGAGGACCTCCTCGACGGCGCGCCCGAGGCGGTGGATCTCGTCGATGAACAGGACGTCGCCGGGCTCGAGCCCGCTCAGCAGGGCGGCGACATCGCCGCTGCGCACGAGCGCCGGGCCCGAGGTCACCCGCAGGCTGGCCCGCATCTCGGCGGCCACGATGCCGGCGAGGCTGGTCTTGCCGAGGCCCGGCGGCCCGGCGAACAGCAGGTGGTCGACCGGCTGGCCGCGGCGCCGGGCGGCCTCGAGGACGATCCCGAGGCGCTCGCGCAGCTCCAGCTGGCCGACGAACTCCTCGAGGTTGCGGGGCCGCAGGTTGGCTTCGACAGCGGCCTCGCCCTCGCTCGTGTGGGCGGTCACGGGGCGCTCGGACGCCGCCTCGGTCTGCCCGCCCGCCGGCACCGAGCCGTTGGCGAGGATCTCGCGCCTCGGGCTCATCGCCGCGGGGCGAGCTCTCGCAACGCCATGCGAAGCAGCTCCTCGGCGCTCGCCTCGCTCGGCAGCGCCCGCAGCACCGCCCGCACCTCTTCTGACCCGTAGCCGAGCTGGGAGAGCGCCTCGGAGACGTCGGCCGCCGCCGACGCCGTGCCCCCGCTCGCGACCTCGAGCGGGCCGATCTCCCCGCCCAGGCGGTCGAAGCGGCTCTTCAACTCGATGAGCAGGCGGGCGGCGGTCTTCTTGCCGACGCCGGGCACGAGCGTGAGGGCGTCGACGTCGCCGCTCCCGACGACTTCCGCCAGGCGGGAGGGGCCGTGCACCGAGACGATGGCGAGGGCGAGCGCCGGGCCGACGCCGTGCGCACCGAGCAGCAGCTCGAAGCTCTCGCGCTCCTCCGGGCCGGAGAAGCCGTAGAGCGTGATCGAGCCCTCCCTCACGTGGGTGTGGACCGCGAGCTGCATCTCGCCGTCGCCGGGGACGGCAGAAGCGGCGACCCGGGGCGGGACGAGGACCCGGTAGCCGACGCCGTGCACGTCGACAACCAGCTCGACCGCATGGTCCCCTGTGCTGCGTCGCTCGACGACGAGGCCGCGAAGCGATCCGATCATGCGATCACCGCCCGCTCCCGGGCCCAGGCAGCGGCCCCGAGATGGCAGATGGCGAGCGCCAGGGCGTCCGCCGCGTCGGCCGGCTTCGGGAGCTCCTCGAGCCCCGCCAGGTGGGCGACCATCTGCTGGACCTGCTCCTTTGTGGCGTTGCCGTAGCCGGTGACGGCGAGCTTCACCTCCGCCGCGGTGTACTCGGCGACCTGGCAGCCGTGCTCGACGGCGGTGAGGAGTGCCACGCCGCTCGCCTGGCCGACCGACATGGCCGTGCGGGCGTTCGACCGGAAGAAGATGCGCTCGATCACCATCACCTCGGGGCGCAGCTCGTCGAGAAGGCTGGCGAGCTCTGTCCGCAGGAGGGCGAGGCGCTCGGGGACGGGATCGGACGCCGGCGTGGTGAGCACGCCGGCCGCCGCCGCCAGGTACCGCCCTCCGGTCCTCGCCACGCAGCCGTAGCCGAGGCGGGAGAGGCCGGGGTCGATCCCGAGGACAAACACGCGTTCGATCCTAACCCGGGGGGCAGGCCGAATCGAGGATCCCCGCTCAGACCTCGACCGTCTCGAGGATGGCGTCGGGGATGTCGAAGTTGGACCAGACGTTCTGGACGTCGTCGAGGTCCTCGAGCAGCTCGATGAGCTTCAGCACCCGCCTGGCGGTCGCCTCGTCCTCGACGGCGACCCGCGAGCTCGGGACGAGCTCGACCTCGGCCGACTCGAGGCTGATCGAGGCGGTCTCGAGCGCCTGGCGCAGCCCCGGCAGGTCGCCCGGGGCCGAGGTGAGCATCCACTCGTCACCCTCGTCGGAGAGATCCTCGGCGCCGGCGTCGAGGGCGACGGCCATGAGGTCGTCCTCACCGACACTCTTCGCCAGCATGACGACGCCCTTGCGCTCGAACTGCCAGGAGACGGCGCCCGGCTCGGCCATGGACCCGCCGTTGCGTGAGAAGGTCGAGCGGATGTCGGAGCCGGTCCGGTTGCGGTTGTCGGTCAGGCACTCGACGATGAGGGCGACGCCTGCCGGGGCGTAGCCCTCGTAGTTCACCGACTCGTACCTGACGCCCTCGAGCTCGCCCGTCCCCCGCTTGATGGCCCGCTCGATCGTGTCGAGGGGGATGGAGGCGTCGCGTGCCTTCTGGTACATGGTGCGAAGGGTGGCGTTGGCACTGACGTCGCCGCCGCCCTCCCGCGCCGCCACCTCGACCTGACGGATCAGCTTGGCGAACAGCTTGCCTCGAGCCTTGTCGATCGCGCCCTTACGGTGCTTGGTCGTGGCCCACTTCGAATGGCCGGACATCTCAGTCTCCTTCGACGTTGAAGAGCAGCTGCTCGTGCAGGCGTCCGTCGCCGGCGAGCTCGGGGTGGAACGACGAGACGATGACGCCGCCCTCGGCGCAGACGACCGGGCGGCGGCCCTGCTCCCCCGGGAGGTCCACCTCAGCCAGCACCTCGACCCCTACGCCGGTGCGCTCGACGAGTGGCGCCCGGATGAACACGGCGTGCATCGGCTCGTCGAGGCCCTTCACGTCGAGGTCGGTCTCGAAGGACGCCACCTGGCGGCCGAAACCGTTGCGCCGCACGGCGAGGTCGATGGCGCCGTAGCTGCGCTGGTCGGGGCGGCCGTCGACCACCTCGCGGGCGAGCAGGATCATGCCGGCACAGGTGCCGAGCATCGGCAGGCCGTCGGCCACCATCTCCTCGAGCTCCCGGGAGAGACCGGAGGAGTCGAGCAGCATCGACATGGTCGTCGACTCGCCCCCCGGCAGCACGAGCGCCTCGATGCCGGCGACGTCGGAGGGGGACCTCACCTCGACCGGGACCGCCCCGAGGCGCTGCAGGACGGCGACGTGCTCGCGCACGTCTCCTTGCAGCGCGAGGACGCCGACCCGGCGAGGGCGGGCCGGGGTCCGCTCGGCCACGGTCACCAGCCCCGGTCGGCCAGCTTCACCTCGAGGGAGGAGATCTCCTTGCCGACCATTGCCTCTCCGAGTCCCTTCGAGACCTTGGCGACGATCGACGCGTCCTCGAAGTGGGCCGTCGCCTCGACGATGGCCCGCGCCCGGCGGGCCGGGTCGTCGCTTTTGAAGATGCCGGAGCCGACGAACACGGCCTCGGCCCCGAGCTGCATGACGAGGGCGGCGTCGGCAGGCGTGGCGAGGCCGCCGGCGCAGAACAGCGGCACCGGCAGGCGACCGGCCTCGGCAACCTCCTCGACGAGGTCGATGGGCGCCTGGAGCGACTTGGCCCAGGCGTAGCGCTCGGCCGAGTCGGCCGTCGCGACCTTGCGGATGTCACCGACGATCGAGCGGAGGTGGCGGACGGCCTCGACGACGTTGCCCGTCCCGGCCTCGCCCTTGGAGCGGATCATGGCCGCCCCCTCGCTGACGCGCCGAAGGGCCTCTCCGAGGTTCGTGGCGCCGCAGACGAAGGGGATCGTGAAGCGCCACTTGTCGATGTGGTGGGCCTCGTCGGCCGGGGTGAGGACCTCGGACTCGTCGATGTAGTCGACCTCGAGGGTCTCGAGCACCTGCGCCTCGGCGAAGTGGCCGATGCGGACCTTGGCCATGACCGGCACGGTCACCGCCTGCTGGATCTCCTCGATGAGGGCGGGATCGGTCATCCTCGCGACGCCCCCGTCCCGGCGGATGTCGGCCGGGACCCGCTCGAGGGCCATGACGGCGACTGCTCCCGCGTCCTCGGCGATCTTGGCCTGCTCGGCGTTGACCACGTCCATGATCACGCCGCCGCGCAGCATCTCCGCCAGCCCGCGCTTCACTCGAGCTGTTCCGGTCCTGCCACCGGCGACGGGGGCGCCGGCACTCGTTTCTTCGCGATTCTCCACGACGCCAGTGTACCGGCTCGCCATACAGCCTCCCGAGGCCTGACCTGGGTCGAACGCGGCCTACACCCCGCCGCCGGCGCCCTTTTCAACCAAGGCCGAGCGTGGTCGCCGGCCCGGCAGGCGGCCCGCACGGGCGTTGGCGCACCACCGGGCCGGGCCCGCTCGCAGCGCCCCGCCCCGGGTCGCTCCGCTGCTCGTCCCCCTCAGCCGCCTCGGACCGGCCGCCCAGCGCTCAGAGCTCGACGAGCAGCTCGAGGCGCTCCTCGAGTCCGAAGGCGCCCTCTCGGGCGTCCTCTGGCCCGTCGAGGGGTGCCCACCACTGCGGGGCGGTCCCGGCGAGCACCGGCGCCGGGACCGCGGTCGCCGGCGAGCGGGTCGTGGCGGTCCGCGCCTTGCCGAGCGCCGACACCAGCCCGGGCGGGTACTGGGTCACCTGGACCGCCGCCAGATCGGCCGAGAGCTCGCGGTCGCGGCCTTCGAGCCAGCGCGCCAGCCGGGCGGTGCCGGGGATCTGCCCACCCCGCAACAGGGCGGCCGAGAGGCCACCGCTCAGGGTGTCGAGGCGCTTGTGATGGGCGAGCTCATGGGCGAGGACCGCCTCGAGCTCGATTCGGTCGAGGCTCGACACGAGCCCGGTCGTGACGACCAGCCTGCTCGCCTCGCCGCTTCCGGCCGAGATGGCGTTCGGCGCCGGGTCGACGAGGATGACGAGCTCTGGTGGCGCGAGACCGAGGACGGCACAGAGCGACTCGGTGACGTCCGCCACGCGCTCGGCCGCCACGGCGTCGAGGGCACCGCGCTCGACCGCCTCGTCCGGGCTCATGCCGGTCAGGCGGACGCCGTCGCCCGAGCGCGCCCACCGCCAGGCGACCACCGCCACGACCGCCCACCCGACGAGGAGGACGAGACCGACGACGAGCAGGGCGAGTGCGAGGACGCCGAGGGCGGCGAGGACGAGGCCGGGGAGGAGCGGCGCCCCGAGGACCGCGAGGGAGCGCCGGCGGTTCTGCTCGGCCGCCTGCCTCCAGACGGCGTCCCTGCGGACGGTCGCCCGCTCCACCGCCTGGCGCGCCACCAGGGCGGCGGCCTCCTGGGCCTCGCGCGCCCGGCGCACACGCTCGTCGGCATCGGGGCGCCCGCGGTCGCGCGACCTCGACCGTCGGGCGGATCGGGCCTGTGGCATGGGGGAAGTCTACGGCCCGGCGCCGAGGACGCCCCCTGGCCCGAGGAGCCGCCGGTAGCACTCGAGATAGGCCCCGGCAACCCGCTCCATCGAGCACCCGGCCGCCCTGGCGGTGCCGAGCACCACCAGGTGCTCCCGAGCGGCGTCGTCACCGAGCACGTCGCCGAGCGCCGTCGCCAGCCGGTCGGCGTCACCGGCCTCGAAGACCCGGGCGGCACCGGCGGCGGCCAGCACGTAGCCGGGGAGGTCGGCGGCGACGACCGCCGTCCCTGCGGCCATCGCCTCGAGCAGGACCACCCCGAAGGACTCCCCGCCGATCGCCGGCGCCACGAAGACGTCGGCGGAGGCGAGCAGGTCGGCCACCTCGTCGTCGCTGATCCGCCCGGGGAAGGCGACCCGCCCGTCCCCGGCCGCCAGCCTGCGGAGCGAGTCGGTCTCCGGCCCCGCCCCGGCCACCACCACCCGCATCGGCACCTCCAGCCTCCGGACCGCCTGGATCAGAAGGCGCGCCCCCTTTCGCTCCTCGTGGCGACCGACGAAGGCCACGAGCGGCACCGACCCGTTCTTGTATCGGCCCCGCGGCGTTCCCCCCGCCCGCCGGGCGGCCTGCTCGAAGCGGGCCACCTCGACGCCGTTCGGCACCTCGACGACCTCGCCGAGGGTGGGACCGAGCACGGTGCGAGCCGTCTCGGTCGCCGCCGGCGAGACGGCGGTGGCGAGCCCGATCCGGGCCACCACAGCCCGGGAGAGCAGCCGGCCCTCGGCCCGGTAGAGGGCGTCGGCATCGGCCCGATGGAAGGTCGCGACGACCGGCGTGCGGCAGAGGAGGGTGGCCACCAGCGGTGGGCCGGGGATGAGCGGCTCGTGGACGTGGACCAGGTCGGGGCGGACGCGCCCGAGCGCCCTCAGCGTGGCGGCGGCGGCGGACGGGGTCGGTGCCACGGGTGCCACCGATCCGTTCACCGGGAACGAGTAGCTCCGCCCGGCACGGAAGAAGGCGACTCCCCTGTCCTCGCCGCCGTCGCCTCGCCGGCGCGGTGCGATGACAGCCACCTCGACACCGCCCTCGGCGAGCGCACGGGCGAGCCCGGCGACCTGGATCTGGACCCCGCCGGGGACCCCGGCGTCATAGCCGGAGACGAGGGCGACCCGCATCGCCCCACCGTACCGGCACGCCGGGCAGGCCTCGGAGGCTCAGCTGCGGCGGGCGAGGCTCAGCTGCGGCGGGCGAGCTTCTGCTGGTACATCTCGGCGTCTGCCGCTCTCACGAGACGGTTGAGGTCCGCCTCCTCCCCCGGCAGCAGCGCCGAGCCGACGCTCGCGCCGAGGTCGAGCGTCGTCGAGCCGATGCTGAACGGCTCCCGGAGGCGGGCGACGATCCGGTCCTTCACGAGCTCGAGCTCATCGGTGCCGCCCGCAACCTGGCAGAGGACCACGAACTCGTCGCCGCCGTAGCGGGCCACCGTGTCGCCCGGCCGCACCACCGAGCGGAGGCGGCGGGCGACACCGATCAGCACCTCGTCCCCGACGAGGTGGCCGTGGGTGTCGTTCACCTTCTTGAACTCGTCGAGGTCGATGACGAGCAGGCCGACGTAGAGCTTCTCCCTTCGGGCGAAGTCGGCCGCCAGGGCGACGCGGTCGTTCAGCAGGAGGCGGTTGGCACAGCCTGTGAGCGGGTCGTGCAGGGCGAGCTCGGTGAGCTCCCGCGCCCGCTCCTTCGCGTCGGTGACGTCCTGGAAGCCGGCTACGGCGCCGAGCAGGCTGCCGTCGTCGGCCCGGAGCACGGTGGCGCTCGTCGACACCACCCGGGGGGTCATCCCGGGGCGTGGCTTGAAGACGAGCTCGACCCGGGAGACCCTCACGCGGTTCAGCGCCTTGCGCAGGGGGTGCTCCTCGGGGCGCAGGGCGGACCCGTCGGGCCAGAACATTCCCTCCACCGGAGGCTCGCAGCCGACGGCGACCTGCTCGGGCCGGTAGTCGCCGAAGAGCTTGAAGGTGGCGTTCGTGATGGTGAGCCGACCCTCGGCGTCGCAGGCGACGACGCCGGCGTCGAGGTTGCCGACGAGCGCTCCGAGGAACTCCCGCTCCTCGGCGAGCGCCTCGAGGGCGGCGCGGCGCTGCTCGTCGGCTTCGCGCAGTGCCGTCACGTCGCTGATCGAGAGCACCCGGTGCTCCACCTCGGCGGCGGCCTCGCCGCCGGCCCCGACCGAGCTCGTGTGGATCCGCAGCCAGGTGACGCTCCCGTTCGGGCGCCGGTGGCCCCGCACGATCCCCCCGGGCGCCTCCCGCTCGAGGGAGAGGACGAGCCGGGCGTCGAGGTGGGCCTCGACCGGCTTGCCGTCCTCGTCGAGGATCGCCCCCCCGTCGTGCTCGAGGGAGGTGAGCACGTCGGAGATCGTCCGGCCGATCACCCGGTCCCGGGTGGTCCCGAGCAGGCGCGGCGCCGCCTCGTTGCAGGAGAGCACCTTGCCGTCCGGCAGGCTCACGAGCACACCCTCCTGCAGGGAGTCGAGCACGGTCTGGGGGTGATGGGGCCTGAGCCGCCGCCGGCGCGGAGGGCCGCCCCGCTCGAGCCGGCGGAGCGTCAGCGAGACCGTGTTGAGCCCCGGCTCGTCGATCAGGTTGGTGGCCACCGCCTCGGCGGGGACCGCCTCGCCCGACACGGTCACGACCCGGAGGGTGAGCGAGAGGGCGAGAGGCGACCCGCGCATGTCGACGAGGAGGCGGGCGAGGGCCTCCCGGTCGTCGGCGTGGACGAGGTCGAGGCCGGGGGTGCCGATCAGCTCCTCGGCCGTCCAGCCGGTGAGCATCGAGATGGCCGGGCTGGCCCATGCGACGAGGTCGCGCTCGTCGAGCATGACGACGATCTCGACCGGCGACGGCAGCGGCACGATCGGTCGCTCGGTGGCGACCGGTGCGGGCGCGGTGGCGGGAGGCTCGCCCGGCGCGGGCTCGGGCGCCTCGCCAGCGTCCTGGCCGGCCGCGGTTGCCCCTTGCTGTCTCAGGCGCCGCGGTCGGAGGGCCAGTTCGGTTGGAACATATGCCATTGGGATGGAGCCGTTCTGATCAGGAATTCGAACTCGCGGGCCAGCTCAGCGGTGATGGCCTCCACATCGTCACGGAACCGGCCGCTCCGCCGGCAGGAGAGCGGCGGCCGGACGACGGCGTGGTAATACCCGCCGGGCCGCTGGTACACGGCGGCGGCGAACAGCGGTGCGCCCGTGCGCAGCGCCAGCATGGCCGGCCCGCCGGGCAGCGTGGTCTCCTCGCCGAAGAAGTCGACCTGGACGCCGTTGCCTGCGAGATCCCGGTCGGCGACGAGCCCGACGATCCGCCCGTCCCGAAGCGCCTGCACGAGGCGACCGGTCGTCCCGCTTCCGAGCGGCAGGACCGTCAGGCCGAGCGCCGAGCGCTGGCGCTTGAACCACTCGAACAGCTCCGGCGGCTCGAGAGGCTCGACGACGGTCGTCATCGGGTGGCCCTTCAAGGTGAGCCAGAAGCCGCCGACCTCCCACGACCCGAGGTGGGGCAGGGCGACGATGCACCCCTGGCCGGTCGACAGCACCTCCTCGATGGCGCCGAAGCCCTCGATCGAGAAGTGCGAGAGGACGTCCCGGGGACGCATCCCGGACAGGCGGGCGCTCTCCACCCAGTAGCGGGCGTAGGAGTCGAAGGCCTCCACCACGGCTGCGTCGAGCTCCCGCTCGCCCGCATGCGGCCCGAGGACCCGGGCCATGTTGGCCCGGACGATGGGTCGGCGGTCCCGCCACAGCTCCGACAGGGTGAGCCCTGCCGCCCTCGCCGCGAGCGAGGCGACCGGCCTCGGCAGCGCCTGGGCGGCGATGGCGAGGCTGCGGTAGGCGAGATAGGTGCCATGGCCGCGTTCGGTCACCTCGTTCCCCCCTGGCGGTCAGCCGAGAGGTGGGGTCAGCGCCCGTTGCCGAGCCGGCGGCGCAGCGCAGATGCGGCACCTTCCTGACGTCGCTGCGCCAAACGGCTGTGAGGCCGGCCGCCGCCCACACGAGCCTGCCGGGAGCCTGGCCGGTCCGTGGCGAGGGCGGAGCGGAGCCTCATCCCGAGAGGCTCCCCGGCGCGCCGGCGGGGCCGGGTGGCCCGGACCCTGACCGGGCGGCTGCCGCCGGCCGCTCTCGCCTCGCGCCAGGCGCGCCAACGGGACTCGACCCGGGCGGGCCGCCACGCCGACAGCGCAGCGGGCGATCCGGCCCTGGCGGCCCGGCTCGCCAGCGGCTCGCCGTTGCGCTCGGCCGTGGCCTGGCGCCAGATCCGGGTGAAGCGCTGGACGGCGGTGAAGACGCAGAGGGCGAGCAGCACCCACAAGAGAGGGACCATCACGACGTTGAAGGCCAGGGCGACGGCGAGCAGGATCAGCCGCTCCGCCCGCTCCATGAGGCCGCCCTTGCCCTCCCAGCCGAGCGACTCGGCCTTGGCCCGCTCGTAGGAGATGACGTTGCCGGTCGCGAGGATGCCGAAGGGCAGCAGGGCGAGCTCGGGGCGCGACCCGGCGGCGAGGTACCAGGCGAGGCCGCCGAACATGAAGGCGTCCGCCACCCGGTCGGTGACCGAGTCGAGGAAGGCGCCCCGGCGCGAGGAGGATCCCGACACCTTCGCCACAGCCCCGTCGAGAGTGTCCATGAGCCCGCCGACGGTGACGAGGGCGACGCCGGTCCACAGGTGGCCGAGGGCGATCATGGCCCCGGTCAGGGCGGCGAGCAGGAGACCGACGACGGTCACCTGGTCCGCCGTCACCCCGTGGCGGGCGAGCTTCCTGCCGAGTGCCAGGTGGGGCACGAACTTCGAGATCAGCGAGCGCCTGGCGGAGCCCGCGCCAGGAGCGCTGTCCGTCCCGGCGGACGCGGCCCCGGCGGGCGCGCCCGCGTCCCCGGCCTTGTCCTGCCGCCGTCTCCCGTCGATCATGCTGCTCCTTTGCACCCGGCGGTGCCTCGTCACAGGTTACCAGCCGGTGCCCAAATCCCGCCGGCTGCCCTCGCCTTCTCCGGCCGGCGGTGGATAGGCTCGCCCGATAGCCCCCCGCGCGGCCCTCGGTGAGCTCGGGGCGAGAAGGAGGAGGTCTGCCAGTGGGCACCGTGCCGTCCGCCAAGATCCGCAACGTCGCGCTCGTCGGTCACGGCGGATCGGGCAAGACGACGCTCGCCGAGGCCCTCCTTCACTGCTCGGGAGCGCTCAACCGGCCGGGACGGGTGGAGGACGGCTCGACGGTCTCGGACTTCGAGCCCGAGGAGCAGAAGCACGGCATCTCGATCTCGCTCGCCCTCGCCCCCATCTGGCACGAGGACGTCCGCATCAACCTCCTCGACACCCCCGGCTACGCCGACTTCGTGACCGAGGTGGAGGCCGCCCTCTCGGTCGCCGACCTCGCCGTCCTCGTCGTCTCGGCCGTCGAGGGCGTCGAGGTCCAGACCGAGGTGGCCTGGAGGCTCGCCGCCCGCCGGAACCTGCCCCGCCTGATCTTCGTCAACAAGCTGGACCGGGAGCGCTCCGACTTCGAAGGCACGCTCGAGCAGCTGCGCAACCTCTTCGGCGCAGGCATCGCCCCCCTCGAGCTGCCGATCGGCCACGAGGCCTCCTTCAGCGGGGTGGCCGATCTGCTCACCGACACCGCCATCACCTACGACTCGGGCGAGCCGGTCACCGGCACCATCCCCGACGACATGGAGGAGCTCGAGCACCGGGTCCACGAGGCCCTCGTCGAGGGCATCGTCGTGGCCGACGACACCTTGATGGAGCGATACCTCGAGGGTGACGTCCCCGCTCCAAAAGAGCTCGAGGCAGCCCTCGCCCACGGGGTCGCCGCCGGCAGCGTCTTCCCCGTCGTGTGCGGCTCGGCGACGAAAGAGGTCGGCATCGACCGGCTGGCGGCCTTCATCGCCGAGATCGGCCCGAGCCCCCTCGACCGGCCGGCGACGAGGGTGCGTGCCGGAAGCGAGGAGACCGAGGTCCCCGTCGACCCGGCGGGTCCGCCGCTCGCCCGGGTCTTCAAGACGATCGCCGACCCCTACGTCGGGCGCATCTCGCTGCTCCACGTGCTCTCTGGCACCGTGAAGGCCGACAGCGTCCTCGTCAACTCCCGCACGCACGCCGAGGAGAAGCTCCACTCCCTCCAGCTGCTGAGGGGGAAGGAGTCCGAGCCGATCGGCGAGGTGCAGGCGGGTGACGTCGTGGCGGTCCCGAAGCTCGCCGACGTCCACACCGGCGACACGCTCGCCCCGAAGAACATGCCCGTCCTCGTCGATGGCACCACCCCGCCCTCCCCCCTCCTGTCGACCGCCCTCCGGCCGCGGGCCAAGGGCGACGAGGACAAGCTGATGACGGCCCTCCACCGCCTGCAGGAGGAGGATGTCGCCCTGTTCGTGCGCCGCGAGGACGAGACCCACCAGACGATCCTCTCGGGGATGGGCGACACCCACCTCCAGATCGCCTGCGAGCGCCTGCATCGCAAGTACGGCGTCGACGTCGAGACCGAGCCCGTCAAGGTCCCCTATCGCGAGACGATCACCCGCCAGGCGGAGGCCGAGGGCAAGTACAAGAAGCAGACCGGCGGACACGGCCAGTACGGCGTCTGCAACCTCCGTCTCGAGCCGCTCGATCGGGGGTCGGGCTTCGAGTTCGTCGACGCCATCGTCGGGGGCGCCATCCCCCGCCAGTTCATCCCGGCGGTGGAGAAGGGCGTCCAGGAGGCCATGGGGAACGGAGGGCACTTCGGCTTCCCGGTCGTCGACGTCAAGGCGACCTGCTTCGACGGCAAGTTCCACTCCGTCGACTCCTCCGAGATGAGCTTCAAGATGGCCGCCTCCCTCGGGTTCAAAGAGGCCGTCGAGGCAGCCGGGCCGGTCCTGCTCGAACCGGTGTCGCGGCTCGAGGTGACCGTCCCCTCGGCCTATCAGGGCGACGTCCTCGGCGACCTCAACTCCCGGCGCGGCCGGGTCCTCGGGACCGACACCGGCGAGGGCGACGAGCAGGTGGTGGTCGCCCTCGTTCCGACCTCCGAGCTCGGCCGGTACGCCACGGACCTGCGCAGCCTCACCGGCGGCAGGGGTCGCTTCCGCCTCGAGCACGAGCGCTACGAGGTTGTGCCCCCGCAGATCGCCGAGCGGCTCATGAAGCAGATCGAGGCCGAGCGGGCCTGAGCGGCGCCGGCATCAACCGGGCACGATCGGGCCGGGGGGCGCCCCGGGCCCGTCCAGGTCGGCGAGCCCGGCGGCTCGCCTGAGCTCGTCGACGACCGCGGCCGGGTCGGCCACCTCGATCACGACGAAGCGGTAGCGGGTCCCCTCGGACTCGACGACGACGGCGTTGCGCCCCATGCCGACCGACCAGAACGACCAGCCGTCGATCGAGTGGTAGACGCCGACACGCACGACGCCCGAGCGCCCTGCCCTCTTTCGCAGCTTGGCCTGCACGTGCTCGCGGCAGGCCGGGTCGTGGACGACGCGCACGACCGAGGTGACCGGGAGCTCGACGCGACGCTTCAATGCCGCGACCGCCCTCCATCCGCCCAGCTCCGCCACCACCGTGTCGCCGTCCACCCTGATCGCTCCCCAGACCTTCGGCCTGCGGTCGGACCGGGACGGAAGCGGTGCGTAGCCGGAGCCCGGGAGGAAGCCGCCGAACTCCTCCGAGCCGCTCCGGGGAGGGAGCCCGCTCACTGCCAGGCTCGGCTCAGGCGGCCGTAGGAGTCAGGCAGCGCCTCGGGCAGCACGCGGACCGAGGCCGTCGCCGTCATGAAGTTGGTGTCGCCGACCCAGCGGGGCACGACGTGGACGTGGAGATGGTCGGGGATGCCGGCTCCGGCCGCCCGCCCGAGGTTGACCCCGAGGTTGCAGCCGTCGGGACGGTAGGCCCGCTTCAGGGCTGCGACGGCGCGGCGGACCCCCTCCCACAGCTCCGCCGCCTCGTCCCCCTCGAGCTCCTCGAGCTCGCGAACGTGGCGGACCGGCATGACCATGAGGTGGCCCGAGGCGTACGGGAAGGCGTTCAGCATGGCGAGGACCCGCTCCCCCCTCCAGACGACCATCCGGGCTGCGTCGTCGAGGGAGGCCCCGAAGATGGAGCAGAACACACACTCCGATCCCGCCAGCGCGCCGGCGGCGGGCTCGCTCCCGGCGGAGGAGACGTACGCCATCCGCCAGCCCGCCCAGAGCTGGTCGAGGGTCACGACTCCCTGCTCGCGGACGCGCCCGCCGGCCGCCCGAGCGGTCCCCGGACCTGAGCGGCCAGCTGCTCGACCAGGCTCGAGAGCCGCACCCCGCGATCCGGTCGGTCCTTTCCCCGCTCGTTCACTCCCACCGTGGCCGAGTCCACGTCCTCGTCGCCGACGACGAGGACGTAGGGCACCTTGGCGAGCTTGGCCCGGCGGATCCGGGCGCCGAGCGGCTCGCTGGCCGGCTCGAGCTCGACCCGCGCACCCACCGCGACGAGAGCGGCGCG
>JAJZZB010000292.1 GCA_021797795.1 Actinomycetes bacterium | reverse complement strand
GGAGCCCTTCGATGACCAGGGCTTCGACGCGCCAGCGTCCGGCACGCCCGACCGGGGCGGCCCGGCGCCGGGCCGAGACCCGGCGGCGGCGGCGCAACCGGATCGCTCTGTGGGCGAGCGTCGTCGGCGTTCTCGGCCTCGTCGGCGTGGTCGTCGGCCTGCACATCTCGGCGACCTCGTCGACCGGCGGCGCAGCGCCCGGCTCGTCGGGCACCTCTGGCGTGTCGCTGCCGGTCGGCGCCAGCGCCCCCAATGGCGCCATCACCACCCTCGCCGGCAGGTCCGAGACCGTGGCGGGGTTGCGTGGCAAGCCCGCCCTCATCTGGTTCGTGACCACCTGGTGCTCCTCGTGCCAGGCGGGCACCCAGGCAATGGCCCAGAACGTCGCGACGCTCGCCTCCGACGGGGTGCGAGTGATCGAGGTCGAGAACTACGCCGACCTCGGCCAGTCGGGACCGCCCATGGGCACCTTCGCCAAGACCCTCGCCGGCAGCGCCTTTTCGAACCCGGACTGGACCTTCGGCGAGGCGTCGTCGGCGCTCACCCACACCTACAACCCGAAGGCCTACCTCGACATCTACTACCTCATCAGCGCCAAGGGGAAGATCACCTACGTGAACAGCTCGCCGGGATCCACGATGCCCGAGCTGCTCAGCGCCGCGAAGGCGCTCGCATGAGCGCGCACGGCGCCCACGAGCGCTCTTTCCACGAGCGCGCCAGCGCACCTCGCCGGCGCCGGGCCCTCGGGGCAGGCGTCCTCGTCTTGGCCGCCGGCCTCGGTGCCTACGCGCTGGTGGGCAGCGGGAGCGGCACGGTGAGCGCCAAGGCCCAACCCGTAACCACCGAGCACCATGCCGCTTCCGCTTCGGCACCGTCGTCCGCGCCGACGTGGACACCGGGGACACCGGCGCCCAACGGCACCTTCACGACGCCGTCGGGAACGACCGCGACGATCGCCTCGCTCCGCGGCAATCCGACCATGGTGTGGTTCGTGGCGGGGGGCTGTGCGAGCTGCGCGGCGAGCATCCCCGCGGTCGCTGCGCACTTCCACCAGCTGCGCGCTGCGGGGCTCCGGGTGCTCACCCTGGGCCTCTACGGCGACTTCGCCGCGGGCAACAAGGGCGTCTACGAGCTGCTGACCTTCGGGCGGGAGGCGGCCTTCCGCGAGCCCATCAGGCGTGCGGGCTGGGAGTGGGGGATGGCGTCGAAGTCGCTCAGCCTCGCCTACGACCCAGCCGGCATCCCCGACCTCTACGTGCTCATCGGGCCGACAGGGCACATCCGCTACCGCAACAGCGTGCCGGACTCGACGATGGGGGTCCTGATCGCCGCGGCCAAGCGCCTCGGCACCCGCGTCCAGATCACGGCCGCGGAACGAGGGTGATGCTGAGCGGTTGAAAACTGGGTCGCACTCGAGTCGACCCGTTCGAACCCCGCCCCGTTCACGGCGGCCTGCGCGCTCCGAGGAGATGCGGCTGCCCTGCGACGTGACCCGGCGAGCGCACCCATCGTCGAGAGACGCACGCCCGAGGTGGGTGACCGAACCGAATCCGCCCGACCGTGCCTATCCTTCTTGGGAGGCTTCGAGCGATGCGGGTGCGAGGCCGACGAGGTGGGCGAGGGTGTCGATCGCGTTGACCATGAGGTCGGTTTCGCTCACGACCACCACGTTCGCCGGCACCGGTGTCGCGTGGTCGTCGGTCCCCGAAGACGAGCGCAGCAGGTGTCGGGCAACGGTCACCTGGGTGGCCCGTAAAGGGGGATAGCGCCTTGGCGTGGCACCGGTCCGCAGCGTGGCGGCCACCGCACCGAAGGCGTCCTGCACGTCGACGGCCAAGCAGTGGAGGTCGGGCCGGCTGGGGCCGGAGGGCGGCGGTAGGCGTCCCTCGAGGACGAGCGCCGCCCATACGTAGCGGCGCACTCCGGCGAGGATCCCTTTCGCCGTTTCTGGGTCCAGCGGAGTCGGGGCAGCCGAAGGGCGACCGGCTGGCTCGCTCAGCCACCGATCCACCGACGCTTCGGCGTTGGTGCGGGCCAGGCGCGCTGCCAGGCGCAGCCGCAGGAGCGCGGGACGGTCGGCGGCGGCTGGTTCTGCCCAGGCATCGAGCAGCGCGGCGCCGTAGCGGCCGTCGGTCTCGACGAGGTCGGCCAGGCGATCGGCCACTCGGGTGCGTTCCCAGGTCGGCCAGATGGCGTAGGCCGAAAGGGCGAGGATGGCACCGAGGACGGTGTAAAAGGCGCGGTCGGCGGCGAGGGAGGGTGCCGGGGATCCGGTGAAGGCGAGCAGAACGACCACGAGAGATGCGATGCCGAGGCTGTAGATGACGTAGTTGGCGCGCAGCACGGCGACGCTGGC
Organism: Actinomycetes bacterium; assembly: GCA_021797795.1. Taxonomy (GTDB): domain Bacteria; phylum Actinomycetota; class Acidimicrobiia; order Acidimicrobiales; family Bog-793; genus JAKACF01. The sequence goes on along the minus strand of JAJZZB010000292.1, from coordinate 617 downwards.
GGCGTAGAGGACCACGGTGAGCACGATGAGGCCGACCGGTGACGGAGCCAGCGCGGCCAGCAAGAGCGTGACGAGGCCGGCACCGAGCAGGGTCCCGACGCTTCGGGCGAGCCCTCGGCTCAAGGTGGCGGCGAAGTCGGGCTTGAGGACGATCATGACGGTCATGGGGAGCCAGTAGCCGTGGCCGACGGGGAACAGGTGGGCGACGGCGACGGCGACGGCCAGGGTCACGCCGACCCGTAGCGCGTGCCGGAAGGCCTCCGAGGTGAACGTGAGGTTCGCTCGCACCATCTCGGGGTAGTCCCTCCTCGTGCCGGCGAGGGGGGAAGGTCGCGGCCGGACCCCCGAGACGCCTCGGGTGGTTGTGTCGGAGGCGTCTTTGGGGGTGGTGGCGGCTCTGGGCCTGGGGGGCTGGTCGCCGGCGGCGACGGCGGTCAGCTGGGCGACGGAGCGGAGCTGACCGGCCAGTGCCGTGAGGTCGTCGACGGCCTGGGCGAGCGTGGCGCGGTTCTGCCGGTCGGCAGAGTGACCGAGCGCTCGGAGGTGCTCGACGGCGGCGCGGAACCGTTCGCGGTCGTCGGGCGTGACCGCGACGCTGCGAGCGTCGTGGAGGGCGT
>JAJZZB010000069.1 GCA_021797795.1 Actinomycetes bacterium | reverse complement strand
CGACATGGTCCCCGGCCAGCCCGCCCACTGCCCGCCCGAGGCGATGGGCGCCGAGGACCTCCTCTACCTGCTCTACACCTCCGGCACGACCGCCAAGCCGAAGGGCATCATGCACACGACGGGCGGCTACCTCACCCAGGTGGCCTTCACGCACCGGTACGTCTTCGACCTGCACCCCGAGACCGACGTCTACTGGTGCGCGGCCGACATCGGCTGGGTCACCGGTCACAGCTACATCGTCTACGGACCGCTCGCGAACGCCGCCACGAGCGTGATGTACGAGGGGACTCCCGACCATCCCGGGCGCGACCGCTGGTGGTCGATCGTCGAGCGCTACAAGGTGACTGTCCTCTACTGCGCCCCGACCGCCATCCGGACCTTCATGAAGTGGGGGAGCGAGCACCTCGAGGGCCGCGACCTCTCGAGCCTGCGGGTCCTCGGCTCCGTCGGGGAGCCCATCAACCCCGAGGCGTGGGTCTGGTACTGGAAGTACGTCGGGGGCGAGCGCTGCCCGGTCGTCGACACCTGGTGGCAGACCGAGACCGGGGCGATCATGATCTCCCCGCTGCCCGGGCTCACCACCTTGAAGCCCGGGTCGGCGACCTTCCCACTGCCCGGTGTGGCCGCCGAGGTCGTCGACGATGCCGGCAAGCGGGTCGAGCGGGGTGGCGGCTACCTCACCTTGTCGCGGCCGTGGCCGGCCATGCTGCGGGGCATCTACGGGGACCCGGCCCGCTACCGCGAGACCTACTGGAGCCGCTTCCCGGGCCGATACTTCGCCGGCGACGGCGCCAAGGTGGACGAGGACGGCTACCTCTGGCTGCTCGGCCGGGTCGACGACGTCATGAACGTCTCGGGTCACCGCGTCTCGACCACCGAGGTCGAATCTGCCCTCGTCGACCACACGACGGTCGCCGAGGCGGCCGTCGTCGGGGCGACCGACGCCACGACCGGGCAGGCTGTCATCGCCTTCGTCACCCTGAAGGCGGGGGTCGAGGTCGACGAGGAGCACGGCGAGGCGCTGCGGCGCCACGTCGCCTCCAAGATCGGCCCGATCGCGCGGCCGCGGGCCATCATCTTCACCGAGGACCTGCCGAAGACCCGCTCGGGGAAGATCATGCGGAGGCTGCTCCGCGACGTCGCCGAGGGCCGGGACCTCGGGGACACGACGACGCTCGCCGACCAGAGCGTGGTCGAGGAGCTGCGCACGAGGGCGATGAGCCAGCCGGCCGAGGAGTGAGCCTCCCGGCCGGCTTCCCGCTCACCTGGCACTGGCGCGGCGACCCGGTGCCTCCCGGCCCGGCCGTCGTCTTCGACGTCGACGGCGTGCTGGCCGACGCGTCCGGTCGCCAGCATTATCTGGCGGGGATGCGACGGGACTGGGACGCCTTCTTCGAGGCGGCGGGCGCCGACCCGCTCATCCCCGAGGTGGCCCGCCTGCTCGAGCTGCTCGATCCCGGCCTCGCCGTCGTCCTCCTCACGGCCCGTCCCGCCCGCATCCGCCAGGACACCCTCGCCTGGCTGCAGCGCTTCGGGTTGCGCTACGACCTCCTCATCATGCGCTCGGGTGGCGACTACCTGCAGGCTGTCGAGTTCAAGCGCAAGGAGGCGAGGGCACTCAAGGCGTACGGCTTCGTGCTCCAGCTCGCCCTCGAGGACGACCGGAGGAACCTCGAGATGTTCGAGGAGGAGGGCGTGCCCTGCCTCTACGTCCACTCGGGCTACTACGGCTGAGCGGGGCCTCCTCGCCTGGACCCGGCCGTCAGTCCCGGAAGTTGCCGAACTGGAGCGGGATGTCGAAGTCGTCGTCCTTGAGGGCGGCGATGACCGCCTGCAGGTCGTCCCGCTTCTTGCCCGTCACGCGGACCTGCTCGCCCTGGGTCTGGGAGCTCACGCCCTTCAGACCGAGGTCCTTCACCTTCTTGTTGATGGCCTTGGCCTTCTCCGAGGAGATGCCGGCGGTGAGGGTGGCCACCTGGCGCACGGCGCCGTGCGAGGCCTGCTCGATCTTGCCGTAGGAGATCGCTTTCAAGGAGACGTGGCGGCGGACGAGCTTCTCCTCGAGGACCTGGACGAGGGCCCGGAGCCGGTCCTCGCTCGGGGCGTGCAGGGTGATCTCCTTCTCCTTCTCGGAGAGCTCGAGCGAGGCGCCGGTCGCTTTGAAGTCGAATCGGGTGGCGACTTCCCGGCTCGCCTGGTCGACGGCGTTGCGGACTTCCTGGAGGTCGATCTCCGAGGTCACGTCGAAAGTCGGCATGTGGGCAAGCTACCTCGCCCGAGCTCCCGGGCCGCCATCCTGCGGCTAGGACCGAGGGCGCCAACTGGGCGTGGCGGATCGGCGACAGACGAGAGAAAGGCGCCGGCGTCGCAGCGCTCGAGTACGGCTGGCGGGCTCGTCGGGTGGAGCCAGGAGCCGAGGCCGGGCCGCTCGTGGTCGCGTGGGACCGCGCTCACCGGCCGAAGCATCTCGGACACGGGCTCAGGCGGGACGGTCCTTCCGGCGAAGAGCGCCGGCCGGAGCACCTCGAGGTAGGCGATGGTTGAGACGCCCCGCCATCCCCGCCGCCTCTCACCGCCAGGCGGAGGTCTCCTTCTTCCAGGTGCGAGAGTCCGGCTCCTCGGAGCAGGGAGAGCCGGCCTGCACGTGGCGGCGGCGGACCCGCTCTGTCGGGAGCTCGTAGGACGATGTGCCGCTCGCCCGCTCCGCTCAAAGGGCGAGGAGGACGTACCCGCTGATGTCGTAGGACGAGCGCCCGCCCGGCTCGAAGCGCCGGGGGCGGGGGTGGTCGTCGAGGACGGGGAGATGGTGCTCCGGGTCGCGCAGCCCGTGTCGGAGAGGGAGCCGCCTGCTGCCCCGCCGAGGTAGTCCCCGACCCCGGACCGGTGGCCGAGGAGGTGGGAGATGGTGACCTTGTCGACGAGCAGGAACTCCCGCCCGGGGGCCCTGCGCTCGTCGCGAGCTCGAGCGAGCCGTCGGCGACAACCGAGCAGACGCCAGGGCGGTGAGCGCCTTCGTCCCGCTCGCGATGGCGAAGCGGGTCATGACGGCGTTCGCCATCTCGAGGCCGCGATGGGCAAGGCGGTAGGCCGCTTGGGAGGAAGCCTCCCGCGCCCGGTCGACTTGGACGATGCCCGGGAAGCCGGTCTCGGCAGCAAGCTCGTCAGCCGAGCGGGCGATCTCGTCCACGGCCACGACACGAGCCAGCTCGGCGCCCGAACGCCGCTCGGCTGTCGCAGCGACGCCGCCCTGCGGCCAGATCGAGGGGCCGCCGGCTTCGACTATCTTGAAGCGCCGCGGGTCGGTACCCAAGTGGACAAAGGGAGCAGACTGTAAATCTGTCGCGAAAGCTTCGTAGGTTCGAATCCTACCCGGCCCACCCGCTCGAATTCCCAGTTCACAGGCTCGTGACACCGCTCGGGGCTGAGCAAGCCGGCTCTCGGGTCTCCTCCTCGGATTTGCCGGCGCGCGCTGGACGGGCGCATCTATAGTCGGCCCGGCCCGCAGTCCGGCATCCGGAGGGGGCTCCTCGCCAGAGGACCGGGGGCATGTCGACGGTGGGTGAGAGAGGGGAGCTGGAATGCTCAGTCGGGTTCTCCGGGCGCGGCACGCGCACGACAACAGCTACGCGGCGGTGCTGAGGCGGTTCGCCGCCGTCCTTCTTGCGGGGGCGGCCCTCAGCCCGCTCGCCGGGTCGCTCGCGACGAGCAGCGCAGCCGTGTCGCCGACCGCGCTCGTCACGGTCACCCCGCGGGCCGAGGTGCCGCTTGGGGCCCGCTACCTCTCGAGGGTGGCGCCGTCGACGCCGGTGACCTTCGGCTTGGTCCTCGCGCCGCGCGACCAGGCGGCGCTGTCCTCCTACGCTCAGGCCGTCTCGACGCCGGGCTCGCCCGAGTTCCACCGCTACCTCTCCCGCAGCGAGTTCGCCTCGCGCTTCGGCGCCTCGGCCTCGACCCGCCGGGCGGTCGCGTCGACGCTCCGCGCGAACGGGCTGACGGACCGCGGGGTGGCCGCCAACGGCCTCCTCGTCACGGTCTCGGCGCCGGCCGGCCGGGTCGAGTCGACCTTCCACACCACGCTCGCCGACTACCGGCTCGCCAGCGGGCGCGTCGCCATGACGGCGACCACGGCCCTCAAGCTGCCCGCTCAGAGCTCGAGGTCCGTCCAGACGGTGGTCGGCCTCGACGACCTCGTCACACCGCACTCGGCCGGGATCGTCCGGGCCTCGCTCTCGGCACATGCCTCCTACCCGAAGGCGACGGCCTCCGCCGTCCCCTCGGTCAGCGGCGCGCCGAAAGCCTGTGGGGCGGCCTCGACGGCCGCCTCCGCCTTCGGGGGCCTCACCGACAGCCAGATCGCCAACTCCTACGGTGCCTTCGGCCTCTACAAGAGCGGCGACCTCGGGGCCGGCCAGACGATCGCCGTCTACGAGCTCGAGCCCTTCGCCCGGAGCGACATCTCGAGCTTCGACCAGTGCTACTTCGGGGCCACCGCCGCCTCGACGATGATGAGACGCCTCACGACGACCGCTGTCGACGGCGGCCAGCCGGCTGGTCCCGGCTCGGGTGAGGCGGTCCTCGACCTGGAAGACGTCTCGGCGCTGGCGCCCGGTGCCAACATCGACGTATACGAGGCCCCGAACACCACCTTCGGCGCCTTCGACGAGTACTCGTCCATCGTCTCTCAGGACACCGCCAAGGTCGTCACCTCGAGCTGGGGGCTGTGCGAGCAGGCCGTCCAGCTCGGCGAGCCCGGCGTCCAGCAGGCCGAGAACGTCCTGTTCGAGGAGGCGGCCGCTCAGGGCCAGACGGTGCTGGCGGCCGCAGGCGACACCGGATCGGACAACTGCAACGCCTTCCGGTCCACCGTCCCGCCGTCGGACCAGCCGGTGCTGTCGGTCGACGACCCGGCCAGCCAGCCGTACGTCACCGCCGTCGGCGGCACGACGATCGACGCCGCCACCCAGCCGCCCACCGAGCACGTCTGGAACGACGGCGCCGTCTGGGGTGGTGGCGGCGGCGGTATCTCCCAGTCGTGGCCGATGCCGAGCTGGCAGCTCGACGCCAAGGTCCCGGGAATCGACAACCAGACAGCGGTCAAGGCCGCCGACGCCGTGATGCAGGGCTGGACCGGCAACAGCGCCTATCAGTTCTGCTTGTCGCAGGCGAATGTCGGCAAGGTCGAGACGGCCTGCCGGGAGGTGCCCGACGTCTCGGCCCAGGCCGACGAGTTCACCGGCGCCATCACGATCTACTCCTCGATGTTCATCCCTTACAGCCTCCCGACGGCGCCGGGCTGGATCACGATCGGGGGCACGTCGTCCGCCACCCCGATCTGGGCTGCCCTGCTGGCGGACGCGAACGCCTCGACGACCTGCGCGGGTAACCCGGCGACCGCCGACGGCATCGGCTTCGCCAATCCGCTCCTCTACGCCGTTGCGTCGAACCCGACCGCCTACGCCGCCTCGTTCAACGACGTCACGGCGGGCAACAACGACGTCTACGGGGTTTCGGGCGGCGCCACCTTCCCGGCGACGAAGGGCTACGACATGGCGAGCGGGCTCGGCTCACCCGAGCTGACGGGCCTGTCTCCGACCGGAGCCGTGACGGCTGGGCTGTCGTACTACCTCTGCTCGATGGCGCCCTCGGCGGCCCGCCCGACGGTGACGGGTCTCAGCCCGAGCTTCGTCAACGCCCAGTCACCTTCGAGCACCCAGGTGACGGGGACGAACTTCGGCTCGACCTCGTCGGGGAGCTTGGTCTCCGACGTCGCCGGCGTGACCGTCGGCGGCGTCGAGGTCCCCGCCACGCGCCTCCAGGTGACCTCGCCCAGCACGCTGACGGTCCTGCCGCCCGCCGGCTCGCTCGTCAACCCGCCGGGCTCGCCCGCCGACGGGGCGGGGCCTGCCGCCGTCGTCGTCACCCTGCGCGATGGCGAGTCGAGCGCGCCGAGCGCCGCCTCGACGCTGCAGTACGTCGACGAGAACGCCTCCTCACAGGCCGTTCCGGCCGTGACCGGTGTCGGGCCCTACGGCGGCCCGAAGTCCGGCGGCAACTCGGTGACGATCTACGGGTCCGGCTTCAGCGCTACCAGCAGCCCGGCTGTGGACTTCGGCGGCGTGGCGTCGCCGGGAGTCACCGTCCACTCGGCCTACGAGATCACCGCCGAGGTGCCGGCGTACTCCCTGAGCACGCTGTGCGCGACCGCCGGGCAGCTTCCGACCGGTGAGAACGCCTCCAACGACATCTGCCAGGTGCAGGTGACGGTGACGGATGCCAACGGCACGAGCGCGACCTCGGCGATCCTGCCGCCCTACGAAGGCCCGATCAGCTTCAACTCGATGGGCGTCCTCCCGCCCTCTCCGGGGACGGAGGAGGCGCCCGCCCCGACCGAGTACGACTACGTCCCGACGCCGACGATCACGAGCGTCTCGACCCCCTCGGCGGCGAGTGTGACCCCGGCGAACGCCGGGTTGCTCGCGAGCGAGACGGCCTCGCCCTTCCCGAGCGTCGTCACGATCGAGGGCACCGGGTTCAACTTCCAGACCCTGTCGGCGATCAACTTCGGCGACCCGACCCTCGAGTCCTCCCAGGTGACCCCGAACGTGGTCTCGGTGTCGGGGACGCAGATCGAGCTGGCCGCGCCGGCCCTCCCGGCCACCACGGTCAACCCGCTGACCGAGGCGGTGAGCGTCCAGTCGCTCGGCGGCCAGAGCGCCAGCGGTCCGGTGGTCACCTACGCCGGCGTCCCGGTGGTGACGGGCGTCTCGCCTCCGGTCGCCCCTGACACCGGGGGGACCGCCGTCACGGCGCAGGGAGACGGCTTCAACCAGGTCCTCCCGCCGCTGCTCGTGAACGACGCCCTCTCGCCGTTCTCCCTCGGCACCGTCTACGACGTCGCCATCCCGGGCAACACGTCGGCCAGCTTCACGACCCCGGCGATGAACCCGGCACTGGCCGATCTGCAGCTGTGCAGCGTCAGTGGGTGCAGCCCCACCTCGCCGGCCGACGAGATGGTCATCTATCCGGTGGGAGCGGCCTCGGTCGCCTCGGCCTCCCCGGTCCGGGGACCGGCCCATGGCGGCACGATCGTGACGCTGAACGGCGACAACCTCGGCTGCGTGGTGGGCGTCCGCTTCGGGTCGGTGATGGCCGAGCAGTTCACCAACGAGCAGGCGCTGCTCGACTGCGGCTCTACCACCCAGGTGCTCGTCGCCGCCCCGCCGGGGGTCGCCGGTTCGACGGTGCATGTCTCGGTCATGACGATCGAGGGGGAGGTGACCGGCTCCGGCTGGAGCAGCACGAGGGCCACCTTCACCTACATGAAGTCGACGCCGGGCCGGGTCTCCGCGCTCCGCGCCTCGTGGCGGGGCGACGCCGCCGTGCTCTTCTGGAAGCCGCCCGCCTGCAACGGGGGGTCGGGCGTGACCGGCTACGTCGTGACCGCCTACCCCGTCTCGGGCCGCAACGAGGTCTCAGCCCGCGTCGGCGCCAAGGCCCGCTCGGCAACCCTGGCACCGCTGCAGGCCGGCGTCACCTACCGGCTCGCCGTCCACGCCGTCAACGCGAGAGGAGTCGGCCTGTACACCGGTGCCCGGACGATGACGGCGAGGACGGGCAATCACGGCTACCTGCTCGCCTCGTCCAAGGGCGGGATCGTCGGTCTCGGCAGCCTGAGGCGCCTCGCAGGGGACGGCTCGGTGGCGGCCCCGCACGGCGCCGTCGTCGGGGTGGCCGTCAAGCCGCAGGGCACGGGCTACTGGGTGGCCACCTCGAAGGGGTCGGTCTACGGGCGGGGCACCGCCCGCAGTCTCGGCGCGGTCCACTCCGCCCACCCGGTCGTCGGCATCGCCTCGACGCCCGATGGCGGCGGCTACTACGTGGTGACGAGGTACGGCAACGTCTACAGCTTCGGCGACGCCGTCTTCGCCGGCTCGATCCCGACCCTCGTCCACCGTCACAAGCTCGGCTCGGATCCGAACAACGTCGTCGGCATCGTCGCCTCGCCCCAGGGCGGGTACTGGATCGTGACGGCGACCGGCCACGTCTATCCCTTCGGTGGCGCCGTCTTCGCCGGCTCGATCCCGACCCTCGTCCACCGTCACCTCCTCGCGACCGATCCCGGCGACATCGTCGCCATGGCGTCGGCGCCGAGCGGGAAGGGGTACTGGCTGGTCGGGCGCAACGGGAGCGTGTTCAACTTCGGCAAGGCCAGCTTCGAGGGCTCGCTGCCCTCGCTCGTCAGGCGGCACGTGCTCTCCTCGGACCCGATGGACGTGGTCGGCATCGCCGGTGCGCTGAGGGGCGAGGGCTACTGGCTGACCGGGGCGAACGGTGACGTCTACCGCTTCGGATCGGCCGTCGCCGAGGGAAACGGCCGGACCGGGGGACTTGACCTGAGCTCGGTGGCCGCTATCGCCGGCTGAGCCGGCCGGAAACGCGCGGAGAAGGGCCGGGGGGAGACCCCGGCCCCTCTCGCCGGCCGCCGGAGCTCCGCCGGGGTGGCGCGCCGGGATGGGGCTACCTTGGAGCGGTGCCGGCGACGGTCCCGTCCCTCGGCGCGTCGCTCGCAGCGACCAGGCCCTGAAGGTCCTCACCCATGCCCGACTCCGCCGTCTTCGATCTGAGCTCGACTCTCGTCCGTCTCGGCCCCGTGGCGGCGGCGGGCCCCGTCGCACGGCTGTCCCGGTCCTCCGGGGCGACCCCCGGCCTCGGCACGCCGGCCCGTCCGGCCGCCGGCCGGTAGGCTCGGCGCCGAGGGGCCCGAGTGAGGGACGGACGAGCGTGAGGCGCGACCGGGCATCATGGCCGGCCCAGACGTACCGCCGGCTCCCGGCGGTCGTCCGCGCCCGGGCGGATCTGCTGTTCGTGCGGGCCGAGGCCGCCGCCGCCCCGTTCCGCGACCCGGTCGCCGAGAAGATCCCCTACGACCGCGCCGACCCCGTCCTCCGTCGTCGCGTCCTCCAGCTCGCCCTCATGGGCCTCCTCGGGAGCACCCTCATCTTCGCCGGTGCCTCGCCGGGCAGCTCGCCGTTCACCGAGAAGACGCCGCTCGGCTACGCCCCGGCCTGGTTCTTCGGCTCGACCCTTCCCCAGTCGGTCATCTTGAGCAAGGCGCCCCCCCCGGGCCAGAGCTTCTACCTCTCCCTCGTCGCCTTCTACGGAGGCATGGTGCTGCTCATGCGGGCCTGGATCCGCCTTGCCCGCCTGGCGAGGGAGCGCCCCGACATGTCGCTCCGCCTGCTCGGAGGGGTGATGGCGCTCTGGTCGCTGCCGATGCTGTTCGTGGCGCCGCTTCTCAGCAAGGACGTCTACAGCTACGTGGCCCAGGGCGAGATGACCGCCCACCACATCAGCCCGTACCTCTACGGCCCCCAGATCCTCGGCAGCGGGGCCAACAGCTATGCCAACCTGACCGACCGGCTCTGGCTCTACCACACCTCTCCCTACGGCCCGGTGTTCCTCTGGCTGGGCGGGGTGTTCCAGGGCGTCACCCACAGCGAGCTCGGCGGCCTGCTCCTCTGGCGGGCGGTGGCGCTCGTCGGTGTCGTCCTGCTGGCGGTCTTCATCCCCCGGCTCGCGCGAGGCGCCGGCAGGGACCCCGGGGCCGCCTTCGTCTTCTCGGTGATGAACCCGCTCGTCCTCGTCCACCTGATCGGCGGCGAGCACAACGACGCTCTCATGCTCGGGCTGCTCGTCGCCGGCCTCGCCCTCGCCCGCGAGCGCCACCGGCTGCTCGGCACGCTCCTCATCGCGCTCGGCGGCCTCGTGAAGGCCCCGGCGCTCCTCGGGCTCGTCTACGTCGGCTGGGAGTGGGCCGGACCGGAGGCGGACTGGCGCCGCCGGATCGTGCCCATCGCCAAGGTCGGGGCGATCTCCCTCTGCTTCATGGCAGCCGTCACCCAGGCGATCGGCCTCGGCTGGGGGTGGGTGACCGCCCTCAGCACCCCGGACGCCCTTCGGAGCTACCTCGACCCGATGACCGCCATCGGCCTGTGGGCGGGCGACCTCGCACGGGTGCTCGGCCAGGGCGGAGCCGCCCACCTCCTCCTCACCGTCGTGAGAGGGACCGGCGCCGTCCTGGCGGCGGCCATCGGGGTGGTGCTGCTGTGGCGCTCGAGAGGCGGCCGCTCGGGGCTGCGGGCGATGGGCCTCACGATGCTGGCGGTCGTCCTCCTCGGGCCGGTCATGCAGCCGTGGTACCTCGCCTGGGGCGTGGTGCTGCTCGGACCTGTCGCCGAGGGGCGGCTGCGGGGCGTCCTCGTCTGGCTGACGGTCGTGGTGACCTTCCTCGGCATCGGGGAGGCGCACTGGATCGTGCAGGAGTTCGGCGAGGCGAACCCCGTGGTCGTCGTCCTCGCCAGCATCGGCATGCTCGCCCTCGTCTTCGCTCCGCTCGTGCCGAAGCTGCGGCGGGGCCGGCAGGTGCTTCGGGCGAGGCGCGAGGCGATCGAGGTCATGACCGAGGTGAGCGTGTGAGCCGGGCGGGGGTGGCCACGGGCCGTGACGGCGAGGTGCTCGTCGTCACCCTCGACCGCCCCGCCCGGCGCAACGCCGTCGACCGGCGGACCGCCGAGGAGCTGGCGGCGGCCTTCGCCGAGTTCGAGGGGGACGAGACGGCCTCGGTGGCCGTCCTCACCGGCGCCGGTGGGCACTTCTCCGCCGGCGCCGACCTGAAGGCCGTGGCGGCGGGGCAGGGCAACCGGGTGGCCCCCGACGGCGACGGGCCGATGGGCCCGACCCGGGCCCGGCTCTCCAAGCCCGTCGTCGCCGCCATCGAGGGCTACGCCGTGGCGGGCGGCCTCGAGCTCGCCCTCTGGTGCGACCTGCGCGTCGCCGGCGAGGGCGCCGCCCTCGGCGTCTACTGCCGCCGATTCGGCGTCCCGCTCGTCGACGGCGGGACGGCCCGCCTGCCGAGGCTCATCGGTCTCGGGAGGGCGCTCGACCTCGTCCTCACCGGCCGGACCGTCACGGCCCGGGAGGCGCTCGAGATGGGGCTGGTCAACCGGGTGGTCCCCGACGGCGCCGCCCTCGAGGTGGCCCTCGCCCTCGCCCACGAGCTGGCGCGCCACCCCCAGACCTGCCTGCGCAACGACAGGGCGAGCATGCTCGACGGCCTCGGCGAGAGCCTCGAGGAGGCGATGGCGATCGAGCTCGCCCGCGGGCTCGACACCCTCTCGTCGGGAGAGACCGAGGCCGGCGCCGCTCGCTTCTGCGCCGGGGAGGGGCGCCACGGGGCGCCGAGCGCCTAGAGCAGCAGCTGAACGATGGCGACGTCGATGAAGCGGCCGAACTTGCGGCCGATCTCGCGCTCCACTCCGACCGTGGTGAACCCGCACGCCTCGTGCAAGCGGATCGAGGCGGTCTGCTCGGCGGAGATCCGGCCGACGACGGAGTGGAAGCCGTGCGCCTTGGCCGCCTCGACCGCCCCCTCGAGGAGGAGTCGGCCGACGCCCCGGCCCCTCGCCTCGGCGGCGACGTAGACGGAGTCCTCGACGGCCGTCGAATAGCCCGGCCTCGGCCGGTAGGGCGAGAGGGAGGAGAAGCCGATCACCTTGGCGCCGGACTCCGCCACGAGTGCCGGGTAGGCGCCCGAGTGAGCCGTCATCCAGCTTCGCTGGCCCTCCTCGGTGCGCGGGACGAGGTCCAGGGTCGCCGTCGAGGTGAGGACCTCGGCGTTGTAGATCCGGAGGATGGCGGCGCCGTCGCGCTCGAGGGCCCGCCGCAGGAGAAGCCGCGACGCCTGCTCGATCCGCATCCACAGATCGTAGACGCGGGTGTCGGCGACGCCGGGATACAATCGGGGCCGAGCGGGTCCCGGCCCGTGTGGCCGGCCCCCTTAGCTCAGTCGGCAGAGCACAGCCATGGTAAGGCTGGTGTCGTCGGTTCGATTCCGACAGGGGGCTCCCTGGCGGCGTAGCTCAGTTGGTAAGAGCACACGGCTCATAATCGTGGGGTCGCGGGTTCGAGTCCCGCCGCCGCTACCAGGCCAACCAGACGACGAGGAAGACAGATGGCGAAGAACGAGAAGCGGGTCCAGGTCACGCTCGCCTGCGAGGTCTGCAAGCGACGGAACTACATCACGACCAAGAACAAGCAGAACGACCGCGAGCGGATCGAGATGAAGAAGTACTGCCGCTTCGATCGTCAGCACACCCTCCACAAGGAGACGCGCTGACCCTCCGCCGCCCGTGACCGCCCTGCCGGCCCCCCTCCGCCAGCACGGCCCGGGAGAGCGGCTCCGCGGGGCCGAGATCGACGCCCTCGCCGCCCGGGCGCGAGAGGGCGACCGTGACGCCTTCGAACAGCTCGTCGTCGCCACGACGGCCTCCTGCTACCAGCTCGCCTACCGGCTCGTCGGCAACGAGCACGACGCCCGCGACGTCGTCCAGGAGACCTACCTGCGCGCCTACCGGGGCCTCAAGCGCTTCCGGGGGGAGGCGGCCGTCACCACCTGGCTGCACCGCATCACCGTCAACACCGCCGCCCGGGCGCTCGAGCGCCGCTCGCGGTCGGCGACCGCCACCCTGGACGACGACATCGAGCTCGTCGAGATGCGCCCGGACCGCCTCCCCGAGCCGGCCGCCAGCGCGGCGGACGATCGGAGCCGGCTCGTCGCCGCCCTCGGCGAGCTCCCCGACGGCCTGCGGCTCGTGGTCGTGCTGAGGGACGTCTACGACCTTCCGCACCGGGACATCGCACGCGAGCTCGGCATCAGCCAGTCGGCTGCCAAGGTCCGCCTCCACCGGGCGCGGCGCCTTCTCCGGGAGCGGATCTTTCCTGCCAGGCGGGCCCACGCGCAGGCGACGACCGGCATCCCCGCCGACGAGGCGGGATGACGGTGGCGGTCGCGAGCAGCCGTCGGGCCCACCTCGGCCGCCTTGTCCACCCCTTCCGCCGGGTCGACCACCCGACCTGCGAGGAGGTGCGCCACCTCCTGCCCGAGATCCTCGACGGCGGCGAGCTGCCCTCCGGCGACCTTGTCGGCCACGTCGAGCGGTGCCTCGTCTGCCAGGCCGAGCTCGCCCGGTACCGGCGGCTGATGCGCCTGTTGCACCAGGTGCGGACGGTCGAGGTCGCCGTCCCGGCCGGCATCGTCGGCGACGTCCTGTCCTCGATCGAGCGGGCCGCCAGCCGCCGCGCCATCCGCTCGGTGCTGAGCGGCCGCCGCCTGGCCTACGCCTCGGCGGTGCTCGGGGCGGCCGGCGCCGCGACGGCGCTCGCCCTCCTCACGCTCGGCCGGACCCGGGACGACCGCTCGAGGCTGTCGGAGGGCGAGCTCTCGCTCTGAGACCCCTGCCGGCCGCCGTCGGGGGGCCCGGACGCTGGTGCTATCGTGAGAACGCCCGGGCTGGGCGGTGCTGTGCCCCTCGTGGGCGGCCGCGCCTAGGCGGAGGGCAGTAGCTCAATTGGCAGAGCACCGGTCTCCAAAACCGGCGGTTGGGGGTTCAAGTCCCTCCTGCCCTGCTCCAACAGCTCGAAGCGTCGAGCCGAGGTAGACGCGTGAACCGACAGACAAAGCGAATGATGCAGCGCCAAGGGGCGCTCGGGCCCGACGGGGAGCCCACCGCGGGCGGGACGGCGGCCCAGCGGCGCCAACAGGTCGCGGCCCAGCGGGGGCACCGGCCGAACGCGCCCACCGGCGAGCGCCCGAGCATCCGGGTGCGGACGGTCGAGTACGTCCGAGAGGTGCGCAGTGAGCTGCAGAAGGTCGCATGGCCGGGCCGGACCGAGGTGGCGAATTACACCGTGGTGGTGACGATCACCATCATCCTCGTGACGCTGCTCGTCTTCGGCCTCGACTACGTGTTCGCGAAGGGCATCTTCTACCTGTTCCAGAAGTGAGCGAGGCATCTGACGTGACGAGTGAGGAAGCCGCGGGCTTCGACGACAACGAGGTGGCGGCCGCGCCGGCAGGCGGGGAGACCGACGCGCCCGAGCTCGGGGTGGACGAGGCCGGCTCGGTGCCCGGCGTCGACGTCGAGCCCGCCGCCGACGAGCTCGACGAGCTCCTCGAGGAGGAGGCCGCCGAGGAGGTCGAGGAGGTCGAGCAGCCGCCGAGCCCCTACGACCGGCCCGGCAGCTGGTACGTCGTCCACACCTACGCCGGCTACGAGAACAAGGTGAAGTCGAACCTCGAGAGCCGCATCGGCTCCATGAACATGGAGGACCGCATCTACGAGGTGGTCATCCCGATGGAAGAGGTCATCGAGGTGAAGAACGGCAAACGGGTGCCGGTGCAGCGCAAGGTGTACCCCGGCTACCTGCTCTGCCGGGCGGAGCTCGACGACGACGCCTGGTCGGTCATCCGCCAGACGCCGGGGGTGACGAGCTTCGTCGGCCCGGGCACCAAGCCCACGCCGCTTCGCCGCGACGAGATCGAGAGCATCCTCCAGGTGCGCCCCGAAGGCGTCGAGGGCCAGAAGCGCGTGAGGGCCCGCCTCGAGCACGAGGTCGGCGAGACGGTCCGCGTGAAGGAAGGTCCCTTCGCCGACTTCTCGGGTCAGATCGCCGAGATCAACGAGGACCAGCTGAAGCTGAAGGTCCTCGTCAACATCTTCGGCCGGGAGACGCCGGTCGAGCTCGAGTTCAGCCAGGTCGCGAAGCTCTAGGCGACCCGAGACCGAAGAGATACAGAAAGGCCGACCATGGCACGCCGCCGCGTCACCGCCGTCGTGAAGATCCAGCTCCCCGCCGGGGCCGCCACCCCGGCGCCTCCCGTCGGGACGGCCCTCGGGCCGCACGGGGTCCAGACGATGGAGTTCTGCAAGCAGTACAACGCCGCCACCGAGAACCAGCGCGGCACCATCATCCCGGTCGAGATCACGATCTACGAGGACCGGAGCTTCACCTTCGTCCTGAAGACGCCGCCGACGACCGTGCTGTTGCGCGAGGCCGCCGGCGTCGACAAGGGCAGCAAGCTGACAGGCCGGGAGGGGGCGGGCACGATCACCGACGCCCAGCTCACCGAGATCGCAGAGAAGAAGATGCCCGACCTCAACGCGAACGACATCGACGCCGCCAAGCGCCAGGTGGCCGGGACCGCCCGCTCCATGGGCATCTCGGTCGGCTGAGCGGGACGAGCGAGAGAAGGGAGCCGACGTGAGCAAGGGCAAGCGGTACACCGATGCCATCGCCCGTTTCGACCGCCAGCGCCTCTACAGCGCGCCGGAGGCGATCGACCTCGTGAAGAGCCTCGCCAACGCCAAGTTCGACGAGACGGTCGAGCTGGCCGTCCGCCTCGGCGTCGACCCGCGGCGAGCCGACCAGATCGTCCGGGGCTCGCTCAGCCTGCCGGCCGGCACCGGCCGCACGCTCCGGGTCGCCGTCTTCGCCTCGGGCGAGGCGGCCGCCGAGGCCCGGGCCGCCGGTGCCGACGTGATCGGCGCCGACGACCTTGTGGCCCGGGTGGAGAAGGAGGGCTTCCTCGGGTTCGACGTGGCCATCGCCACGCCGGACCTGATGGCCCAGGTGGGAAGGCTCGGCCGGGTGCTCGGGCCCCGCGGGCTCATGCCGAACCCGAAGACGGGCACCGTCACGACCGACGTCGGCCGGGCGGTCGCGGAGTTCCGGGGCGGCCGGGTCGAGTACCGCACCGACCGGGTGGGCAACGTCCACGTCCCGATCGGCAAGGTCTCCTTCGCCCGCGAGCAGCTCTTCGAGAACTTCCGGGCCGTCGTCGACGAGCTCGTCCGGGTGAAGCCGGCGGCCGCCAAGGGCCGCTACATCCGTTCGGTCACCGTCGCCTCGACGATGGGGCCGGGTGTCCACGTCGACCCGGCCAGGGCCCGGGTGACCGACGAGGAGCTGGCGGCGTCTGCCTGAGCTGCTCTTCTCGGGGCACATCTCCCGGTCGGCTAGCATGACCGGGCACAACTGAACGTCGCCAGAGACCTCCGGTGCACCTCGGTGCGTAAAGGGCGAGTGCCCGCCTGACGAGGCGAAGCCGATTCGGCTCTCTTCGTCATCGCGCGGTCTCCGGCGACTCGGATCGCATCACATCGACGAGACGAAGGGAGCACAGGTGGCTGGGCCGAGAGCCGACAAGGTCGCCGTCGTGGACGAGGTGAGAGAGCACCTCGAACGGACGGACGCCGCCATCCTCACCGAGTACCGCGGCCTCAAGGTGGCCGAGCTCGCCGCCTTGAGGAGAGCCCTCAGGGCAGCAGGTGCCGAGTACAAGGTGTACAAGAACACCTTGGTCCGCCGTGCGACGGCCGAGACGGGGCTGAGCGACATGGACCCGATGCTCGAGGGCCCGACCGGCATCGCCTTCGTCGACGTCGACGTGGCCGCCGTCGCCAAGGTGCTGCGGGACTTCGCGAGGACGAACCCCGCCCTCGTCGTGAAGGGGAGCGTCGTCTCGGGCAGCGTCTTCGACGCCTCCTCGACGGCCCGGCTCGCCGACCTGCCCTCCCGCGACGTGCTCCTCGCCCAGCTGGCCGGTGCCATCGCGGCGCCCATGCGGCAGTTCGCGGCCCTGCTGAAGGCGCTGCCCCAGAACCTCGCCTACGGGCTCTCGGAGCTCGTAGGCGCGAGGAAGGCAGCCGGCGAGACGGGTGAGGCACCCGTCTCCGAGGCCGCCGGCGGGGACGAGGCGGTCGCCGAGGCGGCCGCACCGGCCGAGGAGGCCGAGCCCGCCGAGAGCGCCGGCGAGTAACGACCGAAGACCGACCGAGAGAAACAGGGAGAGAGATGGCAACCAAGGAAGAGATCCTCGACGACATCGCGAGCATGACCGTGCTCGAGCTGAGCGAGCTGCTGAAGGCCTTCGAGGAGAAGTTCAACGTGACCGCGGCGGCCCCCATGGCGGTGCCCGTGCCGGCCGCCGGTGGCGCCGCAGAGGCGCCGGCCGAGGAGGAGCAGGACGAGTTCGACGTCATCCTGACGGGTGCGGGCGACAAGAAGATCCAGGTCATCAAGGAGGTCCGCGCCCTTACGAGCCTCGGCCTGAAAGAGGCGAAGGACCTCGTCGACGGGGCGCCGAAGCCGGTGCTCGAGAAGGTGTCGAAGGAGGACGCCGAGAAGGCCAAGGCGCAGCTCGAGGGCGCCGGCGCTGCGGTCGAGCTCAAGTAGCCACCGTTCCTCGATCCGGGTGCACAGCGCCCGGCGTCAGTGGGAAACCTTGACGCCGGGCGCCCGCTCCCGTACCCTTCCCCGGGGCCGATGGTCCGGGGGTTGCTCGCGCGCCGCGTCGCGAGTACACTGTTCTGTTGCCGTGCCCTCCCCG